>JBJEKR010000229.1:0-6524 GCA_051878735.1 Prevotella sp. | reverse complement strand
GAATTAAGAATTCTTTTGCAAACGAGAGCAGAGCCAAGCTCGCTTGAGCTATGCCGAACCGATGGAGCAGCGAGAGGAGAGCCAAGCTCGCTTGAGCTATCCCGAGTCGCGACAGAGGAAGACGAAGTCAATGCAGCTAAAGAATCGACGAAGTCAATTAAGAGTTAAGAGTTAAGAGTTAAAAATTAAAAATTAAAAATTAAAAATAACGGCAATGAAAACAGAACTTATTTCAAAGGCATACGAGATTGCCAAGGAACGCTATGCAGAAATCGGCGTCGATACAGAAGCCGTATTGAAACAATTACAGGACTTCCACCTCTCACTGCACTGCTGGCAGGCTGACGACGTGAAAGGTTTTGAAGTGCAGGCAGGAGCCTTGTCAGGCGGAATACAGTCAACAGGCGACTTCCCCGGTGCAGCACGCAACATCGACGAACTGCGTCAGGACATACTGAAGGCAAAGAGCCTCATACCAGGCAACCACCGTCTGAACCTCCACGAGATCTACGGCGACTTCAAGGGAAAGGTTGTTGACCGCGACGAAGTGACCGTAGAGTACTTCCAGTCATGGATAGACTGGGCAAAGGAGAACGACACGAAGCTCGACTTCAACTCGTCAAGCTTCTCACACCCCAAGTCTGGCAGCCTGAGCCTTGCAAACCCCAATGAGGACATTCGCAAGTTCTGGGTAGAACACACCAAGCGCTGCCGCGACATCGCCAACGCAATGGGAGAGGCGCAGAACGACCCCTGCATCATGAACCTTTGGGTACACGACGGATGCAAGGACGTATCGGTGAACCACGCATTCTATCGCAACACACTGAAGAAGTCGCTCGACGAAATCTTCGAGAAGGAGCAGCCAATGATGAAGGACTGCATCGAAGGCAAGGTTTTCGGCATTGGACTGGAGTCGTTCACCGTAGGCTCACACGACTTCTACACCGCATACGCTGCACAGAACAACAAGATACTGACCATCGACACGGGACACTATCACCCAACAGAGTCGCCAGCCGACAAGGTTTCTGCCGTACTGCCTTTCCTCAAAGAACTCATGCTCCACGTAAGCCGTCCTGTTCGTTGGGACTCAGACCATGTCACCATCATGGACGACCAGACACAGGAGCTGTTCTTCGAGATAGTTCGCGCCGACGCTCTCGACCGCATACACTACGGCCTTGACTTCTTCGACGGCTCAATAAACCGCATCGGCGCATACGTCATCGGCTCACGTGCTGCCCAGAAGTGCATGTTGCGCGCCCTGCTCGAACCACGCGAGACCATCTCAAAGCTGGAGCTGGCAGGCGAAGGCTACAAGGTGCTTGCCATCATGGAGGAGCAGAAGGCAATGCCTTGGACCGCCGTGTACGACGAGTTCTGCGTTCGCAACAACGTACCTGCAGGACAGGACTTCATAGCCGACATCGACAAGTATGCCGCTGAGGTAATCTCGAAGCGTTAATTCCTTTAATGGACAAACGACTCAACTGTATATGGACATCATCATAGGACTTATCATAATAGCCATCGGAGCTTTCTGCCAAAGCAGCTGCTACGTCCCCATCAACAGGATAAAGGACTGGAGCTGGGAGAGCTACTGGATTGTGCAAGGAGTCTTCGCATGGTTGTTATTGCCATTGCTCGGTGCATGGCTTGCTGTACCTGAAGGCCATTCGATGTGTGAACTGTTCAATGCCGACAACTCGTTCAATGTCTTCATGACAATGCTCTTCGGAGTGCTGTGGGGCGTTGGAGGACTGACGTTCGGCCTGTCGATGCGCTATCTTGGCGTGGCTCTCGGACAGAGCATAGCCCTCGGCACGTGTGCAGGTCTCGGCACGATAATGGGTCCCGTGCTGCTCAACATCTTCTTCCCCGAGCAGAACGCCTTGGCTTCGCTCACAGCGTCGGTAATCATCGGCGTGGTGGTGACGCTCGTCGGCATCGCCGTCATCGGTTTGGCTGGCAGCATGAAGGCTTCGTCACTCTCCGAGGAACAGAAGAAGGATGCGGTAAAGGACTTCAACTTCCCCAAGGGACTTGCCATCGCATTGCTCGCGGGATTCATGAGCGGCTGCTTCAATGTTGGCCTTGCCTTCGGTTCCGACATCAACTTCGGCGACCTCACACCAGACATGTACAAGACGTTGCCTGCAACGATGCTCGTCACCATTGGCGGTTTCATCACCAACGCCATCTACTGCTTCTATCAGAACAGCAAGAACAAGACGTGGAGCGACTACGCAAAGGCGTCTGTTTGGGGCAACAACGCACTGTTCTGCCTCTTGGCTGGTGCGCTGTGGTACAGCCAGTTCTTCGGCCTGTCGCTTGGCAAGGGCTTCCTCACCGAGTCAGCCACACTGACCACCCTTTCGTTCTGCATACTGATGGCACTGAACGTTGTGTTCTCCAACGTGTGGGGCATCATTCTGAAAGAGTGGAAAGGTTGTTCGCCAAAGACAATAGCAGTCCTCATAGTAGGCATTGCTATACTCATCATCTCCAGCTTTTTACCACAACTGATTTAAGAATTAAAAATTAAGAATTAAAAATTAAGAGTTAAGAATTAAGAGTTAAGAAACGACGTTCGACGAAAGTCAATTAAAAATTAAAAGTTGTTTTGAATATGAAGAGATTTGCATTTAAGATGTACTTGAAGAAAGGGTGCGAAGAAGAGTATGCCAAAAGGCACGCCGCCATTTGGCCAGAACTGAAACAGATGATCAAGGATCAGGGAGTGAGCGACTACAGCATCTTCTGGGACAAGGACACCAACCTGCTCTTTGCCGTACAGAAATGCGACAAGGACACCAACAGTCAGGACACGACAAACGTAGATCCGATAACGCAACGCTGGTGGGACATGATGGCAGACATCATGGAGGTCAATCCCGACAACTCTCCCGTGAGCATTCCGCTCGTAGAACTGTTCCACATGGACTAATGAATTATTCAAGTTAAGATCAACTTCTTGGAGTTCAAGGAGTTCAAAGGAGACGTTTCCTTGAGCAAAGCGAAAAAAGACAATAGTCCTTTCTCTTCTTGAGCGGAAGCCAAAAACTTAGACATACGTTTTTTTTCGCTTCGCTCAAGGAAACTCCTTTCGAAATTTGAGTGAATTAAAACAAACACATTTACTTAACTTTACCCTTTCGGCCTGTGACCGTTGGTTCGGAAGCCAAGGAAGACGTTTCCTTGAGCAAAACGAAAGAAGAAAAGTTTCCTTACTTCTGAAACTTAAATTAGAAACCTTAACACTCGTTTGGACTATTTGGTTTTTATTTAGTAGAAACATGAAACGAGAATGACATTTATTTAGTATCTTTGCAAACACTAACAATAAAACAGCATCTAAATAATGTACAGAAACATATTGCGGCTGACGCTGGCTCTCACACTCATCATCAGCTCCGTAACGACTCAATCGCAGACAATACCGACTCCCGACACAGCACGTCCAGGCATCAGATGGTGGTGGCTCGGCTCTGCCGTTGACTCCACAAACCTGCAGTGGAACCTCGAACAGTTTGCAAAGGCTGGCATAGGAGCTGTGGAGATAACACCCATCTACGGTGTGAAGAACAACGAGGCCAACGACATCAGCTATCTCTCACCGCAATGGATGAAGTCGTTGCAGCTCGTCGAGAAAATAGGCTCAAGGCTCGGCATCGAGACAAACATGGCGACGGGAACGGGGTGGCCTTTCGGCGGTCCGTGGGTTCCGCTGAGCGAGGCGGCGTGCAAGGCCTTGGCAATAGACACGCTCGTCAACGCCACGACACCAATGGACGAAATCGAGTTTGCACTGCCTGAGCGCGAACGAGGCATAGCCCGACTTATAGCCAAGAAGGAATATGATGCCGACAACGGGATGAAGCGCGTCATAGCGCTCTACGAGAGCCGCACACGACAACAAGTGAAACGCGCCGCACCAGGGGGCGAGGGCTACGTCGTAAACCACTTCGACTCCACCGCCGTAGCCCATTATCTCGCACACATCGACAGTGCCTTCAAGGCTTCAAACACGCCTTTTCCACCTGTGTTGTTCAACGACAGCTACGAGGTGTACGGCGCAAACTGGACTCCCACATTGCCACACGAGTTTGAGCGTCGCCACGGCTACAGCCTCATCGACAGCCTGCGGGAATTTGTCGATGGCGACACGATGGTGGTCAGCGACTACCGCGAGACACTTGCACACATGCTGCTCAACAATTTCACCCGTCAGTGGACAGAGTGGGCGCATCGCCACGGCGCAAAGACGCGCAACCAAGCCCACGGCTCGCCAGCAAACCTCATCGACTGCTATGCCGCCGTTGACATTCCCGAAATAGAAGGCTTCGGCTTGACCGACTTCGGCATCAAGGGTCTGCGTCGCGACTCTGGCTTTACGCGACGCAACTACAGCGACCTCTCAATGCTGAAATACGCTCCATCGGCAGCACACATCACAGGCAAGAAGCTGACTTCGAGCGAGACGTTCACTTGGCTGACCGAACACTTCCGCACGTCGCTGAGCCAAATGAAACCCGACCTCGACCTCATGTTCTGTGCAGGAGTGAACAGGATGTTCTTCCACGGTGCAGCCTATTCGCCGAAAGACGACCCTTGGCCAGGGTGGAGATTCTACGCATCGGTTGACATGAGTCCGACGAACAGCATTTGGCGCGACGCTCCCGAACTGATGGCATACATCACCCGCTGCCAAACCTACCTGCAATGGGGACGGCCCGATAACGACTTCCTCGTTTACCTGCCCGTACACGACATGTGGAAAGGCGACACACGCAACTGGCTCATGCAGTTTGACATACACTCCATGTCGCACAAGGCTCCGCAGTTCATCAAGACCATTCTCGACATCGATGGAGCAGGCTTCGACTGCGACTACATCAGCGACCAATATCTACTCACGACGACATTCTCAGACGGAATGTTGCAGACCGCCGCAGGCACTCGCTACAAAGGCATTATCATCCCCACCAACGCCACACTGCCCAACGATGTTGGACGTCACATTGAGCTGTTGCGACAGCAAGGGGCAAGAATCATCGAAGGCGACGACACGGCTGCCATGGAGCAGGCCGCAAAACCCGAGGCCATGAAGAAGGTGCTGGGACTGAAGACAATACGCCGCAGCAACGACGAGGGGCACCACTACTTCATTGCCAACCTCACCGACCACGACATCACGAGCCGCGTGCCGTTGGCTGTATCGGAGCAATACGCGCTGTGGTACGACCCAATGACCGACTCAACCTGCAAGGCAAACATCAACGCCGACGGACTGGCGTTAAACTTGCGCAGCGGCGAGAGCCGAATACTCCTTTGCCGCAACACCGACAGCGAGGCAAAGGCTGAAACAGAACTGACCGACAACGCCATCGACCTCACCTGCAACCGCTGGCAACTGTCGTTCATCGAAGAGCAGCCAACGGTGGGCGAGACATTCACGCTCGACGGACTACAGACATGGGAAAGACTCAACGCCACGGCAGCCACCACGATGGGGACTGGTGTTTATGAAACGACATTCAAGCTCTCGAAGGCCGACGCTGCAAGGAATTGGGCGATAGACCTCGGCGACGTTCGCGAGAGTGCCCGCGTATATATCAACGGCACTTACATCGGCTGCGCCTGGGCAGTTCCCTTCGTACTCGACTGCAACGACGCATTGCGCAAAGGCAAGAACACCTTGCGCATAGAGGTGACCAACCTCCCCGCCAATCGCATTGCCGACATGGACCGCCGTGGCATCGAGTGGCGAAAGATGAAGGAGATAAACGTTGTTGACATCAACTACAAGAAAACGTCGTACGCCAACTGGAAACCAGTTCCAAGCGGACTGAACGGCAAGGTAAAATTGACATTAAAAAACTTACAATAATGAAAAGACCTATCAGCATCGTCATCGGCTTGCTCTGCATCTTTGGGCAAGCGACGGCACAGAATCCGAAACAACAGGAAATACTGGACGTGGTGCATCGCACAAACGACTACTTCATGAGGAAGTACAGTGACCCTACACTCGACACACACGTGAACAAAACGCGTACAAGCAACTTGTGGACACGAGCTGTCTATTACGAGGGACTGATGGCTCTCTGCGAGATTGACCCTCAGCAACGCTACACCGACTACACCGACCGATGGGCCGACTACCACAAATGGACGGCACGAAACAGCTCTCACGACACCAATGCCGACAACCAGTGCTGCCAACAGACATACATAGACCGCTATGTACAGAGCGAGGGAAAGAAGGACCTGAGCAAGGTGAAGGAGAATCTCGACCACCAAATGTCAACAGGCAGAAACGACTACTGGACTTGGATTGACGCCATACAGATGGCAATGCCTGTATATGCTAAATACGCCAAACTGACGGGTGAGAGAAAGTATCTCGACTACGCCATGAGTTCCTACCGCTGGACGCGCGACACTCTCGCAGCAGGTCTCTTCAACAAGAAGGAAGGTCTGTGGTGGCGCGACAAGGACTATGTTCCGCCATACAAGGA
>JBJEKR010000228.1:0-6535 GCA_051878735.1 Prevotella sp. | reverse complement strand
AAATATTAAACTAATAGATGTGGTCAAGCGAAATTTATCGCACCACTAGTAATTTTTAATGACTTCGTCAAGCTCACGTTAATTTCTAAAAAATGTACAGAAAAAGGGGGAGCATTTAGCTCCCCCTCGAAAAACATCATTTTCTAAACTAACCGTTTCAACTATGAATTTACTTTTTTTTAACCCTTGCCATGTGTTCGCTCTGTTCTTTTTCGTCCTGTGCCATACGCAGGTGGTCGAGGCTTATTTCATCGTTTTCACTCTCTGAGATATTGTATTTCTTCAACAGGGCTTCGATGGTGGCAATCTTTTGAGTGTCGTTGTCCTTACGGGCATAACCCAATGAATTTACGAGCGACCTTGCTGTGCGGTTAAATACGGCGTTGGCATAACGCAGATTAAGCTCCTGTGCACGCAATAAACCTCTATGACCACCGAAGTTGACGGCTACCGATTCTGCCTCGCGTGCTATTTTAAGGATGTCGGGGTCGTCGTTGTTGCTGTCATACACTATATCGGCAAGAGCCGTCATCATCGTGACATACTCTTGTGCCGGACGATGGAACATTCCAGCTTCGCTGTCGGCTGACTTGTTGTATTTCTCCTTCAAGGAAATGTACAATTCAATCGCGTGCCTGCCCGAGAAATTGAGCAATGCCTCCCAACGTTGGCTGATGCTCATGGTGTCTATCGGCATCTGTTCGAGCAGGTAGAGGGCACGGTCGTAACGCTTTTCACGAATCTGGCGGTTGACATTCTCCAAGTCTGCCTTTATGCCCTGACGTGGAGCTATGTCGATAGCCCATGCAGCAAGAGCCACGCTGCCTGCAACTCCCGGCGACCATGCGTCCCAACGTCCACGTAAGATTCCATCGCCGTCGATGATTACAGTCGTGGGGTGTCCCGCCTTGATACTTTCTTCACACTGGTCGGCAGCCTTTCCCGGCTTTGTAGTAGGAAAGCTGATGCCCTTCTCCTTCCAGAACGTGCTTGCCACATATCCCTTGTCGGCAAGTTTCTCCTTGGAGTCAACACCGATAATCTGCACGTTGTCGTATTCGTTGGAGTGTTTCATCATCACTGAGTCGAGATCAACACAAAGCAATCGGCAACCGCCGCACCATGTAGCCCAGAAGGTGAGCACCACGGTCTTCCCTTTCAGTGCCTTGCTGTTCAGCGACTTTGAGAAATTGAATTCAGGCATGGGGGTTCCGAGCTGCGATTCTGAGTCGGGACGTGTCATTCTGTTGCACCAGTTGCCTGAATATTTTTTCATGTAACGATTGAGGACTTCATAGTCCTGTGCGTATGCACCTGCAGTCAAAGCCATTAAGGCTATGAACAAAAATACTGTCTTTTTCATTTATTTTTCTTTTCTATTTGATTATCACTTAGGTTTAAACGATATTAATTCATTCAGAAAACCTTTTCAAGCTTCTCTACCAGTTCCTTGTCTGTAAGGTTATGGCCCACAATCACACCATTAGGATCTATAAGGTAATTCTGGCAGATGTAGTCCAAACCCAGAGTATTTCTCAGAGGAGAGTCCCAATACTTCAGGTCGGAAACAAGAGTCCACGGCATATTGTGAGTGGCACCCGTCTTTATTATGTCCTTTGCTGTCTGAACAATCATGATGTCCATTTCGTCGTAGCCTTTTGAGTGGTATTTGTCATACAAAGACTTGCGGAAGTCAACATCCTTCACCTGATATCCCTTAACGCCATCAGTTGCAATCATGACAAAAAGGTATTTGCCACGATAGTCAGATATTTTATGCTCAACGCCATACACGTCGTTCATGGCTATCTCAGGGAAAGGATGCCCCGGCTCCAACGACTCGTCAATCTTATAGATGTGCATGAAAGTGTCCCATTGCTCACCGCTGAACGCTCCCGGCGTCAGATGCTTTAACAACGCATTGTATCTTGAGAAATTGTATTTGTCCACCACACGAGTGTTATAGACGTGGTTGAAGCAGATAAAGGCAGATGGATTTCTGTCGGCAAACTCCAAGAAGACGGAGTCTTCACGATGCTTCAGCACGTTTTCCTTATATGCACTCAAACTGTCTATCAACGCCATGTCACCCGTCAGCAACGCCTTATCGGTCTTTCTGCTGACTTCAATCATCTCATCCCGAATAGATTTCATGTGTTCCGTATAAGCCAAAAACAAGTCCTCCTCCTTAGAACCCACTATGTCAACCCCGCCGTTGTCGTTTGACAGTATTTTTATGTCGGAATTGTCCAGATAGAAGCCGCAGCCCCATTTCCTGTCGGCAGACACAACCGCACAGAAATGTATGTCAGTCTTGCCACCAACAAACAGGAACCTTCCTTTTTCCACCATAGTGGAATCGATACTCTTACCACCTATTTGAAGGTAAACCTTGCCGTCATTCAAGCCTTTCACCTGACCCAAAATGGTGTATTGCGCCATTGATGCAACAGGGAAGAGCACCAGCGCTGCCAATATCAATCCAATTGTTTTCTTCATCGTCTTCATATTTCTTTGTTGTGACACCTTCATTATTTCTCCATGTGTTTCTTCGTGTTCTTAAAAATGGCTTCGCCGCGCATTTTCATTTCCAATATGACTCCGTTGCCGTCTATAAGGAAAATAGCAGGAATGCTACTCAGGTCGTACCAGCTGTAGAGCGGGCTGTTTGTTCCCTTCAGGTCAGACACCTGCATCCATGTCGTCTTATCGTGGGCGATGGCTTTTGTCCAGCGGTCTTTATTGTCATCAAACGACACGCTGATAGCGTCAAAACCTGCATCTTTATATGTGTCATATGCTTTTTGAACATTCGGACTCTCTTTACGACACCATGCGCACCATGAAGCCCAGAAGTCAAGGATGACACATTTCTTTCCTTTAATGAAAGAATAAAAGTTCACCTGCTTGCCCTCTGGCGTACTTGCGGTGAAGTCGGGAACTTTAGCCCCCACTTCCAACTTTCTCATACTATAATAAAAGCTCTGAGCCTCAATGCCCTCGTTGGAGTCCTTCAATGACTGTGGCATTTTCGCTAAGGCAGCCTCCACATCACCCTTCATGCCGTTCATATAGATAAATGCAGGATACTTGTTGATAAGATACAGCGAGCTGGCATCAGCCTTGGCTATCACCTTCTTCACTTTCTTCACGAACGCCTTGTTCTCACGCAGCGTCCCAGGCTTGGCGGTTGCACTGTAAGTAGCCTCAATATCGCTCACATCCTTACCCCACTTGTTGGTGCTTTGAGCACTGAGCATGAGGGGCAAAGCCAAGAACAATGACAATAAAACTTTTTTCTTCATGTCTTTATTTATTAGTTGTAAAATTCATTTTACCCATGTAACAGGCTCTACTCAAGACTGTAATCTATCACATGCTCTATCGGCGGTAGGCACATCGAGCTGTCGCACGACTGATAGCTGACCTTTATCTTAACTTTTTTCGGTGCATTTTTATCCTTCAGATATAAGCGTTGAAGAAACTTCACCTCGCCGAAATACATTGTCGCATCACCGACGTATGGTTTGCTTATAGGTCCACTGCACAACAATCCCTCTGTAACTTCTATCTCCACCTTTGTAGGAATCATTCCCTGCTGTTCGGTAGCAGGACAGTCAACAAATCCGTGCCAGCCATCCTTGAATTTCAAATAAATAGAAAGCTCCCAAAAACCATTTTCTCCCTTGCGCTCTATACGATAACTCAGAGGCTCGTCGGCAGTGCCGTCGGCAAACGCCTGTGTAGGACGCGGCTTGGGGGCTTCGAGAGTCAACTCAGGAGCAGCCACGGCTTTCTTCGCATTTTTCTTTCCGTAGAATACAAGCACAAAGCCACGATGGCGCATTGTCAGATATTTCAAGTCGTCGAGTTTGCCAAGGTAGTAGCTCTTTTCGAATTTATTATTTATCTTTTCACGCAGCTGGTCGAATGTCTGATACATATAGTATTCTCCTGCATCCTTACCTGGCATCTGTATGCAAAGGTTGTGTGTCCATTGCCATGCAATCTCTTCTGCCACAGTGCGCTTCGACGACAGGGGATCTTCAACAGTAGTAACAGTAGGCACTGACAGACCCATCACGATGTCGTTCACGCCGTCGCCATTGATGTCGGCAACGGTAATCATAGGCTGGCAACCGGGCAATGCCTTCGTGCCGTCGGCAGCGGTAAAGAGAGGCACTGGACGCTCAAAGCGCAGTCCGAGATTTGTATTCACGCCACGATAGAACAATACAGGATAGTCGCCCTTGTCGGCATACTCGTATGTTACCAAGAGGTCGAGCACTCCGTCCTGATCCCAATCCACGGGAGTCATATATGTCTTTATGTTGCGTGGCTGTATGCCCTCCTCTTCTTGTCCTACTCCATGTATTGTAAGGACGGAATTGTCGGTGAAGCGCAGATACTTGCGAAGTCCGAAGCGTGGGTTTTCCTTTGTTCCCTCGTTGAGGGCGACTCTCATTCCTCCGCAACCACCAACCAAGAGGTCAACGAGTCCGTCGCCGTTGAAATCGACAAAGTTGGCTGAGGTGTAGTTCCAATAATTCAACGACTCTGGCGAGGTGTCGTCCTGACTTGGATATTCCTTGTCGCGATACCCTTCCTGCTCGACATACTGGAGCGGAGCGAAGCCCTTGTCGGTGCCGCGCCACAGTCCTACACGTCCCGGACAATACTCACCCGAAAGCATGTCCAAGCGTCCGTCGCCCGTGATGTCAACCATGCGCGGGTGCATACCGATGCAACACCACTGCTTGCTGCTTATCGTGTCGCCCTTGGTGTCGAGAGCATAGAAATACTTGCCCGTGAACTTAGGCTTCTTCTTCGTTCCCTCGTTGATATACACCTTCACGTTGTTCTCGCGGTCACCCGTTGAGAACTCGCCGAGCAGGAGGTCGAGCAGTCCGTCGCCGTTCCAGTCGTACATTGCAGGATAGCACAGTCCGTGCTTTCCTGTGCGTATCTCCATCTGCGAGCCATCCAAGCGCACTGGCTGCGAGAGGACAGGAGCGCCGGGAATGTCGGTCATCGTCAGTGTCTTCAACTTAGGGAATCCCGCAGTGCGGAAGTTGTCGTCGGCAGGATTGTCCTTTGGGAACTGGGCGTAGGCAGCAAGAGAGAATGTTGCCAATGCCATCATTACAGGAAGTTTATTCCAATGTGTCATTGCTTTTTGTTTTTTGTTTTTTAAGGCTTCGTAAATGATTGTTATTTCATTTCTTTTCCTCAAGATTATACTCTATGACATGTTCCGTTGGCGGCAGACACATCGAGTCGTTGCACGACTGATAGCTCACCTTTATCTTTACTTTATTTTCTGCATCCTTCTTCTGACGGTACAGGCGTTGCATGAATTTCACTTCGCCGAAATACATTGTCGATTGGCCAACATACGGCTTGCTCATCTGTCCGTTGCCTATGATGCCGTCGGGAGTTTCAATCTCCACTTTTGTAGGTATCATTCCCTGCTGCTCGGTTGCAGGGCTGTCAACGAAGCCATGCCATCCGTCCTTGAACTTTAGGAATACGGAAAGCGTCCACCCAAGACCTTTTTCATTGCGGCACTCTATGCGGTATGTCAGCGGTTCTTCTGGCGTACTGTCTGCAAAGGCCTGTGTGGGCCGGGGTTTGGGCAACTCAAGAGTAAGTTCAGGTGCAGCCGTTGCCTTCTTCGCATTTTTCTTGCCATAGAATACCAGCACATATCCGCGATGGCGCATGGCTTTATTTTCTGCATCCTTCTTCTGACGGTACAGGCGTTGCATGAATTTCACTTCGCCGAAATACATTGTCGATTGGCCAACATACGGCTTGCTCATCTGTCCGTTGCCTATGATGCCGTCGGGAGTTTCAATCTCCACTTTTGTAGGTATCATTCCCTGCTGCTCGGTTGCAGGGCTGTCAACGAAGCCATGCCATCCGTCCTTGAACTTTAGGAATACGGAAAGCGTCCACCCAAGACCTTTTTCATTGCGGCACTCTATGCGGTATGTCAGCGGTTCTTCTGGCGTACTGTCTGCAAAGGCCTGTGTGGGCCGGGGTTTGGGCAACTCAAGAGTAAGTTCAGGTGCAGCCGTTGCCTTCTTCGCATTTTTCTTGCCATAGAATACCAGCACATATCCGCGATGGCGCATGGTCAGATATTTCAAGTCGTCGAGTTTGCCAAGAAAATACGATTTGTCGCCGTTCTCTCCTTTTTTCACCCTTTCAAGCAGCTGGTCGAATGTATGGAACATATAGTATTCTCCTGCATCCTTACCCGGCATTTGTATTCCAAGGTTGTGTGTCCATTGCCATGCAATCTCTTCTGCCACAGTGCGCTTCGACGACAGGGGATCTTCAACAGTAGCAACAGTAGGAACAGACAGACCCATCACGATGTCGTTCACGCCGTCGCCGTTAATGTCAGCCACGGTAATCATTGGCTGGCAACCGGGCAATGCCTTCGTGCCGTCGGCAGCGGTAAAGAGAGGAACAGGACGCTCAAAGCGCAGTCCGAGATTTGTATTCACGCCACGATAGAACAATACAG
>JBJEKR010000227.1:0-6625 GCA_051878735.1 Prevotella sp. | reverse complement strand
GTCAACTTGTTCACTTGTCAACTTGTTCACTTGTCAACTTGTTCACTTGTCAACTCGTTAACTCATCAACTTATTATTATTTTTATGTCTATTTTTGTCCCTTGAAGTCTTCTTCTCGATGTTCTTTTTCAGTGCCTCAGTTAGGTCAACACCTGTTTGATTGGCAAGGCACATAAGCACCCAAAGCACGTCTGCCATTTCGTCGCCGAGGTCTTGTTTCTCGCCTTCCTTGAAGCTTTGGTCGCCATATTTACGCGCCATTATCCTTGCCAGTTCGCCCACTTCCTCAGTCAAAACTGCCATGTTTGTAAGCTCTGAGAAGTAGCGAACGCCATAGGTCTTTATCCACTCGTCCACCATTTTCTGTGCTTCCCTTATCGTTATTTCTTCCATGTTATATCAAATTTTTTAAATTCGTGTACCACATCCCCCTCTGTAGGGGCGGTTGTTTTTTATCTTAACGGTCGAGTAAATTTGTCGAATACACGTTATTAATACTATTAACTCGTCAACTTGTCAACTAATAATTAACTTGTCAACTACTCTTTATTCTTTGTATCCATACAAATCGTTACAGGACCATCGTTCAGTAGTTCCACTTTCATGTCTGCTCCGAACTCTCCTGTGCCTACTTTTTTGCCAAGAGCATCACTGAGTTTAGTGCAGAAACTCTCGTATAACGGCACGGAAATCTCGTGTCGCGCAGCACGTAGCCACGATGGTCGGTTGCCCTTTTTGTAGCTTGCAAATAGTGTAAATTGGCTAACCACAAGTATCTCTCCCTGAACATCCATTATGGAGCGGTTCATCACTCCATTTTCGTCGTCGAAGACACGAAGTCCGATGACCTTCTTCACAAGCCAGTCAACGTCTTCCTGACCGTCTTCCTCGCACACTCCGAGCAGAACTAAGTAGCCTTTTCCTATCGCCGATTTTACTTCGCCGTCGATAGTCACCGAGGCGTGCGATACGCGTTGTATTACAATTCTCATTTTTTCTGTTGTTATTCGCTTGCAAATTTACTGCAAATAGCTGAGAAAACCTAATTTTCCCGCTCTTTTTTTGCGTCAAAAAATTCGGTTATCAGCTTTGCCTTGCTCTCGCCAATGAGTTTTGTCAGCGTCTCTTGGTCACATTCCTTTATCTTTTTCACTGTTTTCAGCTTTTGTAGGAGCAGTTCTTTTGTTTTGGGTCCAATACCCTTGATGTCGTCGAGTTCGGAGTGTAGAGCGGCTTTAGAACGCTTTTCGCGGTGGAAAGTAATTGCAAAACGATGTACTTCGTCCTGTATTCTCGTCAGTACATGAAATAGTTCGCTGTCTGTCTTCAATCCAATCGTTATTGGTGGAAAACCATAGAGAAGCTCGTTTGTACGATGGCGGTTGTCCTTTGCCAAACCGGCTATTGGAATGTCAAGATGCAACTCGTCTTCTATAACCTCCCTAACCACCTCCATCTGACCTTTTCCACCATCGGTTATGATGAGGTCGGGAAGGCGTTCGTTTTCCTCTTTTAAGCGTTCGTAACGTCGCCTAACGACCTCTTTCATCGATGCGTAATCGTCAGGTCCAATAACGGTTTTTATGTTGTATTTTCGGTAGTCGCTCTTGCTTGGTTTCATCTTCTTGAACACAATGCAGGCAGCGACAGCGTTTGTTCCGCTTATGTTTGAGTTGTCGAAACACTCAATCTGATATGGTAGGCGAGGGAGCTTCAGAGCTTGCTGCAGTTCGGTCATCAGTCGTACAGCTTTTTGCTCTGGATTCAGCTTTTCCTTCTGTTTCAGTCGGTCGAACTTATACTGTTTTCCATTCATTATCGACAGGTCGAGAAGCGTTTTTTTGTCGCCTCTTTGTGGCACTGTAATAGTTATACCCTCAAGGTTTAGGTCGAGTTCGAGAGGCAGTATAATTTCCTTTGACTTGCTGTTGAAACGCTTTCTCATCTCTACGATGCCGAGTGCTAAAAGTTCTTCGTCGGTTTCGTCGAGTTTCTTTTTATATTCGAATGTGAACGACTGGTTGATACTTCCATTATTAACATGGATATAGTTTATAAAAGCGGTATTTCCGTCGTTTGTGATAGAGAAAACGTCAATGTTGTCAATAGTATGGCTCACAACCTCACTTTTAGAGCAGAAGCTAAGAATTGCTTCGTATTTCTTCTTTAGTACCTCCGCTTCTTCAAACTTCAATTCCTCCGCAAGAGCCATCATTTCCTCACGCATTTTGCGCAACAGATCTCTTGTTTTACCTTTAAGAATCTCACGTGCCTGATTGATGTTTGCCATGTATTCTTCGTGTGTCTGTTTTCCGATGCACGGACCACCACATCGCTTTATGTGGTAGTCGAGGCACACTTTAAATTTCCCCTTTTCAACATCTTCTTGCTTCAAGGGTAAATGACAGGTTCGAGGGTGATATAGTTCCTTTATTAAATCAAGGACTGCATACATGGATGGCAAATGTGAGTAAGGACCATAGTATGTTCCCCATTTCCTATTAATATTCCTTGTCTTGAAAATACGAGGATAGTATTCATTAGTGACGCAGATGCTTGGATAGGTCTTGCCGTCTTTCAGCAAGACGTTGTAGCGAGGATTGTATTTTTTAATAAGACTGTTTTCGAGTAGTAGGGCGTCTTCCTCTGTGTTGACCACTGTATAGGATATATCCATAATCTTGCTTACTAAAACCTTTGTTTTATAGCGATCAACTTCGGTATGAAAATATGAAGCAACACGGTTTTTCAAGCTTTTAGCCTTCCCCACATAGATGATGGTTCCTTCAGCATCGTAGAATTGATAGCTGCCTGGTTTGTCTGGCAGGCTGCTTACAATCCCTTTCAGTTTCTCCAATCTTTTCTTGTTTTCTTCCTGCGTCATCTTAACATTCTTGATTTCAGTTTCTTTTAGTGTCTATGTTTCACGTGAAACTTTACCCTTGCGTCGTATAAGTTCCTACATCGGGCAGGCGGGTGTGTCTGCCCAATGTAGGAACGACATAAATACATGCCAGCTTTATTATTCGCTTTGCGGTGTTGGGCAGACATATTGATCTGCCCAACGGTCGGCTGTTTATCTTTTATACATCGAGAAGTGTTGTAATTTCAACGTCCTTGTCGAAAATGTCGCGTCCGTGAAGACCTTCGTCTTTTATCTCAATTATAAAGTTGATATAGGTTTTTTTAGGACTGAATTTCTGAACGAGGTTGTAGGCTGCTTTCATTGTGCCGCCAGTAGCGAGTAAATCGTCGTGAAGCAATACGACATCGTCTTCTGTAATCGCGTCTTTGTGAATTTCAATTGTGTCTGTTCCGTACTCTTTGCTGTAACTTTCCTGTACGGTTTCGGCTGGTAATTTGCCCGGCTTGCGACAGAGCACTATACCAGCACCAAGCTTGATGGCAAGTGCTGATGCCATCACGAATCCACGGCTTTCGATTCCAACGATTTTCGTTATGCCTTTGTCTTTGTAAAGCTCGTAGAGTTCATCGAGCATGATGTTCATACACTCCGGACTTTTAAATAGCGTTGTTACGTCGCGGAAGTTAATTCCCTTCTGTGGAAAATCTGGAATGCATCGCAGATTCTCTACCAATGTTTTGTTGTTCATTGTCAATTACTTATTATGTTTTGTTTAACTTTAATGTTTCACGTGGAACATTATCTGCCCATCAGCACCAGCATGACATTGATGTCACTTGGTGAAACGCCTGGGATTCGGCTTGCCTGCGCCAGTGTTTCGGGATTTATTGCAGCGAGCTTTTGGCGAGCTTCCGTCGAGAGTTGCGTAAGTTCAGCGTAGTTGAAGTGTCCTTTTATCTTGATGTCTTCAAGGCGGTGCATCTTCTCTGCTACCATTTTCTCTCGCTCAATGTAGCCTTTGTATTTCATCTTTATTTCGGCTGCTTCTGCAATTTCTTCATTCCTGTTTGGCAGCTTTGCTATTGCTTCTTTCAATGATGGCACGATTTCTCCGATGGTTTGGAAGTTGAGTTGTGGGCGACTTACGAGGTCTGCCAGCTTGCATCCTTCGCGGAGTGGGGTAGTGCCAAGGCTTTCAAGCGCGCCGTTTACTTCGTCTTTCCGAATGTGCGTAGTTTCGCAGAATTTTATGATTTCTTCGATGCCGGCTTTCTTTTCGAGCCAATGGTCGTATCGCTCTCTTGAGGCAAGACCTATCTCGTATGCCTTTTCCGTCAGTCGTGCGTCGGCATCGTCTTGGCGAAGGAGTATTCTGTATTCGGCTCTGGAAGTGAACATGCGATAGGGCTCATCAACACCCTTTGTCACGAGGTCGTCAATCAGCACTCCTATGTATGCTTCGTCGCGGTGGAGAATGAACTGGTCAGTTGATGAATTTTTGTTCGTCAGTTGACCTGCAATTTTTCCGCACTTGATTGCGGCATTTATTCCCGCTATGGTTCCTTGTCCTCCTGCCTCCTCGTAGCCTGTAGTTCCGTTCACTTGTCCGGCAAAGAAAAGACCATCGACGAGTTTCGACTCCAGGTTGTGTTCGAGTTGAGTAGGGTCGAAGAAATCATATTCTATTGCATATCCCGGACGATAAACCTTCACGTTTCTGAGTGCGGGGATTTTTCTGAGGGCAGCAATCTGCGTTTCCATCGGCAGTGATGATGAAAAGCCGTTCAAGTACATTTCGTTTGTCGTCTCGCCTTCTGGTTCGAGAAACAGCGGGTGCTGCTCCTTGTCGGGGAAGGTGACGAGCTTTGTCTCTATCGATGGGCAGTAGCGCGGACCTATGCTCTGTATCTGTCCGTTGTAGAGTGGGGAGTCGGCAAGGCCGCCGCGCAGGGTGTCGTGTACTTCCCTGTTTGTGTAGCAGGTCCAGCAAGGCAGTTGTTGCAGCACGCGGTTCCTGCCCATGAAGCTGAACTGGTGGAAGTCTGCCTCTCCCTCCTGTATTTCCATCAGCGAGAAATCGACCGAACGCTTGTCGATTCTGACAGGTGTGCCAGTCTTCATTCTGTTGCTGCGGATTCCATGTCGTGTGATGCTCTCTGTGAAATGCTTCACGGCGGGTTCCGCAATTCTTCCTCCCGCTACCATCTTCCTTCCTATGTGGAGAAGTCCGTTGAGGAAAGTTCCGGCGGTGATTATAACGCATCGTGCCTTTATCGTAACTCCCCAAATGGTCTTTATTCCGACAACAGTTTTCTTTCCGTTGATTTCCTCAACCAAGAGTTCTTCGGCTTGGTCTTGCCATAGGTCGAGGTTCGGGGTTTGGTCGAGCGTCTCCCTCCATTTCCAGATGAACTTCTCGCGGTCGCATTGCGCCCTTGGACTCCAGACGGCAGGGCCTTTGCTTCTGTTCAGCATACGGAACTGTATCGCCGTTGCGTCGGTCACTATTCCCATCTGTCCGCCGAGAGCGTCAATCTCCCTGACGATTTGTCCTTTGGCAATACCTCCGACGGCAGGATTGCAACTCATCTGTGCAATCTTGTTCATGTCCATTGTCACGAGGCAAGTCTTCGCCCCGATGTTGGCTGCGGCTGTTGCCGCCTCGCATCCAGCGTGGCCAGCACCGACCACAATTACGTCATAATTCAGTGTCATTGACAATTGTTCGTGTTATGATTCAAAAGTCGTGAAAAACCGTGCTTTGTAGCTTTATTTAATGAAAATCGCGACAAAATTAAGAATAAAAATTGATTTTTGCTCAAATTTACTTTGTTTTATCATTATTTTATAGTAATTTTGCGGTCTAAAACATGGTATTTTTACCTATAATCAAGTAGCGATACTGTTTTTTGGCCATTGCGGTGGCTGGAATGTTCAGTTCTGAAAATAATTTTAGTTCTAACATTTAAATAATTAAATTCAATCATTTATGTGGTTATGTAATTCATCTATTGGTAGAAAAGTTGTAATGTCCGTAACTGGAGTTGCGCTTATTCTGTTCCTGACCTTCCATGGTTGCATGAACTTGGTTGCGCTGTTCTCAGAAGAGGGTTACAACATGATTTGTGAATTCCTTGGTGCCAACTGGTATGCAGTGGTGGCAACACTTGGTCTTGCTGCCTTGGCAGTGGTTCACATCGTTTATGCATTCCTGCTGACTGCCCAGAACCGTCAGGCTCGCGGCACACAGCGTTATGAAGTGACCGAACGCAACCCGAAGGTTGAGTGGGCTTCGCAGAACATGCTCGTTCTCGGCATCATCGTCATCCTCGGCTTGCTGCTCCACTTCTGGAACTTCTGGTACAACATGATGTTTGCCGAGATTACAGGCATTGCTACTGTGCACGACCCTGCCGACGGTTTCGCCTACATCGTTGACACCTTTGCCAACCCATGCTTTGTAGTTCTCTACATCATCTGGCTCGTGGCAATCTGGTTCCACCTCTCTCACGGTTTCTGGAGCGCAATGCACACTCTTGGCTGGAGCGGTAAGGTATGGTTCAACCGTTGGAAGACCATCGGCATCGCCTACACCACCATCCTCATGCTGGCATTCCTCGTAGTTGTTCTGGCTTTCGCCTTCAAGCTGGCACCAAGCCTCTGCTGCTGCTAACATTCATTTTTACGTAAAATCATAGTTTATATAAAAGACAATTATGGCTAAGATATTAGATTCAAGAATTCCAGAAGGCCCAGTGG
>JBJEKR010000226.1:0-27846 GCA_051878735.1 Prevotella sp. | reverse complement strand
ACGTCTTTTCGTCGAACTCACGTTAAATTTTGCCATAATGCATTTTTTCGAGAGATAATTGACGGATAAAGATTGCCACCGCTTGCCAACGCCCCTACAGACGGCGGTATGCGGCGAGAAGAAGCGGGAAGCGGGCGGTAGTACTTCCGCGGGAGTACTCTGGTACTTCGGTGCGAGTACTTCAGTACTCTGGGCGGAGTACTGGTGGCGCTGTTTTTTTGCTACGTCGCGATGTAGCAAATTTTACGTCACGACGTTTGTGGTTAATTTTTATTTCATCATTGGCACACAACAGCAAACAGCCGTTAACTACAAATAGTAAACTGTTAAATTGCGACAAATGATTAGCATAAAATGCTCAATTAACACTTTTTGCGCATACCTTTGCACTCGAAAAAATATTAAAGTAAGATTTAAACATAAATATATTTACAATGAAAAAGATTTGGAATTACATTTTACCAGCTATTAGCTTGGTAGCCATCGCTTTTTCGGTGGCAGCTTTCAACAGAGCAGAGGCAGCTAACAGAGCTGATGCAGCTCCCGTAGCCGTGGGACAACCCGTTGACTTTACATACGCAGCCGACAAAGCTCTGCCATCGGTGGTTCACATCAAGTACGTACAGAATTCAAAAGTTAAGACGGTTGAAGTGCAAAGTGATCCATTCAGTGATTTCTTCGACCCATTTGGCGGATTTTTTGGACGCGGCAATGGAGGCACACAGAAAAGACAGGTGCAAACACCAAAACGAACCGCTACAGGTTCTGGAGTGATTATTTCTGCCGACGGTTATATTGTTACAAATAATCATGTCGTTGACGGTGCTGATGAACTTACCGTTACTCTTAACGATAACAAGGAATATTCAGCACGTATTATAGGTGCCGATAAAACCACCGACCTCGCACTGATTAAAATTGATGGGAAAAATTTGCCTGCTATAACAATAGCAAATAGCGATGACATCAAAGTGGGAGAATGGGTTCTTGCCGTTGGCAATCCTCTTGGACTTAACAACACGGTTACTGCCGGTATAGTAAGTGCTAAAGCCCGTTCGCTCGGAGCCAATGGCGTAGAGGCTTTCATACAAACCGACGCTGCCATTAACAGGGGCAATTCAGGCGGTGCACTGGTCAATACTCGTGGAGAACTCGTTGGCATAAATGCCATGCTTTATTCACAGACGGGTTCATATAGCGGCTACGGTTTTGCAATTCCTACCACTATAATGAATAAGGTAGTTGATGACTTGAAGAAGTATGGTACTGTTCAACGTGCCGTCATCGGCATACAAGGTGGAAATGTCAAGGATTATGTTGACGTTCAGAAAGAAGAGGGTAAAGAAGTCGATTTGGGAACGATGGAAGGTGTTTATGTTGACAAGGTTCTCGACGATGGTGCAGCAGCCGATGCAGGCATGAAGAAAGGCGATGTGATTATTTCCGTCGATGGCCAAAAAGTAACAAGAATGGCTGAACTGCAGGAAATACTTGCAAAAAAGCATCCTGGTGATAAAGTTACCTTAACTTACATGCGCGACAAAAAGAAGCATAATGAAACCTTAACTCTCAAGAACGAACAGGGTAACACTAAGGTTGTGAAAAACGTTGACCTTGACGTTTTAGGAGCTAATTTCCGCGAAGTAAGCAAGGAGACCATGAGCCAGCTCAACATTAATTACGGTTTGGAAGTGACTAAGGTCAACGATGGCAAGATAAGTGAGGCTGGTATAAGCCGCGGCTTCATAATTCAAAAAATCAACGATGTGAGCATAAAGACTATCGAAGATTTGCAGAATGTGGTTAAGGAAGCATCCACAAGTAAAGAACCTGTTTTATACATTCAAGGTCTTTATCCGACAGGACGCAAGAAATACTATGCAGTACCTTTGCAGGATTGATGACGAGTTGACCATTTAACAAGAATCCATTTATTTGGAATTTGAGGGGTTAAGGAGTTAAGCCATTCGTTTAGAGCAAAATTATAGCTCAATAAGATATGGCTTAACTCCTTAACCATTTCAATTCCAACACTCCTTATTTATCATAACGTCGATTAGAACTCCAAACGTGAAAAAAGCTAATAATTATGTTTTTTGAAAAAAAACGATGAAAAGTTTGGCGGTTCTAAAAATAATTAGTACCTTTGCACCCGCAAAACTGAAAGGCGATGCGCTTGTAGCTCAGTTGGTAGAGCACCTGACTCTTAATCAGGGTGTCCAGGGTTCGAGCCCCTGCAGGCGTACAAAGCTTTTGTTAGGCATAAGGAATCTATGCGCTTGTAGCTCAGTTGGTAGAGCACCTGACTCTTAATCAGGGTGTCCAGGGTTCGAGCCCCTGCAGGCGTACAAAGCTTTTGTTAGGCATAAGGAATCTATGCGCTTGTAGCTCAGTTGGTAGAGCACCTGACTCTTAATCAGGGTGTCCAGGGTTCGAGCCCCTGCAGGCGTACAACAACAGTGTGATGGCAGCATCCGATTTAGTGATGTTGTCATCATTTCTTCTTTTAGGAATATACTTTAAATTCATTGTACCAAAATCAAGCACATATTAGAAAACGATGGACGACAATCAGAATAATAACGCTTTTTCTATGATAGCAGACATTGAGGGCGACTTCGCCATGATGTCAAATGTTGAGATGCCAGAGATATTGCCGCTTCTCGTCACTCGAAATATGGTGATGTTTCCTGGTGTCGTCACTCCTATAATCATTGCTCGCGCATCAAGCCACAAACTCATTCATAAATATGAGAAAAACCACGACTTAATCGCAGTCGTTCCTCAGCTCGACCCCAACGTTGAGGCTCCCGAAAAGATGGACGATATATACGGATATGGAGTATATGCTCGTATTGTCAAGTCGCTTGAGTTGCCTGGAGGCAGTGTGACTGCCATTCTTCAAGCCTTCGGACGTCTTGCCATTGATGAAATAATGGAAACAAAGCCCTTTCTCGTGGCCAAAGCTCATACAGCCCCTGAGGTTCTAAACAAGAGAGACGATTCAGAGTTCAATACAGCCGTAGAGGATATGCGCAAGCGTACATTACAGTACATACGCATCAACGAAGACATACCTGACGAAGCGATGTTCGCCGTCAGCAACGTCAAGAACGACGTGATGACAATAAACTATCTTTGCACCAACTTGCCGTTCGACTTCAAGGAGAAAATGGAGATGTTGAAGATATCCGATATCAAGGAACGTCTCTTTGCCCTAATGCGTCTTATAGACAGGGACATGAAATTACAGGAGTTGAAACAGAACATACGTGAGAAGACGCGTGATGACCTCGATGAGCAACAGCGAAACTATTTCATCCAACAGCAAATAAAGAATCTTCAGGCAGAAATAAACAATGGCGATGCTTCTCCTGAACATCATGAGTTGATGGAAAAGGCTCAAAAAAAAGACATGAATGAGGAAACATTCAACTTTTTCATGAAAGAGCTTGACAAACTCGACCAACTGCATCCGCAAAGCCCTGATTTCAACGTTCAGCTGACATACTTACAGACTTTTGTATCTTTGCCATGGGGAGAATATACTCAGGATGACCATAATCTCAAGCGTGCTCAACGAGTGCTTGACCATGATCACTATGGCATGCAAAAAGTAAAGGAGCGTATTCTTGAATATATTGCAGTGTTGAGCCTTAGAAGCGACCTAAAGTCACCCATAATCTGTTTGTATGGCCCTCCAGGAGTAGGCAAAACAAGCCTTGGCAAAAGCATTGCCAGCTCACTACGTCGAAAATACGTAAGGGTATCACTCGGAGGACTTCATGATGAGGCTGAAATACGTGGTCATCGCCGCACTTATATTGGTGCCATGCCAGGGCGAATAATCAAAGGTTTGCAAAAGGCAGGATCTTCCAATCCAGTGTTCATCCTCGACGAGATAGACAAAGTGACTCAAAACAATGTCAATGGCGATCCGTCATCGGCACTCCTTGAGGTCCTTGATCCAGAGCAGAACAACGCCTTCCACGACAATTATCTGGATGTGGACTTTAATCTTTCTAAAGTGTTGTTCATAGCAACTGCAAACGACCTGACGACTATCCCTCGCCCCCTACTCGACCGCATGGAGATAATCGAGGTCTCAGGCTATATCACGGAAGAAAAATATGAGATTGCCAAACGCCATCTCATACCTAAGCTGTTGGAAGCTACGGGATTGAAAACGAAAGGTAAGGTTTCGTTTTCCAAAAGTGCCGTCGAGAAGATAATCGAGCAATATACGCGTGAAAGCGGTGTGCGCCAGCTTGAGAAACAGATTGACAAAGCATTGCGAAAGATTGCTCTACGTTATGCCAGTGAGGGAGTAATGCCTTACGATAAAATCACGCCAATAGACCTTGACGCATTGCTTGGCAAGCCTCCATATTACCGCGACATCTATCAAGGTAACGATTATGCCGGCGTGGTGACGGGACTGGCATGGACCAGTGTCGGAGGCGAGATTCTCTTCATCGAGACCAGCCTAAGCAAAGGCAAGGGTGCGAAACTGACACTTACAGGAAATCTTGGCGACGTCATGAAGGAGTCGGCTGTATTGGGATTGGAATATGTTAAATCGCATGCCGATATGTTGAATATCGACTATAGGATATTCGAAAATTACAACGTGCACATCCATGTTCCAGAGGGTGCTACCCCAAAGGACGGACCATCAGCCGGCATAACCATAGTAACTTCCATTGCATCGGCATTGACGCAACGCAAAGTTCGTGCAAACGTGGCTATGACAGGCGAGATAACATTGCGTGGAAAGGTGCTGCCCGTAGGTGGAATCAAAGAGAAGATTCTTGCAGCCAAACGTGCAGGAATAACTGACATATTACTGTGTAAGGATAACAGGAAGGACATTGAGGAAATTCCCGACATGTATCTTAAGGGAGTCACGTTCCACTATGTAGAGAATGTTAACGACGTATGGAATTTTGCACTTACTGACGAACTTGTGGCAAATCCACAGGTATTTGAGATTGATGACGATAAAAACGATACAACGGAAGAACAATGAAATTTGAACTCCAACATACAGACCCATATTCAGACGCACGTGCAGGATTGATATCCACTGCACACGGAGACATTGAGACACCCATTTTCATGCCAGTTGGAACATGTGGCAGTGTTAAGGGTGTGCACTTCTCTGAACTGCGCGAACAGGTCAAGGCACAAATAATTTTAGGCAACACATACCACCTATATCTGCGTCCAGGACTAAACGTTCTACGTCAGGCAGGAGGACTGCACGGCTTCAACGGATGGGAAAAACCAATTCTTACCGATTCCGGAGGCTTTCAGGTATTCTCGCTTACTGGCATACGTAAGCTACGTGAAGAAGGATGTGAATTCAGGTCGCATATTGACGGCTCCAAACACATATTCACACCAGAAAATGTCATGGATACTCAACGAATTATCGGAGCAGACATCATTATGGCTTTTGATGAATGTCCTCCAGGACAGAGTGACTATCAATATGCCCAGAAGAGTCTAAAGTTGACGCAAAGATGGTTGGATCGTTGCATTAAACGTTTTTCCGAGACGACCCCACTCTACGGCTATGACCAGACATTATTTCCCATCGTTCAGGGATGTACGTTCAAGGACTTGCGTAGTGAAGCAGCAAAATACGTTGCCGACAAAGGTGCTGACGGCAATGCCATAGGTGGTCTTGCTGTTGGTGAACCCACCGAAGTGATGTACGACATGATAGAGGTTGTAAATGCCATTCTTCCCAAGGACAAGCCAAGGTATTTGATGGGAGTGGGAACTCCACAGAATCTGCTTGAGGCCATAGAGCGCGGAGTGGACATGTTCGACTGTGTCATGCCAACACGAAATGGCCGCAACGCGATGCTTTTCACTTACCATGGCACGATGAACATGCGCAACAAGAAATGGGAGAACGACTTTTCACCTATTGACCCTATGGGTTGTGACGTTGATCGTGTCTATACAAAGGCCTATCTTCATCATTTGTTCAAAGCGCAAGAACTCCTGGCAATGCAAATAGCAAGCATACACAATCTTGCTTTCTATCTGCGTCTTGTTGGCGATGCTCGCCAGCACATCATTGCCGGTGACTTCACTCAATGGAAACGAAGCGTGGTGGAAGATTTAGGGAAACGTATATAACACTATTGAATTCCGATAGTTATGAAGTACAAGAAAATTAGAAGGCATCGACACTATTTTAAGTTCACTCGTGGAACATGTCGAGTGTTTCGCAAATTCTTTGGAAGGCGCAGTCTAATAGGCCGTTGTCTTCATCCGCTGATATGGTCACTATCGTTCCTTAATCCATTTAAATATATAAGGCGAATGGATCGATACATTATCACAAAGTTTATAGGAACGTATATATACTCAATCATTCTCATTATTTCTATATCAATAGTATTCGACGTCAATGAGAACTTGGCAAAATTCACGACCAATCATGCACCATTGCGTGCCATTGTCTTCGACTACTATGCAAATTTCATTCCATATTTCGCAAACCTTTTCAGTCCTCTTTTCGTTTTTATTGCGGTTATCTTTTTCACGTCAAAAATGGCGGGGAATTCTGAGGTTATTGCAATGTTGGCAAGTGGAATGAGCTTCAAGCGACTCATGCGACCCTACATGATTTCAGCTGCACTCATTTCTGTACTGAACTTCACCCTTGGTGCCTATGTAATACCTAAGGGAACGGTGATACGTCATGACTTTGAGTCGTTATACAAGAATAATAAGAAGAAAACATCGGCATCAAACGTACAATTGCAAGTAGGCCCAGGTATCATCGCTTATATACAACAGTATGACGATGTGTCAAAGACTGGATATGGGTTTTCCCTTGATAAGTTTGAAAACAAAAAGCTTATCAGCCACATGACTGCCAATGTCATAAAGTATGACACCATTTCCGACAGTCGTTACCAATGGCGTGCCATAAGCTACAAGATTCGAACTCTTAAGGGAATGCGCGAACGTATCACTTCCGGGGCGGAAATAGATACTCTCATAATGATGGAGCCTATGGACCTCGTATTCAGTAAAGGTCAGCAAGAGACATTCACCAGTCCAGAATTGCTCCGCTACATCTCCAAACAAAAAGACCGCGGTTCAAGCAACGTAGTGCAGTACGAGGTTGAATACCATAAGCGAATAGCGGCTTGTTTCGCCTCGTTCATTTTGACCATCATCGGCGCAAGTCTCTCGGCACGCAAGCGCAAGGGAGGAATGGGATTGTATCTTGGTATCGGTATGGCATTGAGTTTCTCTTACATTCTTTTACAGACTATCAGCTCTACATTTGCCATCAATGCCGACACACCACCCATGCTCGCTGCATGGATACCCAATTTATTGTATTTTGCTATAGCTTATTATTGTTACAAGAAAGCTCCAAACTGATGAAATTCGAAGAAACATATTTAAACGACAACATACTCGACGCTCTCTACGACATGCATTTCGACGAGTGCACACCCATACAGGCAGGTTGCATTCCTGAAATACTTGACTATCGTGACGTAATGGGTATTGCACAGACAGGAACAGGCAAGACAGCAGCCTATCTACTTCCCATCCTCAGCATGCTTGATGATGGTGGTTATCCTCAAGATGCCATAAATTGCATAATAATGTCGCCAACGCGTGAGCTGGCACAACAGATTGATCAAGCCATGCAGGGGTTTGGATATTATCTCAACGGTATTAGTAGCGTGGCTGTTTACGGTGGTAACGATGGTACACGGTACGACCAAGAGATGAAGAGTTTACGACTTGGAGCAGACGTAGTAATTGCTACGCCTGGAAGATTGTTGAGCCATATACGCATGGGTAATGTTGACCTAAGTAGAGTCAGCTTCTTTGTGCTTGACGAAGCCGATAGGATGCTCGACATGGGATTTAGTGACGACATCATGCAGATTGTCAAGAATCTTCCCTCTGACCGTCAAACAATAATGTTTTCTGCTACTATGCCAGACAAGATACAGACGCTTGCCCATTCCATTCTGACAGATCCCGTCGAAGTGAAAATAGCCGTCAGTAAGCCGGCTGAGAAGATTCATCAAATGGCATATATTTGTCACGAGACTCAGAAACTTGGAATAATCAAACATCTATTCAAGGATAATAAGCTCAAGCGTGTGATTCTTTTCTCTGGTAAGAAAGATAAGGTTAAGGATGTGACGAGACAACTTATACAGATGGGTGTCAACTGCTGTCAGATGCACAGCGACCTGTCACAACAGGAACGCGATGAGGTAATGTTCCAATTCAAGTCAGGAAAGAAGGATGTATTAGTAGCCACCGATATCGTGGCTCGTGGAATAGACATAGATGACATAGAAATGGTTATCAACTATGATGTTCCACACGACTGTGAAGACTATGTTCACCGTATTGGACGCACAGCACGTGCCGACCGAAATGGTGAAGCCATAACACTGGTGTGTGAAGCCGACATGTATCTTTTCTCACAGATAGAAAAGTTCATCGAGAAGTCGGTAGAGAAAGTATCTCTTCCCGAGGCGTTGGGAGAAGGACCTGAATATAAACCACTGCGCCATACGGCACCACGAGGCAATGGACGTGGAAATGGGCGAGGAAGGAGAAAACGAGGTATGTACAAGCGATCACATTCCAAACCCACGGAAGCAAATCATAATGTCAATGGAGAACAACTGTCTTCTGATAATTCACTGCCAAAGAAAAAGAGAAGAGGCAATAGGAAGAAAAAAGCAGTTCCTAATAATGAAAAAAGTGCAGAATAATTTGTAGATTTCAAAAAAAAACACTACCTTTGCACATGGATTTATAATCCATTGTTTCACATTATGCTTGAATGCACACTTCATAAGGCGGCATTCTTGCGAAACTAAACAAAAATAGCAAATCACATATACACATTATATAGTATGTATACAAAAGAAGAATTAGAATCAATGGACGATGTCCAATTGATGGGGATTGCAAATGAATTGGGGATAAAGCCTTCACAGGATGATGCCAAGGAAACGGTAATTTATGCCATTCTCGACAAGGCTGCTGAAAATACAGCAGCTACCGCAGAGGCGCCCAAACGTAAGCGCACCAGAATAACAAAAAAAGAGAAGGATAAAGTCTATACCGTAAAAGGAAAGGATGGTGAGAACTTCGACGTTAATCGTGGCATAGTTTCCGAACCAAAGGAACAGCAGTTGTTCAACGACATTCCTGAGTCCATTCCAGAGGAAGTTCCTGTCGTAGAGGAACCCGCTCCTGCACCTGTTGCAAAGCGTCGTGGACGTAAGTCAAAAGCTGAGCTTGCTGCCATTGAGGCAGCAAAACAAGCTGCACAAAGCGAAGTTGAGATGAAGGAAGAGGCCATTCAAGAGGAACAACCATTGGTTGAACAGGAAAATCCACTTGAAGAACCAGCTATGGATCTACCAAGCATTCCAGAGGCAAACGAACATCTCAATAGTGAAAATAATGACATTGAGCCAAACATGCTTTATGAACTCAACGAGCAGCTAAACCGCAACAACGCCCCTATTTCAGTTGCTAATCGGCAACCCAATGGTGTGTGGAGCGGTGATCCATGTGACGGAACAGACTTCATCGTTGTTGTTGACCTTCCCATTGAGGACCGTGAAGCTATACCACAACTTGACATGTTCGACCGTCCAACGACTCCTCATATTCAAAATTTGCAGCAGCCTATAGCCGATTCTACCTATGAGGATTATTCTTATGAAGAGGATTATGACTTTTCAGACATTATTGATGGCAATGGCGTACTTGAAATAATTGCCGATGGATATGGATTCCTTCGTTCAAGCGACTATAACTATCTCTCATCACCTGACGACATTTACGTGTCGCCACAACAAATAAAGCGATATGGTTTGAAGACCGGCGATGTCGTCGATTGTTTGGTGCGTCCACCCCATGATGGTGAGAAATATTTTGCATTGAGTACAGTAAGAAAGATAAACGGACGAATGCCCCAGGAAGTACGCGACAGGGTTTCATTCGAACACCTTACCCCACTCTTCCCTGACGAAAAGTTCAATCTCACAGGCGATCGTGCCACTACGAATCCAAGCACA
Organism: Prevotella sp.; assembly: GCA_051878735.1. Classification (GTDB taxonomy): domain Bacteria; phylum Bacteroidota; class Bacteroidia; order Bacteroidales; family Bacteroidaceae; genus Prevotella. The sequence goes on along the minus strand of JBJEKR010000226.1, from coordinate 17,743 downwards.
CGCATAGTTGACCTTTTCTCTCCAATAGGTAAAGGACAACGAGCTCTCATTGTCGCTCAGCCAAAGACAGGTAAGACTATACTGATGAAAGACATTGCCAATGCCATAGCTGCAAACCATCCAGAAGCATATTTGATGATGCTGCTTATCGACGAACGTCCTGAGGAAGTTACCGACATGAGCCGTACTGTCAATGCTGAGGTCATTGCATCTACATTTGACGAACCGGCAGACAGACACGTAAAAATTGCAGGAATTGTTCTTGAGAAGGCAAAAAGAATGGTCGAGTGTGGTCATGACGTGGTTATATTCCTCGACTCCATAACACGTCTGGCCCGAGCATACAATACCGTAAGTCCTGCCAGTGGAAAAGTTCTCACGGGTGGTGTCGATGCCAATGCGCTACAAAAGCCCAAACGTTTCTTCGGTGCAGCGCGAAATATTGAGAATGGCGGTTCGCTGACTATTATTGCTACGGCATTAATTGATACAGGTTCAAAGATGGACGAGGTAATTTTCGAGGAATTCAAGGGAACTGGAAATATGGAACTCCAACTCGACCGAATGTTGAGCAACAAGCGTATTTTCCCTGCCGTCAATCTTGTTCAGTCAAGCACAAGACGCGACGATCTCCTCCACGACGAGACGACACTCAAACGTATGTGGGTAATGAGAAACTTCCTAAGCGAGATGAATCCGATAGAAGCAATGAACACTGTGCGCGACCGTCTAATAAAGACCCGCAGCAACGAGGAATTCCTTCTGTCAATGAACGATTGATGTTATATGCATAAACAAGACCCTGCTGCAATGCCGTAGGGTCTTGTCCTTTCAAAAACAGTTTCAATGCACGATGTAATTATTGCATTAGGTTCCAATGTCGCCACCTCACATCAGCAACTCGACAAGGCATTAAGACTTTGTACAGAGTTCTCTTCAATAGTCAGGTTGTCGCCTGTGATGGATACCGAACCCATTGGTGTCATTACCAGCAATTTTGCAAATCAGATGGCAAGAATAACGACAGACCTAACCCTCGAAGAATTGAATTCTCGACTGAAGGCCGTGGAACGACAACTTGGACGAAAACCAGACAATGGCATTATAGCTATCGACATCGACATCATGCAGTTTGATACGAAGCAGATGCACATAAATGATTGGGATAGACAATACATAAAAACTTTATTTAAACATTTATGAAAACAAGACTAATTCTATTTATTCTATTCGCTCTTGCCTACAGCATAGGCATGAGGTCCCAGAACTTTGAAGAATTCTTCACTGACAACACTCTGCGTCTTGACTATATTTTTGCCGGTGACCGCAACCATCAGGCTATATACGTTGATGAACTTGTAAAGATGAAACATTGGTATGGACGATGCCATAATCTTGACAAGCTGCCACTTGAAGGCAATGGACAGATAACAGTTACCGACTCTTTAAGCGGAAAGGTTATCTATCGCCACTCCTTCTCCACCCTTTTCCAGGAATGGCTATCCAGTGAGGAGTCAATCTCAACGTCAAAGTCGTTTGAGAATGTCTTCCTCGTTCCCTTCCCCAAGAATACAGTGAACATACGCGTTGATCTTTTCGACTTCCACCGAAAGGTCTTTGCTTACATGACGCATACCGTCAGACCGACCGACATACTCATTCGACACATCGACAAGCCAACAACTCCTTACGTTACGCTTCAGCAGGCGAAGGATACAAACAAGTGCATACGCATAGCTTACGTTGCAGAGGGATATACCAAAGATCAGATGGATTCGTTCATCAACGACTGTAAGGTTGCAAATGAGGCTCTCTTCCATCATGAGCCTTTCAAGTCTATGCAGGACGTATTCAACATAATTGCCGTGGAATCTCCATCGGAACAGGAGGGTACCAGCACACCGCACAAAGGTATTTGGAAACGTACAGCATTAGGTTCACATTTCGATACCTTTTATTCAGAACGCTATCTTACAACACTTCACTTGAAGAAATTGCATGATGTACTCGCATGTTTGCCATACGAACACATCATCGTACTCGTCAACACCGACGAGTATGGTGGAGGAGGAATCTACAACTCCTATAACCTCTCTTCCACAAAAGGTAAGTTTTTCCGACCTGTTGTTGTGCACGAATTTGGCCACAGTTTTGGCGGACTTGGTGACGAGTATGCTTATTCCGACACTGACCCGATGTATTTTGCCGATACGGAGCCATGGGAGCCTAACATTACAACAAAAGCCGATTTCAGTCAGAAATGGCAGAATCTCATTGACGAGGGTAAGGCAGGACTTGTTGAAGGTGGCGGTTATCTTACCAAAGGCGTTTGGCGTGGATTTCCCGACTGTCGCATGCGTACCAATGAGTACAAGGATTTCTGTCCTGTTTGCCAACAAGCATTACAACGCCTCATTGATTTCTATGTCAAATAGTACATGTATTTTAAACTAAGAATAATATATCAATTTAATACTCTCTGTTTATGAATAAAAAATACCTTTTTTGTCTTGCGTCTCTTTTTGCAGCATGCCTTATGACTATGCATACCACTGTCTATGCACAGAAATATGTAGGAGGCGACATCTCAAACCTCACATCTAATGAGGCAAAGAACCCTACATATTATGACAACGATAGAAATAGCGTTTCTGATCCTCTTCAGTTGTTCAAGTCGAAAGAGATGAATGCCATGCGTGTTCGTTTGCACGTAAATCCTTCTGACTATGACTATTCCGACAAGGATCCCAATGCGTGTCAAGATCTTGAATATGTAAAAGTTCTCGGCAAACGTATCAAAGATGCAGGCTTTAAACTAATGCTCGACTTCCACTATTCCGACACGTGGGCCGATCCCGCAAAGCAATGGACTCCCAAACGATGGATAAACCTAAGCGATACAGAACTTTACGCAAAGATACATGAATATACAAAGGATGCACTTCTGCAACTGAAAGAAGCTGGAGCAGAACCAGATTTTATTCAAACAGGCAATGAAATAAGCTACGGAATGCTTTGGGGAGACAAGGAAGGCAGCAACCTAAAGAAATGCTTTATGGGGAGTGATGAAAACTGGAGCCGCTTCACCACCCTACTCTCTCACGCTGGCAAAGCATGCCGTGAGATTTGTCCCAATGCAAAAATAATCATTCATACGGAGCGTGCTGCACAAACAGACGTGATGACAAACTTCTACGACAAGATGAAAGCTGCCCAAATTGACTATGACATTATTGGACTTAGCTACTACCCCGTATGGCACAATACAATCTCCGTATTTGAAACTGCACTTAATACACTCGAAAGCAAATATCCGGATAAAGACATCATGGTTGTAGAAGTAGGATATGCGTACAGTTGGGAATACAAAGGCGACTACAATCCCTATGGTACATATCCTGCTACAGAAGCTGGGCAAAAGGCATTTCTCGACGACTTTATAACCATGCTCAACAAGCACGACAAGGTGACAGGATTGTTCTGGTGGGGGATGGACTACAACGCTTATCCGTGGGACACGACACGCATGGACGATTGGTGGTATGCCCCACTCATCGACAGCAATACAGGCAAGCCACTTGCTGCCATGTCGTCACTAAAGGATTTCCTACAAGGCTCTGCTTCCGTCGAAAGTATTGAGGTGGAAACTGCCGACAACTCGCTTTGGTACACCGTCAGCGGACAGCCAGCAGGATTATACCCATCAAAGCCAGGACTTTATATAAGGAAAGGAAAAAAGATGTTTATCTCGAAGTAGGCTGTTGTGATTCGACTATAAACAATAAAAGCTGGGACTTCGCGTCAGACAAATCTGAATGAAGTTCCAGCTTTTATTATTTATTGAGGTGGAGTTATTTCTCAAGCAATGCCGACGTGCGCACACGACTTAGCGTCTCCGGTGTCATCTGCAGCAGGTTGGCAATATACACAAGTGGAGCACGCAGCACCAGTTGGGGCTGTAGTTTTACCAATTTTGCATATCTATCTTGTGCCGATTCGAAGCGAAGCATGTCTGCATGTATTTGGCTCTCAATAAGCGACTCTTCCAAAATCTTGCGATATAATATTTGTATGTTCACGCTCTTCATTGCCACCTGCTCAAGCAGTTTTCTTGGCATAGCATATAGCACAGAAGGTTCAAGAGCCATGATTTGCAGTCGTGTCGGCATCTCCATAAAAAGGCTTTCTATGCACATGACGATACTGTTCTCTACGGCCATGTGTTCTGTTAGCTCCTTTCCGTTTTTGAAGTAGAACTGCCTCACCAGTCCTTTAGCAACCCAATAAATATTCTCGCAGGTCTCCCCTTCTGTCAGTATTTTCTCATTCTTTGCGAATTTCATTGGACGCAATATACTCTCCAGCACGTCGAGCTCATCATGGGTCATCGTGCTGTAACGTCTTGCCAATTCTCTTGCCACATCTCTTGTGGTCAATGTTAAGTTTGCCATAGGTTTTGTTCCTCCAGATTATATCAATAGTTATATTTATGTTTATTCGTTGTGGTAATTAGAATGTGTTCACGTCAGTCGAGTTTCAAGACGGCAAGGAAAGCTTTTTGTGGCACTTCTACGTTTCCTATCTGTTTCATGCGTTTCTTTCCTTTCTTTTGTTTTTCCAACAATTTACGCTTTCGGCTGACATCACCTCCATAGCATTTGGCCGTTACGTCTTTTCTGACGCATTTTATAGTCTCTCTGGCTATGATTTTGGCACCAATCGCCGCTTGGATTGCAATGTCAAACTGTTGTCTTGGAATCAGTTCCTTAAGTTTCTCGCACATCCTTCTCCCGAATGTCACTGCATTGTCCTGATGAGTGAGTGTAGAGAGGGCATCAACAGGCTCTCCATTGAGCAGAATGTCCAATTTTGCCAGTTTTGATGGACGAAAACAGTCTATATGATAATCAAATGACGCATATCCTTTTGAGATGCTCTTCAACTTGTCGTAGAAGTCGATGACAATCTCACCCAATGGAAGCATGAAATGCAGTTCTACACGATTGCCACTAACATACTGTTGGTCAATCAGTTCACCTCGCTTGTCAAGACACAACTTCATAATTGGTCCTATATAGTCGGCAGCCGTGATTATCGTTGCTCTGATATATGGCTCCTCAATATGGTCAATCAGTGTCTGTTCAGGCAATCCTGATGGATTATGCACCTCCTTTGAGTTTCCCTGCTTGTCGTAGCACATGTATGAAACGTTTGGTACCGTGGTGATTACGTCCATGTTAAACTCTCTATCCAGTCGCTCCTGGACAATCTCCATGTGCAGAAGTCCGAGGAATCCGCAACGGAATCCAAATCCCAATGCTATCGACGATTCAGGAGTGAACGTCAACGAGGCATCGTTGAGCTGCAATTTCTCAAGTGAAGCTCTCAGATTTTCATATTCCGAAGGGTCGATAGGATAAACTCCAGCGAAAACCATTGGCTTTACTTCCTGGAATCCTGAAATCGCCTTTATACAGGGCCGTGCAACATGCGTGATGGTGTCACCTACCTTCACTTCCTTGCTGTCCTTGATTCCGCTAATAATATATCCAACATTACCTGTCGATAATTCTTTTCGTGGAATCATGTCCATCTTAAGCACTCCCACCTCGTCTGCAACATATTCCATTCCCGTATTGAAGAATTTCACCTTGTCGCCTTGTCGGATGGTACCGTTTTCAATTTTGAAGTACGCAATGATGCCTCGAAACGAATTGAATACCGAGTCGAAAATCAATGCTTGTAGTGGTTCTTCCTTGCTGCCCTCTGGATGTGGAATACGATTCACTACAGCATTGAGAATGTCCTCAACTCCCTCTCCAGTCTTTCCGCTGGCTCTGATTATATCGCTTCTCTCACATCCAATCAAGTCGATGATTTCGTCCTCAACCTCGTCAGGCATTGCGCTTGGCATGTCGATTTTGTTTATTACGGGAATAATCTCAAGGTTGTGGTCAATGGCCATATAGAGGTTTGAAATGGTCTGAGCCTGCACTCCCTGAGTGGCATCTACAACCAGTAAAGCTCCCTCGCATGCTGCAATGCTCCTCGACACTTCATATGAGAAATCGACGTGTCCAGGCGTGTCTATCAAATTTAATGTATAAGTCTTGCCATCATGGACATATTCCATCTGTATGGCATGACTTTTTATGGTAATACCCCTTTCGCGTTCAAGGTCCATATCGTCAAGCATCTGTCCTTCTGTCACTTTTATGGTATTAGTGAACTCCAGAAGACGATCTGCAAGAGTCGACTTTCCGTGGTCAATGTGGGCTATGATACAAAAGTTTCTAATATTCTCCATTATATGTCTCCCTTTGAAAGTGCAAAATTAGTGTAATTTACTCACATAACAAAATTTTTCTGACTATATTTTTGTTAAGAAACGGTTTTTAGAGGTGTAAACCACGGTTAAAAATGATTAAATAGACCATTTCTTCTCTTTTTTTCTCTCAACAATTAGAATAATATGCATGCCAAGTATTTGAATTGTCAAAAAATAGAAGTAATTTTGCACACGTAATTTGAAAAAGGATTATAAATATGAAGGAAAAAAAACTATTTAGAACTACGGCAACAACGATGCTTATGGCAATGGTTGTTGCTCTCAGCATCGCCTGTCAAGAGTCATTGGAGGATAGATGTGCTCGTGAGGCTAAGGAGTTCAATGCAAAGAAATGTCCCGCCAAAGTATCGGAGGGTGTCGTTCTCGACAGTCTCATCTTCGAACGTGACACTCACACATTACATTATTATTATACATTCAGCGGAAAGGCAGACGATGCCAAAATTATTGAACAACTTAATCCGAGAAAAATTCTCATCGACGAGGTGAAAAATTCTACTACGGTGAAAACATATAAAGATGCCAAATACAAATTCCATTACACCTATACTTCGGCATCGAAAAAGACAAAGTTGGCTGATGTGCTGATAACGGAAAAGGACTACAAGTAAATTAAGAATTAAAAATTAAGAGTTAAGAGTTAGGAATTAAGAATTAAGAGTTAGGAATTAAGAATTAAGAGTTAGGAATTAAGAATTAAGAGTTAAGAGTTAAGAATTAAGAATTAAGAGTTAGGAATTAAGAGTTAAGAATTAAGAGTTAAGAGTTAAGAATTAAGAGTTAAGAATTAAGAGTTAAGAGTTAAGAATTAAGAGTTAAGAATTAAGAGTTAAGAGTTAAGAATTAAGAGTTAAGAGTTAGGAATTAAGAGTTAGGAATTAAGAGTTAAGAAATAAAAATTAAGAATTAAGAGTTAGGGAAGTTGGTGATGAAAAATTCTCGCCTCCAAACTATTTCTCTTAATTCTTAATTTTTAATTCTTAATTCCTATTCTAACTCTTAAGTTTTAATTCTTAATTCAACTCCTATTCTTCTGGCTTCATGTTAGTATATACATTCTGAACGTCCTCGTCGTCTTCAAGCAGGTCAACCATCTTGTCGATGCTCTCACGCTGTTCTGGAGTGACCTCCTTCAAGTCGTTCGGAATACGGGTGAACTCTGCACCCGTCACCTCAAAGCCGTTGCCTTCGAGATATTTCTGTATTTCGCTGAAGCTGGTAGGCTCACCGTAGATGGTGATTTCGTTTGTCTCGTCGTCAACGTCAAACTCATCATCGACACCGAGGTCTATAAGTTCGAGAATCAGATCGTCCATGTCAAGACCGTCCTTCTTCTTGAAAGTGAACACACACTTGTGGTCGAAGAGGAACGACAGCGAACCCTGTGTTCCAAGGTTGCCGCTGAACTTGTTGAACACGGCACGCACATTGGCTACCGTACGCGTGTTGTTGTCGGTTGCGGCATCGACGAAGATAGCGACTCCGTGAGGTCCGTATCCCTCGTATGTAACCTCCTTGAAGTCCTTCTGGTCTTTACCCATTGCGTTCTTGATGGCACGCTCTACGTTTGAGAGTGGCATGTTCTCGCGCTTTGCTGTCTGAATGACGGCACGCAAGTGTGGATTGTTCTCAGGGTCTGGACCTCCAGCCTTTACTGCAATGGCAATCTGCTTGCCGATTTTTGTAAACGTGCGGGCCATGTGTCCCCATCTCTTCAGCTTCGTAGCTTTACGATATTCAAATGCTCTTCCCATTGGATTATTTTTTTTAAATCTTTAATTCCATTAATACCTTAATTAAATCGCAATTTATCTCAGCTCTGCTCCCAACTTGTTCTTCAAGTTTGCAGTCAGCTTCGACATTATTGCCTCAATCTGCTTGTCGTTGAGGGTCTTTGTCTCGTCCTGAAGAATGAAGTTCACGGCATAGCTCTTCTTTCCAGCAGGCAAGTTTTTGCCTTCATAAACGTCAAACAGCTCAACGCTCTTCAGCAACTTCTTCTCTGTCAGGCGAGCAATCTGCTCTATCTCGGCAAATTCCACCTTCTCGTCAACGAGCAATGCGAGGTCGCGACTAACGGCTGGATACTTGCTTATCTCAGAATAAAGTATCTCGTTCTTGCGCACAGCCTTCATCAGTGCTGTCCAGTTGAGTTCTGCATAATAAACGGGGCGGTCAATGTCAGCAGCCTTCAGCACCTTCTTCGACAGTATTCCCATTTCCAGAAGCTGCTTTCCTCCACGGTTCTCGACTGATATGCCAGCCATGAAGATGTCGTTCTGACTCTTCTTGCGCACCGTTGCACCCTGATTCAAACCTATGCGGCTGAGAATGTTCTCGACGTATGCCTCAAGCTCATAGAAAGAACTGTCCTCGTCGGCGTGTGCCCACGAACCTTCAATGCGCTTTCCCGTAACCCAAAGTCCCAAATGATACTGCTCGCTGTAGGCTGCCATTGGGTTCTCGTCGTTCTTCTTCTCAGGGTCAAAGCTATAGACATTGCCAAACTCGAAGAAGCGAAGATTGGCGTTCTTGCGCTTTGCATTGTGCTCAATGCTCTCAAGACCACCAAACAACAGTGTCTGACGCATCACACTAAGGTCAGAACTGAGCGGGTTCATGATCTTCACACTGTTCTCTGTGGGGAATGCGTTGCGGTTTTCATAGTATGCCCCACGAGTCAGCGAATTGTTGAGAATCTCGTTGAAACCGCTTCCTACAAGCTGTTCACCTACGATGTTAGCAAGCTTGTGCTTTCTGTCCTCATCTCCCTTTATCACAAGGCAGCTCTTCAGCTGAGTAGGAATCTCTATGTTGTTGTAGCCGTAGATGCGGAGAATGTCCTCAACCACGTCGCAAGGACGCTGCACGTCAACTCTGTAAGCCGGCACGTCAATATCGAGACCATTGCTGTCCTCGGCTGTAATCTTCATCTCCAACGAGTTGCAGATGTTCTTGATGGTCTCTGGCTCAAGATTCTTGCCTATGAGGTTGTTTACATAGTCGTATTCAAGGCGCACCTTGGCGTCTTCTATTGGCTGTGGATAAACGTCGCAAATCTCCATTGCCACCTTTCCTCCTGCCAACTCCTTGCAGAGTATGGCAGCCTGCTTCAAGGCATAGATTGTTGCATTTGGGTCAACACCACGCTCAAAACGGAACGAAGAATCGGTGCTCAGACCGTGGCGACGAGCACTCTTGCGAACCCATGTCGGATGGAAATATGCGCTCTCCAACACCACGTCGCGTGTAGTATCGTATGTTCCACTACCCTTTCCGCCGAATATTCCTGCTATACACATTGGCTCCTCGACGTTGCAGATGCTGAGGTCGTGTGTACCCAACGTATGCTCCACTCCGTCGAGTGTCACAAACTTTGTTCCCTCCGGCTGTGTGCGGACAACAATCTTGTGTCCCTTCACCATGTCTGCATCGAAGCAGTGCATCGGCTGACCGTAAGCCATCATCACATAGTTTGTTATGTCCACGATATTGTTTATTGGTCGCAGACCTATCACTCTAAGCTTGTTCTTCAGCCACTCAGGACTCTCCTTCACGTCGCAGCCCTTTATGCTGACACAGGCGTAACGGCGGCAAGCCTCGGTATTCTCAATCTCAACCTCGATTGGCAGTTCGTTGCTGTCAACACTGAACGCGCTGCAGTCAGGACGGTGAAGGCTCGTCTTGTAGCCGTTCTGCACAAGCCATGCGTAAAGGTCGCGTGCCACGCCCCAGTGCGACAGCGCGTCGGCACGGTTTGCCGTGATGTCAACCTCAATGAGCCAGTCGCTCTCCAGGTTGTAATATTCTGCTGCCGGCTGACCAACAGGAGCGTCCTCTGGCAGTACGATGATGCCGTCGTGGCTTGTACCGATGCCTATTTCGTCCTCGGCACAAATCATTCCGCAACTCTCCACACCACGCAGTTTAGATTTCTTTATGACAAATTCCTTGTCGCCGTCATAAAGCACGCAGCCCAAATCAGCGACAATCACCTTTTGTCCTGCAGCGACATTAGGTGCGCCACAAACAATCTGTGAAGGATTTTCATGTCCCAAGTCAACGGTAGTCACATGGAGGTGGTCAGAGTTGGGATGCATCTCACATGTAAGCACCTTACCTACATAAAGACCCTTCAGACCGCCCTTAACACTCTGTACTTCCTCAAGGGCATCAACTTCAAGTCCGGTAGATGTCAGTGCGTCACACACCTCCTGTGGTGTAAGGTCGAAATCAACGTATTCTTTCAACCATTTGTATGAAATATTCATTATTCTATTAATTTATGTCTTCAAATTCGGCGCAAAAATAATAAAATTTCGTCATTTATGCAAATTTTTTAGCTGCTTTCTTGATAATCTTCATGAGGAAACAGCGTGTTTTAATCATATATATAATAATAATAGGTGTAAATCTAAGGCTTTTTATCGGAAAAACATTATCTTTGTCGAGATTTTGATATTTTTTTTGATTTTGAGTGTAGTTTTTCGCTCATGCCGTGAGTCAAATAGACGTAAAGATTTAGAAACAACTTATACAATAATGGAAACAAGTGAACAACAATTCGCCCAACTGGTGAGGGAACAAAAGGCGACAATCTACACCGTCTGCTACATGTTCTCGAAAGACAACGACGAGGTGGCAGACCTGTTTCAGGAAATACTCGTCAATCTCTGGAAAGGCTTCAGTTCTTTCGAAGGAAGGAGCGACATAAAGACATGGGTCTATCGTGTCAGCCTCAACACCTGCATCACAATCGACAGGAAGAAAAAACGTCGTTCGAAGGCCGACAAGCTGACAATGGACATCAACCTCTATGAGGACAACGATGCCGACACCCGACAGGTTAAGCTGCTCTACGAACGCATCAACAAGCTTGGAGTCTTCGACCGTGCAATCATTCTGCTGTGGCTCGAAGGCATACCATACGACGAGATTGGAGAAATCGTCGGCATCTCAACGAAGAACGTCTCCGTGAAACTCGTCAGAATAAGAGAGGAATTAAAGAAAATGAAGTAATACCTTAACATAATTATATAATATGATGACAAACAATGATAACAACAACGAGCTTGACGTAATGCGTCAACAACTCGAAATCTTGAAACAGAAGCTCAACAAGCAGACTATAGTCAACGACAGGCTTATACGCAAGGCAATGTCACGCAAGATGTCGTGGATAATGAAGTACATCTGGTTTGAACTCTTTTTTCTACTACCCTTTGCCGCACTCAGTTTCGTGTTCATTAAGCTCATGGTACCATCAGTTTCATGGTTTCCCATGATCGGAATACTGTTGCTGATGCTCGCCGACATACTATTCGATTTCTATGTCAACCACACGTCAGCCAAAGACTGGCTGAGCGAGAATCTCGTTGAGACAGGGCATAGGTTGGTTTGGATGAAGCGCATGCGTTGGTGGCAGGTGGCAGTGTCGCTACCCATTGCAGTAGCACTGTTTGCTTGGTATTTCAGCGGCTTCACAGAGAACGAGATGCTTCAAAGCATGATTGCCGGTGGCATAGTTGGAGGTGTCGTAGGCTTTGGCATAGGCATCTACATCCTCATAAAAATGAACCGCACCAACGACGAGCTTATCCAGCAGATACGCGACCTTACAAAAGAAGAAATTTAAACGTATTAATTTAAAAAATAGTATTATGTTCAGAAAAATTGCAATTACAGCCATCATGCTCACATTGAGCATCCTTGGCATCAACGCCCAACTACTCTACAAGATCAGCGGCAAGGACATTAAGAAGCCATCCTACATCGTCGGAACATTCCACGTAGCTCCTTCGTCGTTCGTTGATTCCATTCCCGGACTACGTGCCGCAATGGACGAGAGCGAACAGATATGCGGTGAACTTGACATGAAGGACATGATGAGTCCCGAGGGTATTCAGAAAATGATGGCGGCAATGATGCTTGAGGGCGACAAGACCGTAAAGGACATCCTTACCGCCGACGAGATGAATCGCCTCAACGCTTATCTGCGTGAACTGCTCACCATCGACTTCACCAACCCTATGCTCGAACAGCAGATGGGCAAGATGACGCCGGCAGCCCTCGGTCAACAGCTTACCCTCGTGTCTTACATCAAGAAGACCCCAGGCTTCAATCCACAGGATCTCATCGACAACTCGTTCCAGAAATATGCACAGGAGAAGCAGAAGCCAATAATTGGCCTTGAAACGCTCGACTTCCAAATCAACACCCTCTTCAAGGGCAAGACGATAGAACGTCAGAAGGAACTGCTCTTCTGCATCGTTGACAATCCAAAGTACAACGAACAGATGCTCGACGAAATGGCAAAGGCTTATTTTGCCCTCGACCTCAAAAAACTGAAGGAGATAATGGACGAGAAGGAGAACAACAAGTGCGACTCCACTCCAGCCGAGGAAGATGCACTTTTCGGAAAGCGCAACCGCGACTGGCTCACCAAGATGCCTGCCATCATGTCAGACAAGTCAACTCTCTTCCACGTAGGTGCCGGACATCTCCCAGGCTCCAACGGCGTACTCCAACTGCTCACGGAGGCAGGATATAAAGTGGAGGCTGTGAAGTAAAAGTTTTCACATACTAATTATCCCGCACTACTTCAGTGCGGGATAATTGTTTCAAGAATAATTCTACGGTCACTGACCAATCTCAATCACTTGTAATGAATAAGGCTCCAGTTGCAATACGAGCTTTCCGTCAACAAGTTTTCCCTTAACCGAAGTCTTCACCTCAACCCTTTCCTGCGAAGGAGTGCCGACAAAGCCCTCCGACGGGCAGTCGGCTTTTATCTGTTGTGCCGCTACACTGAGAGTAAGAGGCACTGGCAGAACGTTGACCACCTTCATATAGCGACGGCCCGTTTTCGAGTCAACCACCACGGTGGCAGCCATACGCTTGGCTATGTCTGCGGCCAGCTGACTGTCGGCATCGCTGCCAAGGTCGGGCGACAGCGAGGTTGACAACAGACGGTCGCCTGAGTATTTTGAGAAAAGACGCTGAGTATGGTAGCTTGGTGTAAGGTCAATAGTCTCGTTGTCGAAATAAATCATGTCAGGATTCCAGTTCTGATGTTTCAGATGGCACAACATCGGAGCATAGGAAGTCATGCTTACGACATCGCCATTCCTCTCAATAGCACACAGATGTAGCGCTTCTGCCAAAGCGCAATCAATATTGCCACGCTTGCTGCGTGCCGCATACTCACCAAGATACACCTTCGGAGCGTTTCTGTCATAGTTGTCATAGTAGTCCTGGTTATTGATAAACCAGCCTACACTCTCATAGTAGTGTTCGTCAATGATTGAGAATATGTCAGAGTGCTGCTTGGCAAATTTCCAACCCTCAATATAGTCCGACGATGGCGTATGGAAAGGCCCTGCCGTTCCGCATATCTCTATCTCTGGATATTTCTCGTGAATAGCCTTGCATATCATGAGGCAACGTTCCTCAAACGTTGTGGAAATGATGTCCTCGTTACCTATGCCTAAATACTTAAGATTAAACGGTTCTGGATGTCCTGCATCAGCTCTCATCTTTGCCCACTTGCTCGTTGCGGGGTCGCCATTAGCCCACTCTATCAAATTCATCAGTTCCTCAATGTAGGCAGGCATGTCCTCCATAGGTATTCCTCCCTGCTGTCCGCCGAAGCCGTTGGCGTTGGGGGCTGAGTTCTGGCAAGGCACTCCTGCGGCAAGCACTGGAAGCGGCTCTGCTCCGATGTCCTCGCAGAACTGGAAATACTCGAAGAATCCGAGTCCACGGGTCTGATGATAGTTCCAAATGTTACGGTCGGGCACACGATCATAGAGAGGGCCAACGGTGTGGTTCCAATGGTAGATGTTGTCAAGTCCGTCACCATGACTCATGCAACCTCCAGGGAATCGAACGAACTTAGGGTGAAGGTTCTCTATCGTCTCGGCAAGGTCGCGTCGGAGTCCGTTCTTGCGGCCTCTGAATGTATCCTGCGGGAAAAGGCTTATCATGTCAATCTGGGCTTCCGTCTTTCCTTCTGCCACAATGCGCAACTCCGCAGCCTTCGTGTTTGCTGACGGCACAAGCGTAACCTCGTATTTCTGCCAGCCATTATGCAGTTGCTCTACGGCTTTCTTGTCCTTTGGCCTTACGTCAATCCTCGTCTCTGCCACTACACGTCCATTTTCCACTATTGCCACCTTGAAACGTTTCTTGCCTTGCGTGTTCACATAGAAACTGAAATCGTATTTCGCCCCTGCCTTCAAAGCCATTCCGTCCCAACCGCTGTTGTAAAGCGTATCGACAACGATGCTTAGCGAGTGCGCATTATGCTTTCCAAGAGGATTGTCGGTAACAATCTTCGGATCTGCATTAGAAGAGAGTCGCCAAGCCGTAAACGAGTTCCAGCCGTTGTGATCTTGTGGAGTGTATTCAAAATCACGATTCTGCACAAGCTCGGCATAAAGTCCTCCATCGGCAGCATAGCTTATATCCTCGAAGAATATGCCGATGAGCATGTCACTTATTTTCTTTTGTTTAGCTTCGTTTATGTCAAGTGATACATTTAGCTTACCCTTTGCTAACAGTTGTGCGAATCTGGTATTGTCGTCGGCCAAGTTCTCACCCCAAAGCTGCATCTTGCGTCCTTGCTCCTCGAAATATTGTTTGATTGAAGCAACGCTCTGTGGTTTGCCGTCAAGGTCGATGATGTTGCCTGTCTGAGCCGTTCCGCCTATCGTCACCGTGTCGCGTCTCTTGTCAGCGGCGTCATATTCACGACTCGTTGCTTCCACGTCTGCGGAGAAATGCCTGAACTGAGCATCGGTGGTGGTCTTGCGATAAACGCCATTTCTTGTCTTGTAGATTACAGAATAGCTGTTTTCTCCATTGCGCACTATCACTGGAGCCAGCACACCTTGATGACTCATCTGCGGATAGTCCTGTGGTCGCCATGTCACGAGGTCGTCGCTATAGGCCACGGCGAAGCAAGGCGCAATGTCGTTCACCTGAAACACCGCTGCGTAACCACCTTCTTCAAGAGGCAATGCAAATTCGGAGAACATCTTTTTGTCAGCTCCCCAGCGTGCATAGTCCGACGAGAATATCTGTGCAATATCGACATACTCGCCATTAGTTCCTTTCGTCTCGTCAAGATACGCTATTCTCACGCCCTTGTCAACACCAGGCGAATAAAGGAAAACCTTGTCGGCTGCAAGCGATGTAAGCGACATGGCAGCAAGAGCAGCCACCGCAACTTTTCTTCTATTGTTCATAATATCTTTGTTTCTTAATTTTCAGTCCCTTCAATTCTTAATTTTTAATTCTTAATTCTTAATTTCAATTATGTCAATAATTGATATAGCTGTCCTTGAAGCCAAGGAAATACAGCACCCCATCGAGACCTATCGTATTGATAGATTGTTTAGCATTAGCAATCACACGTGGCTTAGCATGGAAAGCTATTCCCAATCCAGCCTCTGAAATCATGGGCAGGTCGTTGGCTCCATCGCCCACGGCAATGGTCTGAGCCAAATTGACTTTCTCCACCTGAGCAATGAGCTTCAGCAATTCAGCCTTACGGTGCCCATCAACAATCTCGCCTACGTAGTTGCCTGTCAGTTTGCCGTTTTCGTCAACCTCCAGCTCGTTTGCATACATATAGTCGATACCATACTTGCGCTGGAGATACTCGCCAAAATAAGTGAAACCTCCACTCAATATTGCAATCTTGTAACCATAACGTTTCAGCACGTCCATCAAGCGGTCAACGCCTTCGGTTATGGGCAGATTTTCGGCAATTTCCTTCATCACGCTTACGTCAAGCCCCTTCAGCAGTGCCACACGTTCCTTGAAGCTCTCGCGGAAGTCTATCTCACCACGCATTGCCCTCTCGGTTATTTCCTTCACCTTGTCGCCTACTCCTGCACGCATTGCCAACTCGTCGATACACTCCGTTTGGATCAGTGTCGAGTCCATATCGAAACAAATCAGTCGGCGCATGCGGCGATACATGTTGTCACGCTGCAACGAGAAGTCGAAGCCCATGTCGGCTGACAGCTGCATCAGCTGCGACTGCATGTCGGAAAGGCTCTTCGGGGTACCTCTGACAGAGAACTCAATGCAGGCACGTACGTTTTTCTCTGTGTGCTTTATGCTCTGCCGTCCCGTCAGTCTTCTTATAGAGTCGATGTTCAGCCCCTGCTCCTTTATGGCTTTGGCAGCGGCAGCAATCTGCTTTGCCGAGAGGCTGCGGCCTATTACGGTCAGAATGTAGCGGTTCTTTCCCTGCTGCTCCACCCACTCCTCGTACTCGTCGTCGTCGATGGGCTTGAAGTCGATGTTGATGTTCAGCTCCGTAGCCTTGAACAACAGCTCCTTCATCACCTGCCCCGACAGTCGTTCGTCTATTCTGAACAGAATGCCCAACGACAAGGTGCTGTGTATATCTGCCTGACCAATGTCGAGAATCGTTGCGTCGTACTTAGCCAATATCTCAGTCATTGATGCAGTAACTCCAGGTCTGTCCTGTCCGGCAATGCCTACGAGTATTTGCTCTTCGTTTCCCATTTCTTTTTCCATTGTTTATCAATAACGTCAATGCGATTGTAATAAGTCTATTAGCTTGCTTATTATTCGACTGCAAATATACGAAGAAAAAACAGAACCACCAAACAATTCATGTTTTTTTTATGGCTGGTGTTATATTATTGATTTTCGGATGCTTTTTAAGCGTTGACAATGTTTAGTGCTCACACGGTTACCTCGGTTACCCCGGTTACCCGCGTTAAAAACATATAGAAAGGTTTATGTGTATATTATTAATAATTATAATTATTAATAATATATTCATTGCTACGCGGAAAACAATACACGTGGAGTAACCGAGGTAACCGAAGTAACCGTTTTTTTTCAGGCAAAATTGCTCCATCGGGATGTAACATTATTTTCCTCGCGAGGCAGCAAATTTCGCCTCTGCGGTTACCGCGGTTACTCGGGTTACTCCACATGTTTTTTTAACAGCATTATCATACTGTTACTTTACAAAAGGGCTAAAAAAATAACCCGCTGGAAAGCAGCGAGTTATTTGAAATCAAGGTGGAGCTGGAGGGAGTCGAACCCTCGTCCAAACAGGGAAACCATACGCTTTCTACATGCTTATTCCAGACTTTGGTTTTCGAACGCCGACAAGACCTGGACCACCAATCGTCGCCTTATCCTCTAAAATTTCACCCATTGCACGAGGCTGCAACAGACTATTTCCGATTGTCCTGCACCGCTTGACCAACCTGATTCGGAACAACATCCAGTTGAGCGATGTCTCGTCCCATCACCTTGTGACGGGATAAAGCCAGTAATCTACTGTACTTCGATTAGGCAGCGAGAGCGTAGTTGTTTTCGCCAATTAAATTTTTGTCCACT
>JBJEKR010000225.1:0-6654 GCA_051878735.1 Prevotella sp. | reverse complement strand
TGAACTTTCCCACCCTTTGTGATGGTAGTACGACAAAATGTTACTTCATGATATTCAGCCCTCTGGAATGCGCAGCGCTGGATATTCAACTACATTTAAAGTGAGGGAAACTTAAGTTAAAAATTTAAAAATTAAAGGATTAAAAAATTATGAAGAGATATCATTTTTTAGCAGCGATGCTTTCGTTAGGCTTGCTGCATACATCCTGCACCGACGACACCGACGTGGTGCCTAACGTGAGCGCGGCTTTCTGTCCCGACGCCATCGAGATGCAGGTGCCGGAGGAATTCTCGAAACTCATATATACCGACGGCACTGGAGCCGATGTACTTCCACTCATCAAGGGGCAGGAGGTAAGCCTCTCATGCACTCTCAGTCCCGAGGATGCCACGTTCAAGAACGTGTTGTGGAGCTCAAGCGACTCCACCGTAGCTACTGTGGAAGACGGCAAGGTGACCGCCATCAGCGAGAAGGGACTTGGCTACTCCATCATCAACGTGATGCCAGTGGGAATGTTCTCTGGCTCAGGCGTGTCAGCCACACTGAAGGTGAAGGTTGACGAGCATCTGCACCAAGCTACCGACATCACACTCTCGTCGGCAAGCGACGAGGTGTATGAGGGCGAGCAACTCGCCTTAAGCTACGACATCATGCCAGAGTCGGCAACCTACCGCACCCTCGCATGGTCGTCAAGCGACACCAATACAGCCACGGTTGACGGCAAGGGCGTAATAACAGCAGTAAGCTCAGGCACAGGCAACACCACCACTGTGGTAATCACTGCCACTGCCCTCGACGGCTCTAATGTATCTGCCAAGAAAACCATCACAGTGAAGCGTATCGTTAACCCTGTGGAGGTAAGTATCAATCAGAAGTACTCTGCCGAAAGCGGCTACTGCTGCGCCAACAACGAGCAGGAGCTGAAGCTCGAATTCACCACCAACCCAGAAGACTGCACTCTCTCGCAGCTGACTTGGACATCAAGCGACGAGTCGGTGGCTACAGTGGAAGGCGGCGTTGTCAAGTTCAAGGGCTTCGGCAATGTGACCATCACAGCCACATGTCCTAACGGCAACAGCAGCAGCATCAATCTCAACATTCCTGTAGGATTGCTGCGTGAGCTTTATCACAACCCCAACCACTACAGTGTATATAACTCAAATCAGAGCAGCAACGGTACTTCTACATCCAATGAATGGCACAACGGCTACATCACCATCACAACCTACACAGTTAATGCCACCACACAGCGTGCCGACATCAAGTGGTGGGACACTCCAGCAGTCATCCATGCCGGCAACTACCCGATAATTGCCATCAAGGTTGACGACGTGAAGGATCTCTATAAGAGTGAAGGCGTGACAGCCCGCAACCTTAACTTCGACGTTGTAGGTAAGTCGGAAAGCGGAGCTGACTTCAAGGCTCTTGGCAACGGCAACAACAAATACACCGGCGACCTGCTCTGCTCTGACGGCAGCCATGTATTCATCTACGATCTGTCAACACTTACATTCGGCACTGGTGGACTTGCTCCTACCAACGAGTCTATATCGTTCAACACCTTCCAGTTGAAATATGCCGATATCAAGACCATCAACCATCAGATAACATACAATATCTATTGGTTCCAGACGTTCAAGACGGTGGATGATGTGAAGAAATGGGTGACCGATGTAGATGGTCTAACATACGAAGTGAAAAAATAATAATTCAGTTGACGAGTAAACAAGTTGACGAGTTGACAAGTTAATACTTAGTTGACAAGTAAACAAGTTAATATTTAGTTGACAAGTAAACGAGTTGACGAGTAAACAAGTGGATACTTAGTTGATAAGAAAACGAGGTGATAGTTTAAAAATTTACAAGCAGACAAATAACTTGTCAACTTGTTTACTTGTCAACTCGTCAACTTAAGAAACCAACTCGTCAACTTAAAAAAATATAGAATATGAAAAAGACAATAATATCAATGGGTTTGGCAGTGGCTACGCTGCTGCCGACCTCCTGCCAGAGTAACGACTACGGCACTGTTGATCTCTCGGGCTACCAGCCTGAGCCAGAAGTGACACTCAACTATGTTCACCCCTGCGCCCTCTACACCAAGGCTGACTTCGAGCGTGTGAAGGCCGGGCTTACTGCCGGCACACTGCCGAAGGCTTGCAAGGACGAGTTTGAGGCCCTAAAGCAGAATCGCTATGTTATAGGCGACTACGGTGTAACGCCACATGTGCATGAGCAGATTGTGCGCGGCGACCCAACGGGAACAAAAGAGGGCGTACAGAACTACGGCGATGCCATGAAGGATGCCGCTTCTGCCTATCAGTTCGGACTCCTTTATCTCGTCACTGGCAACGAGGAATATGCACGCAAGGGTGTCACCATCCTCAACGCATGGGCAAAGGGATGTAAGGAAGTGACTGCCAACGACAACAACTATTATCTTGCTGCCGGAGCGCAGGGCTTCACTTTCGCACTTGCCGGAGAGGAGCTTCGCGGATGGAGCGGATGGAGCGAGACGGAGTTCACTGAGTTCAAGAACTGGATGCTCAACGTCTTTGCCGACAAGAACTATAAGTTCCTACAGCTCCACGGCAACTCGTCGTGCGGTTCGGCAAAGCACTACATGTCTAACTGGGACCTCGTCAACCTCTGCTCTTATCTGCAGATTGGCATCCTGTGCGAGGACGACGACATCGTGAAGTATTCGGCTGACTATTTCACAAAGACAGGTTCAGGACTCGGCGCATTGCCAAACATCGTGCAGAAGACCTACGACTTCAAGTGTCCCGACGGCACAACAGAGAAGGTGGCACAGGCTCAGGAGTCGGGCCGCGACCAGGGACACGCCACGATGGCCATCGTAGTGGCAGGACAGCTGGCACAGGCAGCATGGGCATTATACGAGTCGAACCCCGAAGCCACCTATCTCGACTTCTTCTCATCGAACGACAATGCACTGCTGCACATGGCTGAATACAACGCCCTCGCCAACCTCAAGGACGGCAAGCACGAGGATCTTACAGTGGTTGACGGACAGGTGATACAGGGTGGCAACTGGCTCTATGCCGAGAGTCAGATACCGTTCACTCCCGTTGGCCAATGGTGTTCAAACCCAAGCCATGAGGCAGGTAGAATACAGGAAACGTTCAGCGGTCTCTACCGTGGACAGATGCGTCCAGGCTATGAGGTTTACTTGAAGCACTACAAGAACGCCGCAGGCAACTATTTCACCAAGCGTTATGCCGATGTTCTACGCCCCGAAGGCGGTTCGGGCGATGACCGCTACGGCCAGAACTCCGGTGCCTTCGACCAGATAGGGTGGGGAACGCTGATGTTGTACGAAGAATGAAAAGTGGAAGCCCCCTCCAGCTCCCCCAAGGGGGAGAGCAACGTTAGCGCAGCAAACTTTATTTTTTAATTTTTCATTCTTAATTTTTAATTCTCTCCCCCTTGGGGGAGCCGGAGGGGGCCTTCACTCTTAATTTCTCTCCCCTTTGGGGGAGTTGGAGGGGGCTTTCCCTCTTAATTCTTCTGTATCCACTCCGTCGGCGTCATTCCCTCCACTTTGCGGAACGTTGAGAAGAAGGAGGTTTTCTTGAATCCGCATTGTTCGCTTAGGGCTGCCACGGTATATTGCTTGTGTTTCCCTTCTGCCACAAGCCGTTTAAACTCTTCCAAGCGGTAGGCGTTGATGTAGTCGTAGTACGGTTCCTTTACATGAAGCGAAAAGACTTGGCTCATCTGACTTGCCGACACACCCATAGCCGAGGCGATGTCGCTCATCTTCAACTCCTTGTTCAGATAAGGCTTTGTGTCGCTGACGTATTTGTCCATGCGCAGGAACAGGCGTTCCATCTCCCTCTCGTCAATGCGCGTCTTTTCATATTTTCTCTTGTCGGGCTCAGCCTCCTTCTCCTGCTCCTTTTTCCGTGTCTTTGCCATCTCGTCAATAAGTGCCTGCTCCGTGTCGTGATGCTCAGAGAGCAGCACCTTCGTGTGCTTGCGCCACTTGCGCCATAAGACGAAGAGCACTATTCCCACGATGAGCAACGCTACCTCGAAATAGAAAAGCCACGTGGGATAGACATTCAACTCGTAGGTGGAAGCCGTTGACTCGAATCCCGACACGCGTATGTCCAACGTATGCGAGCCGAGCATCAGGTTGTCCAAGCGCAACGACGAGGGGTTGTTGACTATTGTCCATTGCTCTGCGCCGTCTATTCGGTATTCGAAGAGTTTTCCCCTGTTGTCGGTATAGTTTGGAATGGCAAGCGACATTATCACCATCTGCGAAAGCAGGTTCCAGCCAATGTCTATCCGTCGGCGGTCGTTAATCCTCATTGTCTCTCCGCTGCCGATGAGGCTGTTGCCTACCACTACGCCTCCTATAACCACCGTCTGCGTTGAATATTTCTTGATGTACGCCTTGCTCTTGGTATCGAGCATCTTCAGACCGTCGCTCGTTCCCACCCAAAGAATGTCATCGCCGTCCAACGACATTGTTCTGCCGTCTATTGTCCCGTTCAGTCCCGTGCTTGCTCCGTATTTCGCTATCGTCCTGTTGTTGTCATTCCACAGGAAAAGTCCTTTCTCTGTCGTTATCCAGTAGTGTCGGTTTCCCATCGGCAATACGTCTATGCAGTTTTCCGACAGTATTCCGTCAGGCAAGATCAGCTCTCCGAAGTTCCTCATGGCAATGTCAGAGTGGAAAATCCTCAGCCTGTCGTATGCCACCACTTCCTCGGTGTTGCCGTTCAACTTCAGGTCGGGTATGTTGTTGAAGAAGCCATTGGGAAAGTCGCCGCTCTTGATGACGTCTTCGGCGGTAATGTACATGCATATACCCTTTGATGAGCCTATCCAACCATTGCCGTTGACATCGAAAAAGGCGTTCTTTATCGACATGGGCAGTTGCGAGTTGCGCTCGTTGATGTTCCTTATCTCATCCTTCTGGTTTATTATGAACACTCCCTCGCTTGTCGAGATCCAAAGCGAGCCGGAGGGCGTCTGCGTCATGCCCGATATTGAGGCATATTCCAGCTTGTTGCAGCCCGGCACTCGTGCAATGGTGCCATTAACGGGATTGAACCTCACGACACCGGCATCGTACGAGCCTATGTAGAAGAATCCGTCGTACCAAATGGCATGTCTTACAAGACTGATGCCGTACGCGGCGAGAGAATGGTATTTTGTCCTCTTCGCCCTTTCATCGACGAGATAGAACCCGCTGTTCTTGCACACTATCCTCATGCTGTCGTGGCTGGCGTATGCCGTCACGGCTACGCCGTTGCTGTCAAAGTCGCCACAGCTGTAGGTCTTGAACACGGGGAAGCTGAAATAGGTGTATGCCATGCCGTCGCCGTGCATGCCGAACCATCGGCAACCGTTGTCAAAGCGTCTGAAGGCATATATCGCATTGGTCGGCAGGCGGTGTTCCTCGGTCTCGTCGGCACCGTAATGTGCCGTAACCTTGTGCGAGCGCAGGTTTACCTCGTATGCTCCACCGCCGTCGGAACTTACGAGAAGAATGGTGTCGCGATAGAGATTCACGCTTGTTATTATCCTTGGAGTCTCCACCAGTTGCACCGCTTTACCCGTGGCTGTCTCCATTCGGTAGAGTCCGTTGTTCTTCGTTCCGATATAAGCGTATTTCCCTCCTATTGCCATCTTTGACAGTCCCGATGGCGTGAAAAGGTGCAGGCGGCGCAGTTTCCCCGTTGCTGTGGCAAGAGAGAACACATCGTTGCGCGTGGTAAACCAGATGTTTCCGTTGCTGTCGCTAACAATGTTCCTTACACTGTTGTTGGCTTTCATTCCTCCTGGCAGTTCCACCTTTGTCACGCCCTTGTCGCTCACGGTAAATATTCCCTGCCGCGTGCCTGCATACACGGTTGACCCCATACATTTCACGCTCTCCACACCGTTGAGTTCGTTTGCTCGCCTGACGAACTCGTCGCTGTATCTGTCGAGGAAGAAGAGTCCCGCCTTTGTTGCCGCCCACACGTTGCCGTCGTCGTCAATCTCAATGTCGTAGCAATAGTTCGGCTGCTTGTCTTGTGTCTTGGGCAGTGGATAGTTGCGTATGCGGTCGCCGTTGAAGAGCGAGATGCCGTTGCTCGTCGCTATCCACATCAGTCCCGAGCGGTCTTCCTCTATGTCCGACACTGTTAGTCCCGCCAAACCGTCGGCGAGCGTCAGTTGGCGTATGTTGGCTGCAAGGGCTGTAGCGGCACACCATGCCAAGGTCGTGATAACGAGTGTAAGTCTCTTTATTGTCATTGTGCTACCAAAGTTTTCAGTTATATGGATAATAATGGCCACAAATTTACAGTTTTTTTTTGAGAAAAACGAAAAAAGCAGAGAAAATAAAAATAAAAAAGCATACGAAGGTGGTCGAGACTGATTTCATCGTCTCCAATTTCCGAGATATTTTGAATGAAGGCCCCCTCCAGCTCCCCCAAGGGGGAGGGAGAAATTAAAAATTAAGAATGAAGAATTAAGAGGGAGTCGGAGGGAGCTTTCACTGGGAGTGTGGGCGGGACGCCGCACCTCGCCTTCGAGGTAATATTCCACTGCCGCTGATTTGCGCTTGATGGTGCGCGAGGTGCGGGCGGGACGCCCACACTCCCAGTGCATTCGCGCAGCAATTTTTAA
>JBJEKR010000224.1:0-6756 GCA_051878735.1 Prevotella sp. | reverse complement strand
CAGAACAACTAAGCTTCAAGGAACTCTACACCAGCACCCGCACTACCGCAAAACAGTTGACGTCAAAGAACAAGTTCCTGCTTACCGGTCAGTTCAAGGGCTCGTCAGCCAATGTCATCTCGCTCGGTGCGTATAATGTGCCGCGTGGTTCTGTTGTGGTTACGGCTGGAGGCATGGTACTCACCGAGGGAAGCGACTATAGCGTAAACTATTCGGCTGGAGAGGTGACAATACTCAACCAAAGCATCATCGATGCAGGAACATCCATCAACGTGTCGCTTGAAAGCGATACCGAGTACGGTATGCAACGCAAGACCATGTTCGGCCTCAACTGGGAATATGACTTCACCAAAGACTTGCAGATAGGAGGAACATTCCAACGACTACACGAGCAGACGCTCACGTCAAAAGTGACTATGGGAAGCGAGCCACTCAACAACATCCTCTGGGGAGTAAATCTCAACTGGAAGCATGAGAGCCAATGGCTTACCGATGCACTCGATCAACTGCCTCTTCTACACCTGACAAAGCCATCCTACATCTCATTCACAGGAGAGTTTGCACAGCTCATTGCCGGACAGGCAAGCGGCACTCAGGACAATGCGTCATACATCGATGACTTCGAAAACACGAAGAACAACATTGACGTGTCAGATCCCAAGTCATGGGTGCTGTCAAGCGTACCGTCACTATTCCCCGAACATGACGACAATATCGGACTGTCAAGCGGCTTCAACCGTGCACAGATGGCATGGTACACCATCGACCCTCTGTTCACCTATCGCTCGTCATCGCTCACTCCAGCCCACATAAAGAGCGATCTCGAACAACTCTCGAACCACTACATTCGCGAAATCTATGTCAGCGAACTTTATCCCAACCGCGACCAAAGTACCTACAATGGCGCGACATCGACACTCTCGATACTTAATCTCGCCTACTACCCGACAGAGCGCGGACCCTACAACTTCTCTACGCAGATGAACGCCGACGGCTCGCTGGCAAATCCACAGACGAAATGGGCGGGAATGATGCGTAAACTCGACACCAACGATTTCGAGACGGCAAACATCGAGTATGTGGAGTTCTGGCTACTCGACCCCTTCATCTACACTCGTGAACAAGCCGACGCTACACAGTATGGAGGCGACCTCTACATCAATCTCGGCGAAGTGAGCGAGGACATACTGCGCGACGGAAAGAAATTCTACGAAAGTGGAATGCCCGTTGACGGTACAAACAGTTTCACAACCACCCAATGGGGTAAGATACCTGTGCAGGCAACGCAGACTTACGCCTTTGCCACAACAGCAGGCTCACGCGAGAAACAAGACGTGGGTTACAACGGATTGACCGATGCAGAGGAACAGACATTCGAGAGCTACGCCGACTTCCGCACATTCGCCCAAACCGTCACCAACGACAGCATACGCACAGCATGGCTACAAGACCCCGCCAACGACAACTACCACTACTTCCGCGGAAGAGACCTTGACGAGCGCAAAGCTACCATACTGGAGCGCTACAAACGAATTAACAATCCACAGGGAAACTCTCCCGACAGCGACGCTCAGACCGAGGGCTATGACACCTCCTATAAATCCACCCCTGACGTGGAAGACATCAACCAGGACTACACACTCAACGAATACGAGCGATACTATCAGTACAAAATCAGTCTGCGACCAGAGGACTTCGACGAGAGCCGTATAGGACAGAACTACCTAACCGAGATACGCGAGTCATTGGCTCCATTGAGGAACGGAAAGAAAGAGAAGGTGAACTGGTATAAGTTCCGCATACCACTAAACTCTGCAAACCGTGACAAGATTGGTTCCATCAGCGATTTCACGAGTATCAGATTCATGCGCATGTTCCTCACCAATTTTGAGCGTCCCATAATATTACGTTTCGGAAGCCTCGACCTCGTTAGAGGCGAATGGCGAACTTTTGAACAGGAACTTGGCACACAGGTATCGGCTTCAAGCGGAACACTGGAAACAAGCGCCGTGAACATCGAGGAGCATACCGACAAGACACCTGTGAACTACGTGCTACCTCCAGGTATCAGCCGCGTGACCGACCCTTCACAGCCACAGCTCGTGGAGAACAACGAACAGGCACTAAACCTGACAGTGAAGAACCTGCAGCACGGCGAGGCAAAGGCTGTTTACAAGACAACCACGCTCGACCTACGACAATACAAACGCCTGCAGATGTTCGTCCATGCCAATGCCATGCAGCAGAACACCACTCAACTACAGGACGACCAGCTGGCAGTCTTCATACGACTTGGCAGCGACTATCGCAGCAACTACTACGAGTATGAAATTCCGCTTAAGCTGACACCAGAGGGCAAATACGATTATCACTCAGCCGAAAGCCGCCGTCTTGTGTGGCCCGACGAAAACATGCTTGACCTCGAACTTTCGAAACTCGTACAACTGAAAAAAGCACGCAATATGGCACGAGCCAATGGCGGAGCATCATACAACCGAGAGTTCAACAACTACGACCCTGACAAGCCAAGCAACAAGATGACCATCATGGGTAATCCGTCATTAGGCGAGATTAAGACCATGATCATCGGAGTAAGAAACATCTCTACGGGCATTAAGTCGGGAGAAGTGTGGGTAAACGAGATGCGTCTGCTCGAAATAAACAACAAGGGAGGCTGGGCTGCTTCGGGAGCATTGAACGTGCAACTGTCAGACTTCGGCACGGTGAACCTTTCGGGGCGCATCATGACAGATGGGTTCGGAGGACTGGAGGAAGGCGTGGCACAACGCTCCACCGACGACTACAAAACCTACAGCCTCACCGCCAACCTCGAACTTGGCAAGCTGTTCCCCGACAAGGCTAAGGTCACGGCACCACTTTACTACTCCGTGACCAAGGAGGAGACACGTCCGCGCTACAATCCACTCGACACCGACATGTTGCTCGACGATGCGCTTGAGGCGGCCTTCGACCGCACAGAACGCGACTCTATAGAATCCATCGCCGTGACAAAATCGACAACGACAAACTTCTCGTTGTCTAACGTTCGTGTAGGAATAAAGACGAAACGCCACCCCATGCCTTACGACCCTGCTAACTTCTCGTTCAGCTATAGCCATGCCCATCGCTACAACACGGGCGAGACCACAGTATGGGAGCGCGAGGACCAATGGCGCGGTGTATTCAACTATAGCTACTCTCCTGTTTACAAGAGCTACGAACCATTCCGCAACTTGAAGGGCAAGAGCAATTGGCTCGCCTTCCCGAAGGCAATAGGCATCAACTATCTGCCACAGAGCATTACGTTCAACAGCGAGCTGTTTCGCAACTACTACGAGATGCAGGAGCGTGACATGGCTACGACCTCCAACTCCAAGCTGCCTCTGACGTTTAGCCAGCAGTTCCTGTGGAATCGCGAGTTCTCGATTCGTTGGGACTTGACGAAAAACCTGCACGCCTCGTTCCAAAGCGCAACACACGCCGAAGTGGAGGAACCATATACGGCAGTGAACAAAGACCTCTTCCCCGACCGTTATGCAGCATGGAAAGATTCCGTGGGAAGAAGTCTTCGCAATCTCGGTACCCCATTGGAGTATCAGCAGTCGTTCACCTCCTCTTACCAGCTGCCATTAAACAAGCTGCCGATACTCAGCTGGTTAAATGCCAATGCCACGTACAACGCCACATACTCATGGCTGCGTGGCTCAGAGATGGACGACGGCACATCGCTCGGCAACACCATCAGCAACAACAGCAATCTCAATATTACGTCCACCCTCAACCTTGAGTCATTCTACAACCTCTTCCCGTTCCTAAAGAAGACCAACGATAGATTCAAGAAGAGCAGCCCTGCTTCATCACGAAAGAAAAATACGGCTCAGAAGTCTAATGCCAATAAAGGCAAGGCTCCTGGGGGAGTCAAAGAGTCGCAAGCTGACGAAAAGCAAAATGCCAAGCTCCCTCTCAACAAGAACACCTTCGAGAAGGAAGTGCAGTTGAAAAACGACACAACGACAACCATCAAGCACAACAAGAAAAGCCACCGACTAATAGTTACGGCAAAGACACGAGATGGACGCGTGTACGACATTAAATACAAAGTAAAGGACGACAATACCATCATCATACGCAACCTTGACACCGTAACCGTCAAGGTGAGCGTAACACCCAAAAAGCCGGTGGACGACCTGTGGTGGTACAATCCGCTACAACAATTGTCACGATTCCTGATGATGGCACGCAGCGTCAATATTTCCTATCGCAGCCAGAGGGCAATGAGCATACCAGGATTCATTCCATCGGTAGGCGACATGCTCGGTCAGCGAACAGGTAACGTCATGGCTCCTGGACTCGACTTTGCCTTCGGCCTCGTCGGCGACAGCTATCTCGACAAGGCTCGTGACAACGGGTGGCTACTGTGCACCGACAGCGTTGCCACGCCAGCCACGACGAGCAACACCCAAGACCTGCAGATACGAATGACCCTTGAACCTCTGCGCGACCTGAAGATTGACCTCAACGCCAGCCGCACGATGAACAATGCAAAGAGCATTCAATACATGTATGAAGGAATGCCTACGACACATAGCGGCTCTTTCACCATGACGACGATAAGTATTGGCAGCGCCCTTGAAGGCATGGGCAATGCCAACAACGGCTATAAGTCGAAGTCGTTTGAACGTTTCTGCAGTTCCATCGAAGGATTCCGCAACCGCGTGGAGAGCCAGTATGCCAATGCTCTGTATCCACAGGGTATGGTTGATGCCAATGGAACGGTCATTGGAGGCTCAAAGTTCAATCCTGAGTTGGGGCAGGTTAGACAATACAGTGCCGACGTGCTCATTCCGACATTCCTCGCCACCTATACTTCAGGCAGTAGCTCGTCGCTCGACATTTTCCCTGCCCTAAAACGTATGCTTCCAAACTGGTCGCTACGCTATACAGGTCTGGGGCGTCTGCCTTGGCTGCGCGACCATCTCAAGAGCGTCACATTGCGTCATGCCTATAAAAGCGTGTTTGCCATAGGCAGCTATGCCTCTTACAGCACATTCCAAGAATACATGAACGGACTTGGATTCATCACTGATGCGAGCACAGGCAATCCCGTACCAAACTCCATTTACAACATAAGCACGGTAAGCATCAACGAGTCGTTTGCGCCATTACTGGGCATCGACGCAACCCTTCAGAACAATATGACCCTGCGCCTTGAATACCGTACCACACGTGTTCTGAGCCTCAGCATGACCAGCATCCAAATCAACGAGGCTCTGAGCAAGGACTGGGTGGTAGGCATGGCATACAAGATAAGCAATTTCAACCTTTTTACAGGCAATGCGTCACGAAAGATAAAGAAAGCGCAAAGCGGTGGGAAAAAAGCCTCAGAAAGCGCGGCTGCAACGCGGCAAACAAAGAGTACGGGTGTAAACCACGACCTGAATCTCCGCCTTGACATTACCTTGCGCAAGCAAGCGTCAATAACACGCGACATTGCAACCGTGACGAGCTCGGCAAGCAGCGGTAACTCAGCCTTCAAACTCTCTTTCATGGCAGACTACAGCCTCTCGCGCCTACTTACCATAAGCGCCTACTACGATCGTCAGACAAATACTCCATTGCTGTCAAGCAGTAGCTATCCGACCACTACTCAAGACTTCGGACTCTCGCTCAAGTTCTCATTGACGAGATAATTCTCCACGTCTTCCTGCAACCGCTGGAACTGTGGACAAGCCATATAGCCAATATTCTTCTTCAACATCATCTTAACGTCGGCAAGACTGTTCTCGTAGCACGATAGTTCGTTGTGCATCTGAGTCCTGTGTACTGCCGTTCTACTAATTTCGGATTCACGTTCCATACGCAGCCGATTGCACACCTTGGTCATTATCGGAGCTACGATGGCGTCAAACACATGATGTCCATGCATATACAGATAGGTTGTCTGTGGCGTTACGCCGAGTTTCTCGCGCATTTCCTTGTCAAGTGCCGCCACCGTTGTCAGATGCTTTGGATAGTGTTGTTGCAGCCAGTGGACTTTCTTCTCCACCTTATGCCTCAAGTGTTCGAGCGATGCCGAAGGGGATTGCAGGTTGAAGCCTCCCAACTCCACCACCCTGTCGAAGTCGGTCATCGAGAAGTCCATATAATGACCTGACCTGTATGCCCAGATAGACCATACAAACAGCGGATAGCAAATCTCGGAATATTCGCGAAGAAAACGTTTGAAGTCAAAGATTGCATGGTCGTTGAGAGTAACCATTACAGCAACGTTGTGCAGATTGTCGGCATAACACTGGTAGTTCTCAATGGCATAAACATAGGTGTGGAAAACATACGGACTCGTCAGTATTTTCCTCGAAGTCTCTGTCCTCCCCTGCTGCAAATAGTCGTAGTCGGCATCCACACATGCAATCATGTCAGGTCCCACACGATTGCCTATGAAGTTCATCAGTACCGATTTCTTGCCCCTGACAAGCACTTTCTTCGATGGCAGCATGACCTCGAAAAACCGTGTGTCATCCTCAAACCGACTGAGTACAGTACGCCAAAACAATATGTCGTCGTAGCTCTCGACGTAGGCAACAATCTTACGCCTCGCCTTCTTCGACGTCATCTTGTTAGCAGCCTCAACATATAGGGATGTGATATTGTCACTCAGTCTCCTGCTCATCCTAAAGCCCCCGTTAATTCTTAACTGAAGTTTCGCAGGTATTCGTAATCTCCCGATTGTAGGGGCAGACCGAAGCCCCCTCCAGC
>JBJEKR010000223.1:0-6791 GCA_051878735.1 Prevotella sp. | reverse complement strand
CAGTTCACCAGGGTGCTTCTGCTCCAACTGCTGCATAATTTTTTCAACTTCCATAATGGTAGGTTTTTTAATGTTTCACAAATTAATGTCAATGTGTAATAGTAATGCTGCAAATGTAGGCCTTTTTCGGTAAACCTCCAAAGATTTTCTTAGAATTTTTAGTTGCTAAAGTTACAGTTTGTTAAATAGGAACATTAAACAACATTTCTTAAACCTTTACGAACCATTTTCCTTGCCTTACCAAGCTGTTTTTCGGCATATTTGTATTTTATTTTCAGTGCCGACGCTATCTCACCCACCTTCATTCCTCCATAGATATTCATAGCGTAGATGGTCTGGCAATCCTGTGGAAGATTGTCTATACGACGGTTGAGATGATTGACAATGTCTTTCGCCACCATTCGAGTCTCTAAGTGTTCCGTAGTCCGTAAGGCAGATGCCGTCTCCTTACTGTTGTATTTCCTGATGATAGCCTTTCGCCTAACGATGCTAATCGCACTATTCCTGATTATCTCGTGAATCATGGCAGGAATAGTCTGTTGGATTATTGGCTGTCTCATCTCAAGGATGCACACAAAACATTGCTGAACGACATCTTTCGATTCCTCGAAATCGTCCAGTATTTTGTTGGCATACAATCGCAGTTCGTCAAGGTTTTCCGCGTAGTAGCTGCTTATTATTTCCACATTACTCTTTGGCATGTCTGATATCATAAGATAGTTGTAGGTTTTATTCCACATCTGCAAATTTACAAAGTTGTTTTTATTTTCAAGCACTTTTAGGGAAAAAAAATGCTAAAGGTAACAAATAATATTGGTTTTTGTTACATTTACTAATGCCTTTCTCACTTTTTTCATTTAACTTTGCACACAAAACGAAAACCTTTATTACAAAATGAAAAGATTCATATCCCTATTGCTGACCTTTACGATTGCCATAGGCTTCAGCACGGCAGCACCGAAAAAGCTACGCCAACGACTGACCTTCGACCAAGGCTGGCAGTTCCGACTGTGCAAGAACCACGACGAGGTGAAACTCGTGCTTGACTCGCTTGGAGTGAAGTCTGCTCCCTCCGACTCCCCCAAGGGTGAGAGAAAGGTTAACAAGGTCACTGATGACACCGAACCGGAACAGGCAAAGGCCGGAGAGGCATCTTCCGACTCCCCAAAGGGCGAGAGAAGTCTTTATGGCAGGTTTCGCAGCGTCACCGTGCCGCACGACTGGAGCATTGAGTTGCCTTTCGACCCGCAGATGGGAGGCTCGGCGGGATATTTGGCTGGAGGCCAGGGCATTTATGTGAAAGACTTTACCCTGCCTTCTGACGTGGCTTCCAAGGAAAGACTTGCCATAGAGTTCGATGGGGTGTATCATCGTGCCACGGTGTGGCTCAACGGCAAGCGTCTCGGTCATCATGTATATGGATACACAGGATTTGGATTTGACCTTACACCTTATTTATATATTAAAGGAAACAACAGACTCGTCGTTCATGTAGATTGCGAGGAGCAGTCGCGCTGGTACACAGGCTCAGGCATCTACCGCCACGTATGGCTCTTGACAACGGCAAAGACGCACGTCAAGCCAAATGGAATCTATGTGGTAGCCACTACTGACGGTAAGGTGACCGTAAGCACCGACATCGAGGGCGACTATTCGAAAATCACACACACCATTATTGACCCACAAGGAAAGAAGGTCGCTTCGACAAACGGCAGCGAGATGAATGTGACGAATCCGACGTTGTGGAGTACCGAAAATCCCCTACTCTACACTTTGACAACCCAGATACGCGACACACGAGGCAAGCTCGTCGATGAGGTGACGACACCATTCGGTTTCCGCAGCATACGTTTCGATGCCAACACAGGCTTCTGGCTAAACGGCGAGAACATGAAGCTGCGAGGAATGTGTCTGCATCAGGATGCCGGCAGCCTTGGCGTTGGAGTACCTGACGAGGTGTGGCTTCGCCGACTGAAGGCTCTGAAGGCCATCGGCTGCAATGCCATTCGCTGTTCTCACAATCCACCTTCGCCAGAATTCCTCACCATGTGCGACACCCTTGGACTGCTCGTTCTTGACGAGGCGTTCGACAAGTGGAAGTCGGGCTATTACGAGCCTTTCTACGACAACAATGCCCATCAGGACATTGCCGACATGGTGCTGCGCGACCGCAACCATCCCTCGGTTATCATGTGGAGCATAGGCAACGAGGTAAGCGAGGCCTGGAAGACAGACGACGAGGGTGTCAATCGCGCCCGCGAGCTGAACGACATAGTTAAACGCCTCGACCCCACACGCCCCACGATGCTTGCCTGCCAGCAAGGCTTTCAAGACAAGATTGCCGATGTGGTAGATGTTGTTGGCTACAACTACCTTGAGCCACGCATGGTGGCCGACCATAGGCGTTTCCCCGATAGAAAGATGTTCGTGTCAGAAGCCTTCGTCTATTATTCCGGACTAAGGGAGAATCTTGTGCGTGACTGGGTGGAGCGCAATCCGTGGAACTTTGTCGAGGGCTATCCTTTCATTGCCGGCTCGTTCGTATGGGCGGGAGTGGATTATCTTGGCGAGTCGTCGCCTTGGCCCGCCAAGGGCTGGTGCTCGTGTCCGTTCGACATGACCTTGAAGGAACGCCCACAGGCAGCCTATTATCATCCGGCATGGCAACCTGACAAGGACTATCTGAAACTCGTGGTGCGCGACAACTGCTTTGACCAGCCCACAGGCACCGACCACTGGCAATATCCGCCTATGGCAGACACCTGGGACTTGCCATATACAGACTCTCGCTGTGTGGAGATTCGCTGCTACACCACCTGCGACTCCGTGCAGTTTTTCTTCCCCATGTGGAGCAATCCACAGCTGCCGCTAAAGCCACGCACTACCGCCGACTATCCCGACCACTGCATCACCATCCAGTTGCCGGCACGACAAGGCAAGGTGCTTGCCGTGGGCTATCGTGGCGGAAAGGAGGTGATGCGCGACTCACTCGTCAATCATGGTCCTGTAGCCGACGTACAACTTGACGCCGACTTTACACAGCTCAACACCGTTGCATCCGACTACTCACAAGCATCGGCGAAGAACACCGTCAGTCACATTCGCCTAACGCTCGTCGATAGCTTGGGCCGTCGCCAGCAGATGCAGCCCCGCCGCTTCCGTGTCGAGACCGAAGGTCCCATCCGCCTTCTTGGAGTGGAGACAGGCGATATGCGTCGCCACGACTCTTGGCGTACTACCGAACTGCCTACTTATTTCGGCGAAGGACTCGTCCGCATACAGTCAACATCACAAAAAGGGACGGCCCGAGTCCTCTTCCATGTCGAGGGCTTTGACCGTCCGTTCGTAAAGGAGATAAATGTCGTTTCTAATTCAAGTTTCTAAAGTACATAATTTTCAGAAATTAAGGAAGTAAAGGAAGGATTTTCCTTAACTTCCTTAACTTCCCTTACTTACGAAAGTCGAGTTTCTAATTAGCAATAAAGATCTTCTTGTTGCCTTGAATCACAATACCCTTCGTTGCACCACCTGCTCTGCGACCCATGAGGTCGTAGGCGGGCTGGTCGTCGCCATCTGCCAATGGAGCCGTTTTCACGCCAGTGTTCATTGTATAGGTGAAGGTAATGATTGCCATAATCTGCTTGTTCTTTCCCGCAGAGTCCACATCGCTTGTTGTGATTAGCGAGTTGTCAAACGTCAGAACAATGTTGCTGTTTGCGCTGAAGCCCTTTGCCTCTGCCGTCGTAGGCGTAGTGCCCATTGTGCCGCCAGGGAATATGACGGAAACGTCGAGCACTTCTGTCGAGCCGTCCACACAGATACCCGTCAAGGTAATGGAGCGGTCGGCTGTCGTGGACTTGTTGTTGCTGTATGCCTCAATCTTTATGCCGGTTATGGTGTAACCTTCATTCACGTTGAAAGTAATGGTATTGTCGTTGTTGCCAGTACGTATTTTGAGATAGCCGTTACTTGTCGATGCAGTCAGTTCCTCGTACATGCCACCGGTATAACACTTTCCCGACACCTGTGCCCTGTCTTCAGTTGGAGTTGCCAATTGTTCATTGTAGCTTCCGTTGGGGTCAATAGGTTCATCTGATGGTGCCGCAGGAGCGTTGTTGACAGTGCTTGTTGTGTAGCTTGCCCTGTCAACGCCAAGGTATTCTGGAAGGCTGTAGCTTAGGTGAGGAGGCTGGTTGTAGGATGAGTTCTGCCATGCTATGCCCATGCGATAGATATGGTCTTCCATAAGGCAAGGCACCTTGTATTCCGTCGTTTCCGGAGTGGAGAAAATCATCAGTGTACACTCATTGGCGGAATAGTCTTCCTCGTATTTATACATTATAATCTCCTCACGCCAGTCACCGAGGATGTCAGCTTGAAGGCATGGCGTAGCCTTTGTCGTATTACATGACGAAGGACTGCCATAAGCAGCAAACTCCTGGAAGGTTGCAATGCTACCTTTCGTCGTGTTGTACGTACGTATGCGTGGCGAACATTTCCCCGTGCCGGAGTCGTAGCGTCCGTCAAAAGTCTGGTCGAATGGGTCGCCGGTCCAGTATATGCGGAAATTCGTGTCGGGCTTGCTTGACAGCAGCACCTCGCCTGTCGAGCAGGAATATATATTGTTGTCAGCCGCCGACCAGAACTCAAAGCCTTTGTTCGACGGAATGAAGTCGGCTGCCAGTCCTCTGCCATTGTCACCCGAGCTGGTGGCGTCGACAATCAAGTCACCCTTTGTGGCATCGTGTACGTCATAGCCATAAGGGCTTTCCTCATGCGGCAACATGACCTCAAGACCAGGTCGGTCAGGACAGAGGTCGGCAAGGTGAATAGCGTCGCCGTGGCCTTTGCCGGTAGAGCAAACCAGCGAGCCATCGTGCCCTATTGTGGCACTTCCCGTCACAATCTCGTCATATCCATCGTCGTTGACGTCGCCAATGCTTATGCCATGGACACCTTGACCGTAACTCGACGAGCCACTGCCGCTGTTTAGTGTAGTTCCGCTGGCATTAACCACCGACCATGCCGTCGCTGACGTTCCCTTGTGGAGCCAGCGTGTAGAGAGTTTTGTGCCGTCCCAATCTACAGCCCAGATGTAGCATCGTGTGTAGTAGCCTCGCTGCATGATGGCTGTTGCCTTACCGCCAATTCCATCGAGATATGCAACGGCAGCATTGAAGCGGTTTCCTCTGTTATAGTTCGTATCGCCCCATGAGCTGGAATAAGTTGTCGCTGCTGTTGGGAAATCTACACACGAACGGCTTGGAGAATAGAATATGGTGTGCATGGCAGCTCCTGTCTCTCCGTTGAAAACGGTCAGGAACTCCTCTCCTCCGCTTATCCTTCCTCTTGTGCTGACGTAGGTTGCTGTATTGTCCACACCGGTCACAGCGGCCTCAGTACCGGCTTTCGAGACATACTCTCCCTTGCCGTCCTTCGATCCGGGAGCCGTCTTGCATATCATCTCCGCCTTGCCGTCGCCGTCGAAGTCATAAACGAGGAACTGTGTGTAGTGGTTGCCAGAGCGGATATTCAGTCCGAGGTTTATGCGCCACAGCTGAGTTCCGTCCATGCGGTATGCGTCGATGATACATGGCGAAGTGTAACCGTCGTAGCCATTGTCTTGCTGATTGTCAGGCATCCATTTCAGCACCAGCTCATATTCGCCGTCGCCGTCAAGGTCGCCCACGCTGATGTCATCCGGGCGGTAGCGTCCCATTGTTCCGTTGGCGGCAGCCTGTGCCTCAGGTCGCGGTACCTTGATAGTGGTAAACATGTTGTTCCATGCCTCAACCGTTGAGGTCTCACTCACTGTGCCGCCGACAAGGGTCTCAATCTTGTAGGTGTCACCCGGTACGCCGTCCTTGTCGAGGAAGTTTGTTTTGGTAGTCAGTCCATTGGCAACAGCCACTCCATTGCGATAGACGTTAAAGGAGGTGTTGCTTGCATCTGACGTTAGCGCACGCCACGAAACGAGAACTCCCGTCTTCGTGTTCACTGCCACGGGAGCCCTATTCAGTTTCTCTGCAGCGTCAGCTACCGATGTTGCAAGCAACATCAGCAAGGCAAAAGCCTTAAAAAATAAACTCTGTTTTCTCATTTTGTAGAAATAGTTAGTTTGTTATCAATTATAAATTTTCAATCATCACATCTCGTTACGAGAGCATACTCTTCTTTTTTCGATTTATTTGTGCAAAAGTATTAATTATTATCCGCAAAGCCAAAAAAAAGGTGTTAAGATATTATAAAACTCAACTTTATTGTTGGGACATAATTAACAAACGTTGCACATCAGAAAACAAAACGTTGAGTTTTATTATAAGCCTATCGGCATTTGCAAATAAGCCTACCAGCACTTGCAGATAAGCCTACCAGCACTTGCAGATAAGCCTACCAACACTTGCAAATAAGCCTACCAGCACTTGCAGATAAGCCTACCATATAAATAAGCCTAATTAAAATAACAAAGTCCTTTCCAATTCAACCACCAATTGCTGCGCGAACCGCACTGGGAGTGTGGGCGTCCCGCCCGCACCCAGCGCACTACCCAGCGCAAATCAGCGGCAATGGAATATTACCTCGTTGGCGAGGTGCGGGCGGGACGCCCACACTCCCAGTGGAGGCGAGGCCCCCTCCGGCTCCCCCAAGGGGGAGTGATGGCTGCGCACAGTGGAAGCGGTAACGGGGCTCTCCCCCTTGGGGGAGCTGGAGGGGGCTTCGCCTTAATTCTTAATTTTTAATTCTTAATTTCCCTTTGGGGAGCCGGAGGGGGCCTTAATTCTTAACAAACT
>JBJEKR010000222.1:0-29525 GCA_051878735.1 Prevotella sp. | reverse complement strand
TTTTTTTTGGCGGTTTGCAAAGAAAGCCGTAACTTTGCAGCCGAAAATGAAGGCAATCGGCGGCAGAAGCCGACCGACGCAAGGGAATCCGAGTGAAAGACCGGAGCTGTTCCTGCAGCTGTAATCCCCCACAGAAAAGGCCTGTCAGTATAAAGCCACTGCACGCAAGTGCGGGAAGGCATGACAGGCTGGGGAAAGCCAGAAGACCTGCCTCAAATGCTATTTCTTAGGCATACGCCATGATTTGGCATCGCACCCTCAGGTATAAGGGTTGGCGAAATCAAACGTTTTTTATTTATCGGTTTATGAATCACAGAGTTACTGTGGGCTTACTGGCTATTGTCAGTTCATGCCCGCTTGCTTTGGCGCAACACACCATCGAGAGCAAGGACAGCTTGCAGGAGGTTGTGGTGACGGGTACTGGCACGCAGCACCTGCTGAAAGACGCGCCCGTACAGACAGAGGTTATCAGCCGACAGGCACTGAGGAATTTCGCAGGACGCTCAATCGAGGACATACTGTCGCAACTATCGTCGTCGTTCGACTTCGAACAGGGCGACATGGGGTCGCAGATGCAGATGAACGGACTGGGCAACTCCTACATTCTGATAATGGTTGACGGGAAACGGCTGCACGGCGACGTGGGCGGACAGAATGACCTCGGGCTGATTGACCCGAACAACATCGAGAGGATTGAGATAGTGAAGGGAGCCTCGTCGGCACTATACGGCAGCGATGCCATTGCGGGTGTGATAAACATCATAACGAGGAAACACGACGAGGGAGTGATGATTGAAAACAAGACACGCTACGGTGCCTACAACGACGTGCGACAGCACAACGGCGTAGCACTGCGCTGGGGAAAGATAAGCTCGTACACCAACATACAAATTCAACATAACGACGGATGGCAGAACACGGCAACAGAATACACGCCAAGTTCTGCCACTCCCGTCACCGACTCAAAGAGCAAGACAGTGAACGAGTTTACCAACTGGCAGATAGCAGAACGACTGGCATGGAACCCCACGAAAGGCATGGAGCTGTATGCCGAAGGCTCGTGGTATCAGAAAGGCATCTACCGTGAGAGCGGGAAATACCCAAAATATGATGTCTATAACTACGACCTGAAATACAAGAACGCCTCTGCCGAGGCGGGCATGAAATGGACCACCGCAAGGGGCGACCTTATAACCGCCGACGTGAGTTGGAACAAGCATGCCTATTACCACGCCTTCACCACCACGACACTTGCCGAGGGCTTCGACGAAAAAGGCAACTTCGTGCTCGACTATCCCTATTTTGCAGGTCAGAAGTTGCTGATGAGCAACCAGGAGCGCACGATGCTCAACCTGAAGGCAGTGTTCGCGCTGTCAAGTGCGAACAAGCTAAGCACAGGACTCGAAGCCCGCTACGATTACCTCAAGGCTCCGGCAAGCATAAAGGGACAGACGGCAAGCGACAACACCGAAGCCATCTACGTACAGGACGAGCTGCAACTATTGGGACTGTTGCACGTCACGGCAGGACTGCGACTGAACCGCAACGAGAACTTCGGCTGGCGACTGACGCCAAAGCTCGCCGCCATGCTGAAAGCAGGCGACTGGCGACTGAGGGCTTCGTGGAGTCAAGGCTTCAAGACCCCGACACTGAAGGAGCTGAACTACCAGTACGCCCGCGACATGAACGGCATGATACTCTATCTTGGCAACCCCGACCTGAAGCCGCAGACGTCGAACTACTGGTCGCTGAACGCCGAATACACCATAGGACATCTGAACATCTCTGCCACGGGATATTATAATAAGGTGGGCGACATGATTGCCCTCGTCACCGTGCCAAACTCGGAGGCTCCCGACGCCTACCGCGAGCAGTATGGCGAGATGCTTAGCAAGGTGCGCCGCTATCACAACATGGAAAACGCGAAGACCTACGGTGTTGACCTTACGCTG
Source organism: Prevotella sp. (assembly GCA_051878735.1). Classification (GTDB taxonomy): domain Bacteria; phylum Bacteroidota; class Bacteroidia; order Bacteroidales; family Bacteroidaceae; genus Prevotella. The sequence goes on along the minus strand of JBJEKR010000222.1, from coordinate 27,573 downwards.
CGCTACACCACCGACAACCTCTCGTTCGGCGGCGGCTACAGCTATCTCGACACCGACGCAAACGTGTATGACACCACCCACGACAAACTGGTGAACGTAACCATCGACGGCATGGCGCACCACAAGGGCAACATCTTCGCCACATGGAACCACCAGTTCTCGCCGTCGTACAAACTTGGCATAGGCATCTACGGCAAACTATCGACCAAACGCTACTACCAACTGAACGGCGACGGAAAAGGCTACCAGACTTGGCGACTGACCACGACACACGACCTCGGCAGCTCACGCACCATGGCATATCGCATAGAGGCTGGCATCGACAACATCTTCAACTATGTTGACCGCACGCCCCACGGCCTTCACCTCGGCACGACGACCTCCGGCACCACGCTGTTTGCTTCGCTGTCCATCAGGTTTACGAAAGGAAAGAAGATTACCAACAAATATAATTTAAAGCAAAACAACAATGAAGAAGATTAAATTTTTAGCAATGATGATTGCCGCTGCACTGACAGGCTTCGGCCTCGTAGCATGCAGCGACGATGACGACGACAACAACAGTAGCAACATCTCAAACACCGAACGCTATCAGCAGGAGGTGGATGCCACGGTAAAGTCGCAGAAGACTGGCGACAAGGCTATCCTGCTCGTTGCCTTCGGCTCGACATGGCAACAGGCCTACGATGCCTTCGACCTCACCGCCAAGGAATACAAGAGCGAGTTTCCGGGCTACGATGTCTATCTCTCGTTCTCGTCGGCAATCTGCATCAACCGCGCGATGGCAGCCGAGAACACCGACGCTCGCTCGTTCTACGAGCCAAAATACTGGCTTGAGGCTTTTGGCCGTGTGCAGTACAAGGAGGTGGTGGTGCAGTCGTTGCAGGTGATTCCAGGTGAGGAATACACCCGCGTGATAAACGCCATGAAGGACTTCGCCAACAACTCGAACGGCGACCTCGACGACGACTATCTCGCCACAATGACCTTGAAGCTGGGCTATCCGCTGATGGCAGAATATCCATCGGACGTTGATGCCCTCGCCAATGCGCTCAACACCAACTTCAGCAGCTACGCCGCCAAAGGAGCCATGCTATTCATGGGCCACGGCAATCCCGACACCTACGACACCTACAAGGCAAACATACGCTACACTCAGCTTGAGGAGTCGCTGCAGAAGCTGAACAAGAACTACTACGTTGGTACCGTGGATATGAAGGAGAACTTCAAGACTCACGTTCATGAGCGCATGGTTGCCGACGGTCTGACCTCGGGCAACGTCTATTGCGCACCACTGATGTCGATAGCCGGCGACCACGCCCACAACGACATGGCTGGCGACGACGACGCATGGGACAACGGCTTTGAGTACAACGACGAAGGCGAGGTTGAGGACACAAGCTGGAAGCTCTATTTCCAGCACATGGGCTACACGATAGATGCCGACAGCTACACCGACAACAAGGGAATCGTAAAAGGTCTGCTCGAGTTTGCCAATGTCCGCGCCCTGTACAAAGCCCACACAAGGAATGCCGAGACGGTAGATTACTATCACTCGAAGAATCCGGAATAAATGAAAGCCCCCTCCAACTCCCCCAAAGGGGAGAGAAAGAGTTAAAGACAATAGAGGTAAATAAGAATTGAGAAGAACAACTTTTATTTGGATTATCGCCACTGCACTGCCCATTACCGCCACGGCACAGATACACCAGAAGCGGGACACGGCAAAGGTGGCAAAGGAGATGAGCCTCAACCCGGTCGTAGTGACCGGGTCGGGGCATCATCAGCGTTTGGCGACTGCCATCACACCCGTCCACGTAATCTCGGCAAAGGAGATTGAGGAACATGGAATCACGACATTCGCCGACGCTCTCATACGCACCATGCCGCAACTGTCGATGGCACCAAACTCAATGGGCTCGCAGCTGCGACTCAACGGACTTGGCGGAAAATATATCCTCGTGCTCGTCAACGGAAGGAAGCTAAGCGGCGAGATGTCGAACAACGCCGACCTGCAACGCATAAACATGGCACGAGTGAAGCGCATCGAGATACTCGACGGAGCCGCCAGCTCACTCTACGGCAGCGACGCCATAGCAGGAGTGATAAACGTGATAACCGACCAGCCGACAAGCGACCTCGTCAGCGTGACGTCAGACACCCGAGTCAGCGGCAAAGGCGTACTGACGGAGAGCGTCAGCCTCGACATCTTCAGCAACGGCTTCGGCTCATACACCTCGTTCAGCCATGATCAGGCCAACAGCTACCGTGTGAACGACTTCGAATATGTCAGCGGCGAGGAAGGCGAGACTCAACGTTCGCTGTCGCCGCTGTTCACGGGCTATCGCAGCAATATCTTCGGGCAGAAATTCACGTGGCAGGCTTCGCGCCAGCTCGCCTTCAACGCCGGATTGGAATACAACCACAAGAAGACCGACCGACCCGACACCAACGCCGACATCAGTGGCGGTCTGGACTACGAGATGCGCTACAAGTCGCTACGCTGGAACGTTGGCGGCATCTACAAGCTGAGCGACCGCAACTCGCTGCAGGCCGACTTCACCGTTGACCGCTACCGTTACGGCAAGGAGTACGACGTGGAGACTTCAACATACAAAATTGGCGACTACGTTCAGTCGAAGAGCCAGCGCATGATGGAGGGCGAACTGAAAGCCGTCCTTGGACTGACCTCGCACTCGACGACCATCTTCGGACTCGACTGGCGGCAGGACAACTTGAACACGACGACTGGCAACATCGACAACCACGTCTATACACTCGCCGCCTACGGTCAGCATGAGTTTGCCATCGGCGGCGGACTGAAGGGAAGCCTCGGCGCACGCTACACCTACCACCGCGAGTTTGGCAGCCACCTCACGCCGAAGGCCGCGCTGATGTACTCTGCCGGTAAGCTGCACATGCGCGCCACCTACAGCAACGGCTTTCGCGCCCCAGGCATGGACGAGCTTTACTACCGCTACTTCGCAGTGAACCGCGGCAAGGCGCAGGTGTCGTTCGGCAACAAGGACCTCTCGCCCGAAAAGAGCCACTACGTCTCGCTGAGTGCAGAATACCGCACGTCGCGCCTCGCCCTCTCGGTGATGGGCTACATGAACTTCATCAACGACATGATTGTGAAGGACAACATCACGCTCGACGACCAGCTGAGGGCAATGCTCATGAAGGAGTTTCCCGAAATGACCGAGGCACAGGCGCAGTCGATGAGCACCTACGCCAACTACGTGAACAGCGACAAGGGCGAGGTGAAGGGCTTGCAGGTGAACCTCCATGCCAACCCCACCGACGGCGTGAACCTCAACGTGAACTATGCCTACACCTACGCCCGCTCGAAGAGTGGCGACACATGGACACTACTTGACCGCAGCATAAAGAACACGCTGACTTTGTCGGCTGGCTACAGCCACGCCTGGGGTAAATACCGGCTGAACGCCAACGTAAACTGCCGCATGCAGTCAAAGACCTACTACTCGGCATACGACAATGCCCCGGGCTACGGCGTGTGGAACCTGAACACAACGCACACTTTCGCGCTGTCGCGCTGGCTCACGGTTGAGCCAAGCCTCGGCATAGACAACATTTTCAACAAGGTGGATAACCGCATCGACAGTTCAAAGACGACCTACGCACTCTATTCTCCAGGCAGAATGGTGGTAGCAGGACTAAAAGTAAAATTATGAGAAAAATAATTGTGGCAGGGATTGGTCCCGGCAGCACCGACGACATGACGGCGGCAGTGAGGGAGGCTATACGTACAGCCGACGTCATTGTCGGATATAAATTCTACTTCCAGTTCATCGGCGAGCTGATTTCCCCATCGACCGAGTGCATCGACACTGGAATGAAGCGCGAGCGAGAGAGGGCTGAACATGCCTTCGAGCTGGCTGAGGCGGGACGCGACGTGGTGGTAATCTCGTCGGGCGATGCTGGCATCTACGGCATGGCATCGCTGATGTACGAGATGCGTCAGGAGCGGCAGTCGGACGTAAGCATCTCCGTCCTCCCCGGCATCTCCGCTTTCCAAAAGGCCGCCTCGCTTCTCGGTGCGCCCATCAGCCACGACTTCTGCGTCATCTCCCTCTCCGACCTCATGACTCCATGGGAACTCATCGAGCGGCGCATCACGGCAGCCGCCACCGCCGACTTCGTAACGGCAATATACAACCCACGCTCGAACGAACGATACTGGCAACTGCGCCGTCTAAAGGAGATTTTCCTGCAAGAAGGGCGCAGCAAGGACACGCCCGTAGGCTATGTGCGACAAGCAGGACGCGAGGGACAGACAATAAAGGTGACGACACTGGGCGAGCTGAATCCAGAGGACATCGACATGCTGACGATTGTCATCATAGGGAACAGTCAGACAAGAAAGGCAGGGGGATTTATGATAACTCCTCGCGGCTACTATGCGAAGCCAACATCCCTTACCGGGAGGCAAGAGGGGCTGAGGCAGGGAGCCACCATCATGACCCAAAGTTTCCTCACCATCCTCTCCGAACTGAAGCACCCCGACATTCCGCTCGACAAGAAATGGCTGCTCCTACATGCCATTCACACCACAGCCGACTTCGACATGGAGAACATTCTCTATACCGACGACTGCGCAGCGACAAAGATATATGAAAGCATAAAGAGCGGACGACTAAAAACAATAGTGACCGATGTGACGATGGTGACAAGCGGCATCAGAAAGGCTGCCCTCAAACGCTTAGGACTTGAAGTAAAATGCTATCTGCAAGCCCCTTGCTTTCCCTCCCCCTTGGGGGAGCCGGAGGGGGCTTTCACCCGCACCCAACTCGGCATCCGCCTCGCCGTGGAAGAACATCCCGACGCACTGTTCGTCTTCGGCAACGCCCCAACGGCACTGATGGAACTGTGCGACCTGATGCGCCACGGCAAGGCACATCCGCAGGGCATCATTGCCGCACCCGTAGGCTTCGTGCATGTGAAGGAGTCGAAACACATGGTGAAGAGCTTCGCCGACGTGCCGAAGATTATCGTCGAGGGACGCAAGGGTGGCAGCAACGTCGCTGCCACACTGTGCAACGCCATCATGACCCTCGACGATGCCGAACAGCTAAAGCCCGGACGAGACCTATAAGAAACAGCCAGAGTAAAGAGACGCCCGTTTCCAACTCTAACAAACAATAAATCAATGAAAAAACTCACGATTATAGGCATATCAGACAATCGGCCCCCGTGCCTCGACAGTAATGTCGAGGAAAAACTATCACGCACCAAGGTTTTCTCCGGTGGAAGGCGCCACCACGAGCTTGTCGCCACACTGCTACCCGAAGGGGCGCAATGGATAGACATCACCGTTCCGCTCGACAAGGTTTTCGCCCAATATCGCGCCATCGACAACGACATCATCGTATTCGCATCGGGCGACCCGCTCTTCTACGGCTTCGCCGCCACATTGCTAAAGGAGTTTCCCGATGCTGACATAGAGGTCGTGCCCACCTTCAACTCCCTACAGACGCTCGCCCACCGCATCACCCTTCCCTACCACGACATGACAATCGTCTCGCTGACAGGACGCCCGTGGAACGCCTTCGACGCAGCACTGATAGAAGGCAAGACGAAAATTGGCTGCCTTACCGACAACACCCATACGCCCTCTGCCATAGCACAAAGGATGTTGACATACGGTTATACACATTATATTATATATATAGGCGAGCGACTGGGTAACCCTGACGAAGAACGCATAACGAAATGCACACTCGAAGAGGCGGCTAACAAGGCTTTTGCGACACCAAACTGCGTCATACTGAATACGACTGTAGGAGAACATTTACATCAAGCCTCAAGATTCGGTCTTCCCGACGAAGATTTTGCCGTGCTCGACGGTCGCCCCGGCATGATGTCGAAAATGCCAATCCGCCTGCTCTCGCTTCAAGCCATGAATCTGAGCCAAAGCAAGGTGATGTGGGACATCGGCTTCTGCACGGGCAGCGTGTCGATAGAGGCAAAGCGGATGTTCCCCATGCTCGACATCGTTGCTTTCGAGCGGCGTGAGGAGGGCAGAGAGCTGATGGCAAAAAACACCCGACGCTTCGGCACGCCGGGCATAACAACCATCGTAGGCGACTTCTTCCGCCAAGACCTCACCACACTGCCCCGACCCGACAGCGTGTTCATCGGCGGACACGGCGGACGACTCGTTGAAATGATTGCCCGACTGAAACCGCTATTGAACACTGGAGGCTGCATAGTGATGAACTGCGTGACGAAAGACAGCAGCGAGAAGTTCCGCGGCACATGCCAGATGCTTGGACTTAGGCTGATGCCCACAACGAGAATACAACTCAACGACTACAACCCTATTGAGATAATGAAATGCGTAAAGCAATAGTAACAATAACGGAAGAGAGCCGACCACTGGCAGAAACCATTCAGCGCGAACTGGGAGGCGACATTATCAGCCTCAATCAAGTGGCTCAACAGTGGCAGAACTACGAGGGCTTTGTGTTCATCGCCGCCCTTGGCATCTGCGTGCGCACCATCGCCCCACTGCTCGCCGACAAGCATCACGACCCTGCCGTGGTGTGCCTCGACACTACGGCACGCCACTCCATTGCCGTAGCCTCAGGACACATCGGCGGTGCCAACGCTCTGGCTGCCGACGTGGCACGCACAACGGGCGCAGAGCCTGTGATAACCACACGCAGCGACAACGAAGGACTGTGGCAGCTCGACACCCTCGCCAAGCGCTTCGGCTGGACACTGGAGCGCGAGGACATAAACACCGAGATTTCCCTTTTCGTCAACCGCCGCCCCACCGCCCTGCTGTTGGAAGTGAAAGACCGAGGTACGGAATGGCTTGAACGGAATCTTCCATCGCATGTCACTGTATTTCACAAGGCAGAGGACATCAACGTCAGCCATTTCGACCTTATCATCGCCATCACTTGGAGTGTAATCACTGGGAGTGTGGGCGTCTCGCCCGCACCCTGCGAAGAAAGTAACTTAAACCCAATAATTAAAAGACATTCTTTGCGGCAGGGTGCGGGCGAGACGCCCACACTCCCAGTAACAACACTCCCAGTTCCCAAAATCCCTGTAATTCTCCACTACATCCCCCGATGCCTAACTGTCGGCATCGGCCTGGCCCACGATGCCGACATGAGTTGCATCGACGAAATGCGCCAATGCCTCGTGGAGAACGGCATTAGCCCAAAGGCAATAAAGAGCTTCGCCACCATCGACCTAAAGAAAGACGAGAAGGTGGTGAAAGAACTGCAACGCCGAGGCTACCCCTTCCACTTCTACACAGCCGAGGGACTGAAAGACGTGGAAGTGCCCAACCCAAGCGCCACCGTAGAAAAACACGTCGGAACCCCCAGCGTCTGCGAAGCCGCCGCACTGCTTAACCACACCTCATCCTTTAATCCACCACCTGGGGACAGGAGTGCCTCGCTACTCCTCCCAAAACACCGCGGCTCACAATGGACCCTCGCCGTAGCAATGGACAACAGTTTCGTGCGGCGCGGACACGTGGAGATAGTAGGCGCAGGACCCGGCGACCCCGAACTCGTTTCGGTTCGCGGCAAACGATTCCTTCAGCAGGCAGACCTCATTCTCTACGCCGGAAGCCTCGTGCCGCGCGAACTGACCCACTACGCCAAGGCAGGATCCGTGGTCAGGAGCAGTGCGTCGATGGCACTTGAAGAGCAATGCACGCTGATGAAGGAGTTTACCGACCGCGGAAAGCTCGTCGTTCGTCTGCACACAGGCGACCCCTGCATTTTCGGTGCCATACAAGAGCAGATGGACTTCTTCGAAGCAAACGGCATCAGCTACCACATCACACCGGGCATCTCGTCGTTCCTTGCCGCCGCAGCCGAACTACGCTCGCAGTTCACCATTCCCGAACGCTGCCAAACCATCATACTCACACGAGGCGAAGGACGCACCCCGATGCCCGACCGCGAAAAGCTGCATCTGCTTGCCCGAAGCCGCAGCACGATGTGCATTTTCCTCAGCGCAACATTGGTTGATGACGTACAGTCGCAACTGCTTCGGGAATATCCTGCCGATACGCCAGTTGCCGTCTGCCACCACCTTACATGGCACGACCAGAAGATATGGCGCGGACAACTCTCGGAGCTTGCCGACTTGGTGAAGGGAAACAATCTCACGCTCACGACGATGATAGTCGTAGGCGAGGCCGTGGGAACATCCAACACCCCTCTCCCTGCTCCCCACTCCCTGCTCTACGACCGTAGCTTTACCCATCTTTACAGGAAAGGAGAAAAATGATACTCATTTTCGGAGGAACAACGGAGGGGCGCAAAGCAGTGAAGGCTCTGGAAGAAGCCGGCAAGACGTTCTACTACTCGACCAAAACGGGCGAGCAGAAAGTGGACTTGTGCCACGGCATTGCCGTCAGCGGAGCCATGACGCAAGACAAGATGCGACTGTTCTGCATGGAACACGACATACGACTGATAGTAGATGCCGCCCATCCCTTTGCCGCCCATCTGCACGCGACAGTAGCAGAAGTGGCAGCGAGCCTCAACATCCCAGCCATACGCTTTGAGCGCATCTTTCCGCCCCGCGACAATGACATCTTCTGGTGTGACACCTACGACGAGGCTATAGACCTGGTCAGTGAAGACACTACCGTGCTGGCGACAACAGGAGTGCAGAGCATTGCAAAGCTGAAGCAACTTGAGGCGAAAGGATGCAAGGTGTATTACCACATTCTCGACCGTCCTTCGAGCCTTGCCATCGCAACTTCCGAGGGACTGAAACCTGAGCAGCTGCAAGAGCCCCAACAAGCCGATTACATGATATTGAAGGAAAGCGGCACGACAGGTGGCTATGTTGAAAAGATAAAATGTGCCCGACAAAAAGGCATGAGGATAATAGCCCTACGACGACCAACAACACCCGAATACTTCAATACAGTAAACGGCGAACACGGCTTGAGAAGAATGGTAGAACGACTGCTCCCCGACTTCTATCCGCTACACAGCGGACTGACCACAGGCACCTACGCCACAGCCGCCGCCATTGCCGCCTATAAAATGAGTACTGGCGGCACTGGGAGTGTTACTACTGGGAGTGTGGGCGTTTCGCCCGCACCCTGCGAAGAAAGTAACTTAAACCCAACAACTAAAAGGCTTGCCTTGCGGCAGGGTGCGGGCGAGACGCCCACACTCCCAGTGCCAATACTCCATGTAACACCAACAACCACAGTGCCAACAACCACAATAGTTCCCGTCATACTGCCCAACGGCGAAACAATCCACGTAGAAGTACACTACGCCGACGACTACGCCTACATAATAAAGGAAAGCGGCGATGACCCCGACGTGACCAACGGCGCAGAGATAAGGGCGAAAGTAGAGCCTATTGACGGCGAACTGACCATCGTTGGCGGCGAAGGAGTAGGACACTTCACACTACCAGGCTTCGACTATCCACCCGGCGAGGCTGCCATCAACCGCGTACCACGCGAGATGATTCGCCATAATCTCAACAACGCCCATGTCAAGGTAACGATTTCGGTAGTTGACGGCGAACGGCTGGCACAGCGCACATTCAACCCACGCCTTGGCATCAAGGGTGGCATTTCCATCGTTGGCGTTTCGGGCATAATAAAGCCCTTCTCGGAAGAAGCCTTTGTGGATAGCATACGCAAATGCGCCACCGTCACCGCTGCCTTGGGCTGCGGCCACATTGTCATAAGTAGCGGAGCCAAGAGCGAACGCCTCGTCCGCCAACGCTTCCCCACCCTGCCGCCGCAAGCCTTCGTGGAATACGGCAACTACATCGGCGTAACCATCTCCATTGCCGACGAACTGGGCATCGGCAACATCCACCTCGTGATGATGATTGGCAAGGCTGTAAAGCTCGCCGCAGGACATCTCGACACCCACAGCCGCCGCTCTACGATGGACAGGCAGTTCGTCGCCCGCATGGTGGAAGAAGCAGGTTGCTCGGCAGACATAGTGGAAAAGGTAAGCACCATAACGCTTGCCAAAGAACTTTGGACAATAATACCCGAAGCCCTACACGACTCGTTCGTCAAAGTCCTCACAAAATATTGCAACGGCGTCTGCTCTCCCCTACTTACAAACAGTAAACTCGAAATAATAATACTAAAAGAAGAATGAAACAAATTTTTATAGCCATTGCTGCAACGCTCCTCATCGTGTCGTGCAGCAACAAAAGCAAGTCAACAGAAACTATAGTCAGCAAGTCCTCGACCATAGAGATAAAGTATGCCAAAGGCTTCACCGTGAGGAACGGTGAAAACGGCGTTAGGCTCGTCGATGTGAAAGACCCGCAAAAGGGGACTTCAAAAGCCTACCATTTTGCACTCGTCAACACCTCCGAGACAACAGTGTCAGTACCCGAAGGCTACACACGCATCGACGTGCCGATAAAGCGCACCATACTGATGACCATGCTGCAATTGTCGAACTTCACCATCCTCAACGCACACGACGTGGTGAAAGGAATAACGGGCACGAAAAACCTTTTCAACAAGGACATTCTCGACCGTGTGAAGCGAGGCGACATAGTGAAAATTGGAATGGAAGGCAACTTCGATCCCGAACTCGTCATGGCAGCCAATGCCGAAGTAATCTTCATATCGCCGTTCAAGCGAGGCGGCTACGATGCCATAAAGGAGTCGGGCGTGACCCTTGTCCCACACCTCGGCTATAAAGAGCTCGATCCTTTGGGACAAGCGGAATGGATAAAGTTTATTGGCATGTTTATCGGGAAGGAGAAAGAAGCCAACGCAACCTTCACCGAAATAGAAACGAGCTACAACACTTTGAAAGCAAAGGCTGCCACAACAAAGCAACGGCCAACAATCCTCAGCGGCGAGATGCACGGCGGCAATTGGTATGCCGTTGGCGGCAAGAACTATCTTGCACAGATATTCCGCGATGCCGGTGCCGATTATGTAATCAACGACGAAAATACGGGCGGCGTACCTATCGAGTTTGAATCACTCTACGCCAAGGCAGCCAATGCCGACTACTGGCGAATACTGAACAGCTACAACGGCGACTTTAGCTACGAGGCTCTTCTGAAATCCGAACCGCGCAACGCGCTTTTCAAGGCTTTCAAGGAGCGTAAGGTCATCTACTGCAACATGAAAAGGAAGGCATACTACGAGATTTCACCCGTTAAGCCAGACAAGGTGCTCGCTGATTTCGTGGCAATATTCCACCCAGAGCTTATGCCAAAGGATTATGAACCAACATTCTACGAACTACTGAAATGAAACGATTTCATCCGTTGCTCATCCTGCTGCTGATGGCAGTCACAATAGTGCTGTTTGTCGCAAACCTACTCATCGGAACGGTAAACATTCCGCTGCAAGCCGTTGTTGGCATTATTGGCGACATTCCCATGTTACTAAAAGACTTTACGGAGGGCGAGCAGATCATCTGGCGCAATATCATCATGAGTTCGCGTTTGCCGCAAACCGTAACAGCCTTGTTAGCTGGAGCAGGCTTGGCAGTCAGCGGACTACAGATGCAGACCGTTTTCCGCAACCCTTTAGCTGGTCCGTCAGTACTTGGCGTGAGCAATGGAGCATCGCTTGGCGTTGCCTTCGTCGTATTGCTGTCCAGTTCTCTTGGAGGTGTCGCACTAAGTCGTTTGGGATATATGGGCGACGTTGCGATAACCATTGCTGCCATAATAGGAGCCATTGCCGTCCTTGCCCTTATAATAATAGTAGCACAACATGTGAAGGGAAACGTCACGTTGCTGCTGATTGGCGTAATGACAGGATATTTGGCTAATGCCATAATCGGTGTACTGAAATTCTTTAGTCCTGAGGAAGACGTGAAGGCATACGTCGTGTGGGGATTGGGATGCTTTTCACGCACGTCGGGAACTCAGCTTCTTGTATTCACCATTCTCATGTGTGTTCTTCTGCCACTAAGTATGTTGCTGATAAAGACGATGAACCTCCTTCTTCTCGGCGACAACTATGCTCGCAACCTTGGCCTTGACATTCGTCGCTCGCGCATGGCTGTAATAGTAAGTTCGGGATTACTGGCTGCCGTAGTGACCGCCTATTGCGGTCCGATAATGTTCATAGGTCTTGCTGTTCCCCATCTTGCACGCGCCCTATTCCGCACCAGCGACCATCGCCTACTTTTGCCATCGACGATGGTTGCTGGTGCGGCACTTGCACTTATTTGCAATATACTCGCCCGTTTACCAGGCTTTGAGGGAGCACTGCCTGTGAACAGCGTAACAGCACTGGTCGGTGCTCCCATAATAGCAACGGTTTTACTAAGGAAAAAAAGTTAGATTAAAAGTTTAGATAGACATTGCGAAGAGCATCGGGATTGCCCATGTCGAACATCTCGCCGTTAATCTTCACGCCCACCATTCCGTACTGCTTGCGCACAGCCTCTAGAGCCGTTGTCAGTTCTATCTCGCGAGCGTCGTCATGTTTTTCGTATGATTCAAGAATGTCTATCGCAAGCTGTTCGTAAACCTCTGGCGTAAGAATGTATTGACCAAACACTGAATAGTATTCCTTCGAGCCGTCCTTTGCATTCACACCAAGGAACTCCTCTGCATATCCAACAGTAGGCTTCTCTGCCATCTGCGACACATTCATAATGGTATGTTTCTTGTCCTCCCATACGCCACTAAGTATGCCATAGCGACTGACGTCCTGAAGCGGAATGGAATGTATGCTCAACGTCAGCTTGTTGTGCAACTCATACTCTTCAATAAGCTGCAATGTACACGTCTTGTTCGTGGCACTGCGGTAGATGGTGTCGCCAAGCATCAGCAGCACAGGCTCGTTGCCCGCAAAGTCGCGCGTCTGATACACGGCATGTCCAAAACCTCTCTTCTCTGTCTGTATGACATACTGGAGATGCTTGCCAATGTTATGAATGTGATTCTCATACTCCTGATTTCTTGCATTGAGCTTAGCAAAATGTTCCTGTGGCAAAGGGGTTTCGAAAAAGTCAATATACATCTGTCGCTCGCTTTCTGAACCAAGCACGAGACATATATCCTCTATACCGCTGGCAATAAGCTCTTCAAGCAGGATAAGTATCACAGGCTTAACCATTCCGTCCTGACAAGGTATCGGGAAGAAGTCCTTCTTCAGACAGCGAGTGGCGGGATAAAGTCGGGTGCCAAATCCTGCCACAGGAATGATGGCCTTCCTTACGGCATGAACTGGATACAAGGTCAGTTTGTAGGCCTGCATTCCATGCGAATTGAGATAGTCCACCAACTTCTGTTGCGACTCCTCGTCACGTGCGAGGAACTGAACCGAGCCATCGCCATGCGAACCAACACCCTTGCCTCCATAGACCAGCGGAAGGATATTTGGGTCGTTGAGAGTCTGTTGGAGTTTCGGAGCTTCAAGAGCACGCGACATTGGAGCAATGTCCTTATTGAACAGTTCCTCTGCCTCTGTCATCAGTCGTCCTAACCCCTCGACGTCGCCCTCTGCCATAAAATGTACGGCACGGTTGACAATCTGCTGGTTCTTTACTCCAAGTGCTTTCTGTTCTCGCATACCAACCTCATCGGAGGCAAAAGGATAGGCACGATTCAAGTCGCTGAGGATTCGAATTGTATCCTTGTTAGCGCAAAGGTCGGCAAATACCCAATAGAGATGCTTCTTGATGTTCAGTGCCTGAACCGACACTTCGTCGCCATCAAAAGTCATAAGGCTCGGCTTCACACCGAAAGCACACGCTTGGTCAAGACGGCCACAACGCGACTGTGTGCGAAGCTCGCCGAGATATGCGATGTTCATCTCGCCGAGAGTATTCAGGTTCAACTTATAGAGAATATTGAATGCACGCGCAACAAGGACACAGATTGCGGCACTGCTCGACAGTCCACTCTTTATCGGCAACGTCATCGATGTGATGCGGATACGCACACCACCAACCTTATACCACTCCAGCATATATGATGCCACTCCAGCACAATAGCAGAAGAACGAGCCAGACTTCGCGATCTGCTTCAAGTCATGCTCATGCATCCGACATGAAAAGTCATGCCATACGTTCTCCATTTCAGGGGCATCGCTTATCAACTCAAAAATCGGTGATTTTTCAACCTCTGCATATATACCTTGCTCTATTCCTGTTACGATAGCTGCTCCAGGAACAATGTCAGCGTTCATCGTACGATAATGGCCCGCCCAGTCAGAATGTTCACCAAAGAGACATAGACGACCAGGAACAAAGAGTTGTGTCATATAATTAAAAGTTTTTTAGTTTTCAATTTATCAGTTTTTAGTTTCTGATGCAAAGGTAAACATTTTGTATGAGAATATGCAAAAAAATGAAAGAAAATTTGGCTGATAACACAAAAATTTGTACTTTTGCAACGCAAAACATAATTAATTATTTTAAATACACACTGCCTATAGGAAAAATTTTACTTAACATAGAAAGATATTAAGTAAATGGAAGACAAAAAGACAATGACCGACGACGAGTTGGCCATAAGTTACATGGCGGGAGACAACAGTGCTTTCGACGAGATTCTTAACAGATACAAGAGCAGGGTTTTCACGTCAATCTACAATATGCTTAAGGACAAGAGTGCAGCTGACGACATCTTTCAAGAAGTCTTCATTCGCATTGTTGTAGGCTTACGCGAGGGAAGGTTCACCAGCCGTGGCAGCTTTCACTTTTGGGTGGCACGCATAACACGCAACGCACTCATTGACCACCACCGCAAGGAAAAAATTGCCTTGACGGAGATGAATGGCAACAACGACCTTGGATGCCTCAAGGAGCAAGAGCCGCTCGACACCTGCAAGGAATCGAGCATAATACACAGTCAGACTCTTGCCGATGCCGTGAAGTTGATGAACCACCTTCCAGAACCACAGAGGGAGGTTGTCTATATGAAATTCTTCGAGAACAAGTCGTTCAAGGAGATTGCCGAACAGACCAATGTCAGCATCAACACGTCGCTTGGTCGAATGCGCTATGCCATAATCAATATGAGACGCATGGCAAAGGAGCACAAAGTATTGTAAGGTTACAGATTCCTCAGGCTTCTTATCACCGACAGTGGATCGGAAGCCTTGAAAACATAACTGCCACTGACAAGCACGTCAACGCCTGCTGCCACCAAACGTGGGGCAGTCTCTGCCTGTACTCCACCGTCAACCTCGATTAGTGCATTGGAGCCTCTCTCCACAATCAGTTTCTTTAGCCTTTCAACCTTAGAGATGGTGTTCTCGATGAATTTCTGCCCACCGAATCCAGGATTGACACTCATGAGCAACACCATGTCAACGTCGCGTATAATGTCCTCAAGAACAGATACAGGAGTTGCTGGATTAAGAGTCACGCCAGCTTTCATTCCTGCATCGTGAATTTCCTGAATGGTTCGATGGAGATGAGTACAAGCCTCATAGTGGACGTTCATCATCATCGCTCCCAACTTGGCTGTCTGCCTAATGTACTGTTCGGGATGAACAATCATGAAATGCACATCCAAAGCCTTCTTGCATTTCGATGCGACAGCCTCAAGCACTGGGAATCCAAAGGAGATGTTTGGGACGAAAACGCCATCCATAACGTCAAGATGAAGCCACTCTGCCTCACTGTCATTTATCATTTGGATGTCGCTGTCAAGGTGCAGGAAATCGGCAGCGAGCAACGAAGGAGATACTATTGTCATTGATTTAACTATTATTCAAAACAAGTCAATTCAAGCAAAATGGCACAACAACACCATCCTGTCTTATTCTTGGGCGATAGGTGTAAGCCACCATTCTGATAAAATCCAAAGTTCTCTTGCTGGGTTGAACTTCTTCTTGAGTAAAAACATTCTTCATAGGCAATTCATTTTTTTGTTACAGACTTTTATATTCATAAACGAGTCCAATGCCTATTTATTATATTTTCGACAAGAAAAAGTTTCTTTTCAACAAAAGCCTTATTCCAGATGATATTCGCTCAAATTCTTCATGCCATTGAGGAAATCGGATGCTGTCATGCGCTTCTTGCCAGCCATCTGAACTTCAGTAAGTTCGAGAACGAAAGAATCGCCGCACTTTACCAGTATGCGCCTACCATCAACGATGATAGTTCCTGGCTTTACCGCAGCACCCTCGTCAGTCTTGCGAGTAGCATAGATTTTCATCACCACTTCCATTCCCGAAGGTGATACGAGATTAGTCCACGCTCCAGGAACAGGACTCAGACCGCGAACAAAATCGTAGTTCTGCTTTGCCGTTCGTGTCCAGTCAATGCGACAAGTGTCCTTGAAAATCTTGGGGGCGGTCATTAGCTCCTCTACATTACCTATTTCATCCTGTGGAACAGTATGCGGACAACCGTTTTCCTTAACTATCAGTTCGATGGTTTTCAGACACGTCTCCGCTCCGAGACGCATCAGTCCGTCATAAACATTCTCCACATTGTAGTCATCAGAAATGTCAAATGGCGACTGCATGATTATCCTTCCCGTATCAATGTCATGATCGAGGAAGAAAGTCGTCACGCCTGTCCGCGTCTCGCCATTGATTATTGCCCAGTTGATAGGCGCGGCACCACGATACTGAGGCAAAAGGGCGGCATGGACATTGAATGTTCCATATTCGGGCATAGCCCACACCACCTCTGGTAGCATACGAAATGCCACCACGACCTGAAGATTGGCTTTATAGGAACGCAGTTCTTCAACAAAAGCCTCGTCCTTCATCTTCACTGGCTGCAACACTGGCAACCCATGCTCCAAGGCATATTGTTTCACCGCCGACGGCTGCAATACGCTACCGTGGCGACCAACTGGCTTGTCAGGTTGAGTAACCACAGCCACAACATTGTAGTCGTTCTTAACGAGAGCATCGAGAGTAGCAACGGCAAACTCCGGTGTTCCCATAAATACAATGCGTAAGTCCTCTTTCTTCATATAACGTTTAGCTTTTAATTACTTAATTTCAAGTGCGCAAAGAACTTTAATTCTCAATTACTTAATTTCAAGTGCGCCAAAGAACTTTAATTTTTAATTCTTTAATTTCAAGTACGCCAAAGCGCACTTGACTCAGTCTTCACTCATGTCTGCCACCATTTTGCGATACATTCCGTACATTCTCTGTCGCGAGATGTATCCCTTTAGATGCTTGTCGTGTCCCAACACTGGAAGCCAATCGGAATGAGTGGCATCAAATACCTTCATGACATCAGTCATCGGCGCATCGTCGTTGAGCGTTGCCGCTGGCTGCGTCATCAATTGCCGAGCCTTGAAATGGTGGTAAAGCTCTATGCGGAACACCACATTTCGAATCTTCGTTATGTCAATCTCGCCCAACAGGTTTCCAGCAGCGTCAAGTACAGGGAGAAAACTGTTTCGACTTCGGCTTATCTTGTGTACTATCTGCCCCAGTTCCATATCGGGGCTGACGGCATTGTAGTCGCGGTCTATCACGCTGTCAAGGCTCATAAGCGTGAGAACGGCATGGTCGGTGTGGTGTGTAATCAGCTTTCCCTGCTTCGCCAGTCTCATTCCGTAGATGCTATGTGGCTCAAACATGTAGATGGTAAGATATGAGCACACGCTGACGATCATTAGCGGCACAAAGAGGCTATACCCTCCTGTTATCTCAGCAATGAGGAATATACCCGTCAAGGGAGCGTGCATAACGCCAGACATAACTCCCGCCATGCCCAACAAAGCGAAGTTCTTCTCAGGCACATATACACCTATATTATATATGTTCCACAATCGGGCAAAGAGGAAGCCGCTGAAACAACCTATGAAAAGGCTTGGAGCAAACGTACCGCCACAGCCTCCACCGCCATTGGTTGCGGAAGTGGCAAACACCTTCGACAGCATTACCAATGCCACATAGAGAATGAGCAGATGGCTCTGCCCTGCAAACAGCGAATTGCTCATTACGCCGTTCCAGTCGGCCTCGGTACGTCCATTCAGCAACAGGTTTATCGATCTGTAGCCCTCGCCGAAGAGCGACGGGAAAAGGAAAATCAGAAGGCTCAACGTCACGCCGCCCAAGGCGAGCTTCACATAAGGCTTGTCCTTGAACTTTGCAAAGATATCCTCACAGAACGTCATGGTGCGAATGAAATAGAGGCTCATGAGTCCGCAGAAAATGCCAAGCAAGATGCACGCTGGCACACGCTCAACAATCCAGTCGCCGTCGAGATGGAAAGTGAACAATGCCGTCGAGCCGCTAAAAATATAGGTGAAGCACGTCGCCGTGACACACGAGACGAGTATGGGTAGCAACGATGCCATTGTAAGGTCAATCATCAGCACTTCGAGCGTAAACACGAGACCGGCAATAGGAGCCTTGAATATGCCTGCAATGGCACCGGCAGCTCCACAGCCAACAAGCAACATCAGCGTCTTGTTGTCCATGTGGAACAGCTTGCCAAGGTTTGAGCCAATGGCAGAGCCAGTCAGCACGATAGGTGCCTCGGCTCCCACAGAACCACCGAAACCGATTGTTATTCCCGATGCCACCACCGACGACCAGCAGTTGTGCCCTCGCAATCGGCTGCGCTTGCTGCTTATGGCATAGAGAATACGCGTGATTCCATGACTGATGTTGTCCTTCACGATGTATCTCACAAACAGCGATGTGAGGAAAATGCCTATCACAGGATAGACGAGATAGAGCCAGTTTGCCGACGACTTGTTAAACGAACTGGTCAACAACGCTACAATGTGGTTGATGACACTATGCAGCAGGAAAGCGGCAACGGCGGAAAAGAAGCCCACGAGCAGAGCGAGAAAAAGGACGAAAGCCCTCTCGCTGACGTGTTCCTCACGCCAACGGCAGAATTGCCTAAACCAATTCATGTCTTTCGTTTCTTCCGTCATGGTATTTATTTCCTAATAATTTCCACTTCGCCGCCAAGTCCCAGTTTGATGATGCTTGACGGCTTGTGTGGCTTATGCTCCTGACGACGTGTCCAGCATACATAATCCACTGCATCGATTATCTCCTGCGAGATGTCGCAATAGTTCTGCGCCGTAGGCTCACCCGAAATGTTTGCCGACGTTGACACTATCGCCTTCTGGAATCTGTAGCACAACTCCTTCGAGAAGGCTTCCTGTGTGATGCGAAGCGCAATGCTTCCGTCGTCGGCAATGAGGTTGGGAGCGAGGTTTACCGCTCCGTCGAGAATCACCGTCGTAGGCTTGTCAACACAGTCGAGCAGATCCCAAGCCACAGAAGGAACTTGGCGTACATAGCGTTGCAGACGTGCGTCGCTGTCAACAAGACAGATGAGAGCCTTTGAGTCCTCACGCTTCTTTATCTGATAAACGCGGGCAACGGCATCAGCATTGGTAGCGTCGCAGCCTATTCCCCACACCGTATCAGTAGGATAGAGTATCACCCCACCCTTCTTCATCACATCAACGGCATTTCTTATATCGTCTTCTGTTTTCATAAATCCTTTTATAAAATGGAAGGTAGAGGGTACCTTCTAAAAACCCTATCATTAAAACTCACTCGTAAAATGGAATTTTATTTTCTTAAAGTCCTCTTGCGCCATGCTGAGCACATAGCCGCTGTCGGCAAGGAAGACGTCGCGACCGTCCTTGTCCTTCGCCATATACTGATACTTACGCTTCTTGAAGTTCTCCAGCTCTGCCTCGTCGTCGCTCTCTATCCAGCAAGCCTTGTAGAGATGCACTGGCTCCCAACGGCACTTGGCATTGTACTCATTTTCAAGGCGATACTGTATCACCTCAAACTGCAACTGTCCTACCGTACCTACGATCTTGCGACCGTTGAACTGGTTGACGAACAGCTGCGCCACGCCTTCGTCCATCAGCTGGTCGATGCCCTTTTGCAGCTGCTTCGCCTTCATCGGGTCGTCGTTCTCAATATACTTGAACAGCTCTGGCGAGAAACTCGGCAGTCCGCGGAAGTGCAACTGCTCGCCATCGGTCAGCGTGTCGCCAATCTTGAACATTCCATTGTCAGGCAGACCCACGATGTCACCAGGCCATGCCTCGTCGATGGTGCTCTTGCGTTGAGCCATGAATTGCGTTGGCGACGAGAAGCGCACCGTCTTGCCTTGACGCACGTGCAAGTATGGTTTGTTGCGCTCAAACCTTCCGCTGCACACCTTGCAGAAGGCGATGCACGAACGGTGGTTTGGGTCGATGTTTGCCGTTATCTTGAAGATGAAGCCTGTAAACTTCGGCTCCTCTGGTTCTACCATTCGCTCTTCAGCCTTCGTCGGTCGTGGACTTGGGGCAATCTCGACAAAACAGTTGAGCAGTTCCTGCACGCCAAAGTTGTTCAGCGCAGAGCCAAAGAACACTGGTGCCACCTCGGCATTGCGATAATCATCGACACGGAACTCAGGATAGACACCATCTACAAGTTCAAGGTCTTCACGCAGCTTTGCCGCGTCAGCCTCACCGACGTGCGCCTCCAGCTCGCTGCTGTCAACGTCCACCTCCACCTTCTCCGTCACGCGCTGCTTATCAGGCGTAAAGAGGTCGAGTTTGTTCTCATATATGTTGTACACGCCCTTGAACTTCTGACCTTGGTTTATTGGCCAACTCAGGGGGCGCACCTTTATCTCCAGTTCCTGTTCCAGTTCGTCGAGCAGGTCGAAAGGGTCGCGACCCTCGCGGTCCATCTTGTTGATGAAGATGATTACCGGTGTGTTTCTCATTCGGCAGACGGTCATCAGTTTTCGTGTCTGCGTCTCAACGCCCTTGGCACCGTCAACCACGATAATTGCTGAATCAACGGCAGTCAGCGTGCGGAACGTGTCCTCTGCAAAGTCCTGATGTCCAGGTGTATCGAGAATGTTCACCTTGTAGTCAAGATAGTCAAACTCCATGACCGATGTCGAAACCGAGATGCCACGTTGCTTCTCAATGTCCATCCAGTCCGACGTTGCCGTCTTTCTTATCTTGTTGCTTTTTACGGCTCCTGCCACTTGTATCTGTCCACCAAACAACAGGAATTTCTCCGTCAGCGTTGTCTTTCCTGCGTCAGGGTGCGAAATAATCGCGAATGTCCTTCTTCTGTCAATCTCCTTATTCACAACTTAAAATCTTATTTCTGAAGCCCCCTCCGACTTCCCCAAAGGGGAGAGAAAGGATAACTTTATTTTTTTAATTCTTAATTTTTAATTCTTAACTTCCCAACACATTTCTCCAACGACTCCTCCCAATAGGGAATCTCTATGCCATACGTCTCCTTTATCTTTGTCTTGTCGAGCACACTATATGGTGGTCGATTAGCAGGCGTAGGATATTCGCTCGTGTGCAGCGGACGCACATGGCAAGTCGTGATGCCAGCAATGCGGTGAATGGCCTTCGTAAAGTCATACCAGCTTATAACTCCCTCGTTCGAGAAATGGAAGACTCCTGGTTTTATGCCCTTCTCCACAGCCGTCATTATGGCCTGTGCAAGGTCGGCGGCGTAAGTGGGAGTGCCAATCTGGTCGAAAATGACACCCAGTTCTGACTTTTCGTTTCCCAAGCGAATCATTGTCTTCACGAAGTTGTTGCCAAACGTACTGTAAAGCCATGCCGTACGAATAATCATGGCACGCTTGCAGAACTTCTGCACGCCCAATTCGCCAGCCAGTTTCGTGCTGCCATAGACGCTGTCGGGAGAAGGCGTGTCAGTCTCGACGTATGGCTTATGTGCCTTTCCGTTAAACACATAGTCGGTAGAAACCTGCACCATCCAACCGCCTCGTTTCTCCACGGCAGCTGCAAGATAAGCCGGTGCCACGGTGTTTAGCGTAGTGCACAGCTCCTTGTTGTCCTCAGCCTTATCCACAGCCGTGTATGCGGCACAGTTTATTATGCCGTCAATCTCGTGGCGACCAACGAAGTCAGCCACAGCCAACTGGTTTGTAATGTCCAGTTCAGCCACATCGGTATTGAAGAATGTGTATTGCGGATAATTCTTCTCCAACAGCTGTATCTCATTTCCAAGCTGTCCGTTGCAGCCAGTAACCAATATATTCATAATTCAAAACTTAAAATTCTTAATTCTCAAATCTCCAGCCCTTCCTTTTTGTCCTTGAAATAGTAGTCGTTCAACATTCCTATCAAGGTCGTTATCTCCTTCACTGCGTGTGCCGTATCGGGGCTGACATTCTTCTTCTGCAGTCTTAGCATCATCATGCCGTATAGCGAGTTGAAGCATGTCTCAATCTCGTTCTCTTCCTTGTTGGCTCCACGGTTGCGCAGCTCCACAATGTAGGGCAGTACCTTATAGTACTCCGACGTGTAGAAAGGATGTTTCGTGCTTTCCAGAAGCTGAGCGTGCAAATCGGCAAGCAGCGTCAGCGTGGTTTTGTTTATTTGCAGGTGTCCTTTCTCGCGGCATCCCTCCTCGTTCATCATCCTTATCAGGTTTCCAAACCAGTCAGCCTCCTCCTCCTTCTGCTCGTCGGTATAGTCGAACCTATCGATATATTCCCTTCTTATTCTCGACAGCGAGCACCCGAAAGCCCTTATCGTGTCTTCCACCTGCCACATATACAAGATGTATTCGGCAATGTTTGTCTTTCTTAATTCCTGAGCAATGAACATTATGTTAAAAGCTATTTAAAGTACTGTTTTCTTAACCTTTGAAACCGAAGAACCTGTAGAGATTCGTCACCGTGCCCAAGAACATGATGACGGAGCTCAACACCACAATCGCCCCAATCACCTGATTGATTAGCCGAATGCCATTGTCGTCGAACTTTCCGCGAATCTTGTCAATCAGCCACGTCAGTCCGAACCACCACAACAGAGCTCCAAAGACAATGCTCATGAATCCCACGACCATCTCAAACGGATGATCAGGCATGACGAATGCGAACTGTGCAAAGCAAGCCACAAACAGGAATATTATCAGCGGATTGGAGAACGTGACGAGAAAGGCGGTCATTCCGTTGTGGAACAGCGTTCCCTTCCCGTTGCCCGAACGATGAATCTTCTTCGTCGGATCCGACTTGTAGGTGTAGATTCCAAAGGCCAGCAGCATCATGCTGCCCACTATCTGCAGATACATCTTCGTCTGCGGATTGCTCAAAAGATCCATCACGTAACTCATTCCGTAACCAGTGATGGCTGCATAAATCATATCGCTGAGTGCAGCACCAATGCCCGTAATGAACCCATACCATCTACCCTTGTTCAGCGTCCGCTGTACACAAAGCACTCCCACCGGACCCATTGGAGCCGATGCTATTAGGCCTATCAACATGCCCTTGGAGATGAAATTTAATATGTCAATATGTATCTGAAACGGCATAACGACTGCAAAATTGCGAATTTTTTGCTAATTACACAAGTTTTTTCCCCTATTTTTTTGAATAATCACATTTTTTTTCCTAACTTTGCCGTCAAAATCACAGAACTATACAAAAAAGATATTATTAACTCACATAAATAAAACAATGAATGCGCAACCAATTTTGAAACCGTACGTCATCGGCTTGGACTTGGGTGGTACCAACTCCGTTTTCGGCATTGTCGATAGCCGCGGCGACATCAAGGCTACGACAGCCATCAAGACACAGAGCTATACCAACGTCGAGGACTACGTGAACGCTTCGGTCGATGCACTGCAAATCATCATTGACCAAGTGGGCGGCATTGAGAAAATTAAGGCCATGGGCATTGGTGCCCCTAACGCCAACTATTACAGCGGCTGCATCGAGAAAGCGCCAAACCTCGTCTGGGGTAAGGGCATCGTACCACTTGCAAAGATGTTTAGCGACCGCCTCGGCATACCGGTGGCAATGACTAACGACGCCAACGCTGCTGCCATAGGCGAGATGACCTACGGCGTGGCACGTGGCATGAAGAACTTCATAGTCATCACACTCGGAACGGGCGTAGGCTCGGGAATAGTTGTCAACGGACAACTTGTATATGGAAGCGACGGCATGGCTGGCGAGCTTGGACATGTCACCATGGTACGCGGAGAAGAAGGGCGTCAATGCGGCTGCGGACGCGCAGGCTGTCTTGAGGCATACTGCTCCGCCACTGGAGTGGCACGCACCGCACGCGAGATTCTGGCAAA
Organism: Prevotella sp.; assembly: GCA_051878735.1. GTDB lineage: Bacteria > Bacteroidota > Bacteroidia > Bacteroidales > Bacteroidaceae > Prevotella. Next base: position 3,536 of record JBJEKR010000222.1, on the reverse strand, counting down.
GAGCGACGAACCTTCGCTGCTGCGTGAGCTTAACCCAGAGAGCATCACCTCGCTTGACGTAAGCATTGCCGCTGGCAAGGGCGACAAGATTGCCAACGAGATATTCGAGTTCACAGGCAAGATGCTTGGCGAGGCTTGTTGCGACTTCGCAGCATTCAGCAGCCCCGAAGCGTTCATCTTCTTCGGTGGCTTGACAAAGGCTGGCGACCTCATCATGAATCCTATTAAGAACGCCTACGACGCCCACGTCCAGAACATATTCAAGGGCAAGGCGCAGTTCCTCATCAGCGGACTCGACGGAGCGTCGGCAGCTGTGCTTGGAGCGAGTGCCATAGGCTGGGACATACAATAGTCGGCATCAACGCACGCATACATATATACTTTTATTACATTATGAGGTGGCAAGGCGAAAGCAGTGCCACCTCTATTATTAACGTGAGTTCGACGAAATTCACTGACTTGTATAACCCAGCTGTCAGCACTGGGAGTGTGGGCGTCTCGCCCGCACCTTGCGGAATGGGTAATATCCAAATAGCCGATATTTACGCTTGATGGAGCGCAGGGTGCGGGCGGGACGCCCACACTACCAGTCATTGGCGCATTATAAAGGGAATTTCATCGAACTCACGTTATCATTAACTCAATTTTCGCAAATCAAGAATTTTAAGGAGTTAAAGGAGAAGTTTCCTTGAGCGAAGCGAAAAAAGGAGGTAAAGAAGTTGAGCTCTTGTGAAACTTAAATCATTAATCCTTAATCCACTCGACTATCGTTTTCAGCACCTCAGCGGAAATGGTTTCTTCAATCTGTTGATATTCAATCACACTCCCTATCGAGCAGTGTTGAAAAAGATGGTTCAAGCCATCGAAGGAAACAATCATTGGCCTACAGTTCATCAGCCCATGCTGCAAAGCCGATATATTCCTCACGCAGTCAACCTGCATGTCTTTCTTTCCATTCAGTGCCAACACGGGGCACGTTATTTTTGGCAGCTGGTTTCTTACGTCGATGGAAATGATGTGTCGCACGAAAGGCACATCGGCTTGTTTCATAGCCATTTCAAACAACTGGCGAAGCAACACAGGCACGTCCTTGCGATCGATTTCCTTCACGCTCCTACCCTCTACCAGCATGTCGAACGCGTCTGACAGAGCCTTGCAATAGGCATCTATCGTCTCCTGCGGCAATCCCAGCGGAGCCAAGGCGTAACGGTTCTGCATCAGCAAAGTCTCCTTGCCAGAGATGGACATTCCAGCCATCGACACTACATAATCGACCTTTCCTTCGGCGGCAAGCATGAGGGCTATCGTTCCTCCCTCGCTGTGTCCCAGCACCCCTACCTTGCCGAACCTCTTGCGCAGGAAGTCAAGTCCAGCTTCGGCATCTTGCTTGAAGTCGGCGGTAGTGAAATTTGAAAACACGACCGTTGAGTCACCATAGCCTCGGTCGTCGTAGCGCAGCGAGGCTATTCCCTCGCGTGCCAGGGCATCGGCAATCACTGCAAACGGCTTATGCTCAAACAGTTCCTCGTCGCGGTTCTGCTGTCCGCTGCCGGTAATCATCAGCACCACCTTGGTGTTGCCGTCGCAATTCGTCGGCTTCGTCAGCGTTCCGTTAAACGTGAAATCGCCATTGCAGAATGTCACTTCCTCCGTCGTGTATGGGAATGGTGAGACAGGAGTCTGTGGGCGACAAACTTTAGGCTTCCCTGGCAGCAACGTCATAGGATACGACATTCCGTTTTGCGTAAAAGTTCCCTTAATGCTGTTTCCTTCCATGACACCCTCGAACGAAGCTCCTGCCATTGGAATCCTCACGCGTATCTTGCCGTCAGCCATCGTTTCCTTTTCTGCCTTGATGCCTTTTGCACCCTGCGAGGGAGAATCGAGAGTGCAGCCGTCTGAATTGAAATTGAAAACCAACGGCAACTTCGTTCCTTGTACTTCAAGTTCACCTGTCCATGCCCCTTCTTGGGCGTTGGCCGTCAGTGCGAGAGCAGCAAACAAGGCTGCCACAAAAGTTTTTCTTGCCTTTTTCATCATTCTAATGATTCTTTGAGTGATTGTTTTCTCGCAAAAATACGAATTATTTGCGACTCACAGCTACATATCAGCAGATTAATGCTGAATTTTAACATCGTTTAAAACTTATTGCCATTCCTGTTTTCGCTTATCTGCGACATTCTGTCACTCGTCAACTCGCCAACAATCCAACCTTTCTACGATTTTGGTAATAAAAACCATAATCGGGGTGTATGCAGTGTGAAAGAAAAGTTGTATCTTTGCAGCAACTTTTAGCAAAACTTATATATTTAATATGGAAGAGATTAGATTTGACACTATACAACAGGTGAATGACTACTATGGCATCACTACACTGCATCCGTTGGTGACCATCGTACATCTGGACAGAATCGACTATAAGGCGACTGCTAAGTCGATAATTCATTACGGTCTATATGCCATTTGGCTGAAGGAAACCAAAGGCTGCAACCTGTCATACGGACGCACGCCCTACGACTTCGACGAGCAGACAGTGACTTCGTTTGAACCAGGGCAGACGGTGACGGTGGAGGTGACCGACCAAAGCATACGCCCTAAGTGTATCGGACTGTTGTTTCACCCCGACTTCCTGAATCGAACCAACCTCGGCAAAAACATAAACCGATACGAGTTCTTCTCCTACAGCAGCACCGAGGCACTGCACCTGTCGGAGGCGGAAGTCACCGTGTTTAAACAGGTCCTTGACATGATAGACACGGAACTGCAGCATCCCATCGACAACCACACGCGCGAACTTATAGTATCTAACATCGAACTGCTGCTCAACTATTGTCTGCGCTTCTACGACCGCCAATTCATCACTCGCGAGGAGATAAACCACTCGATAGTAAAGCAGTTTGACACCCTGTTGCGCGAATACATCAAGGAAAAAGCCATTACGCATGGACTGCCTACCGTAAACTATTTTGCCGACAAGTGCTGCCTCTCCACAGGCTATTTCGGACAAATGGTAAAGACGGAGACAGGGCGCACGGCGAAGGACTTCATCAACGACCATCTTCTTGCCGCCGCCAAGGAACAACTCAACGACGAAAGTCTGTCAATCAATCAGGTTGCCGAACGCCTCGGTTTTGAATATCCGCAGCATTTCGTTCGATTCTTCAAACTGCGCACTGGCATGACTCCGAGAGAATATAGAAATGCAGGATGAACAATCATGACGGCAACCCATGTTCCATGTTTTTCGCTCAAATGTAGGGTAAAAAAACATAGATTTGGGCAAAATCCTTATCATTGTTTGAATTACAATAACGAAAGTTCGACGAAATTCTCCTTATATCTGCGCCAACGATTGGGGGAATAATGACAAGTAGAGTCAACGTGAATTAAAAAATAATAGATTAACGTGAGTTCGATGAATTTCTCTTCATATCTGCGCCAATGACTGGGAGTGTGGGCGTCCCGCCCGCACCCTGTGCTCAATCAGACGTAAATGTCGGCTATTTGGATATTACTTATACGTCGAGGTGCGGGCG
>JBJEKR010000221.1:0-7109 GCA_051878735.1 Prevotella sp. | reverse complement strand
TTAATTGACTTCGTCGAACGTTGTTTTAATTCCACAATCGTCTGTGATGCACTTATCGCAACAGAGGGATGCGGTAACCGATGGAGAAGGTGATGACGCTGTTGCGCATCTTGTCAACCATATTTGAAATGTCGTTGAGACCGAGGTTGTAGCGGAGGTCGAGAATGACATCGTCCGACTCGTAGGAGATGCTGAGCGGAATGGTAACGTCGCTGCGCTTGTAATTGTCGGTGACGGTCTTACGATACTTCAAGTAGCGGTCGTCGTCGTCTCCCACCTCTACCACACTGCCAGTCGCCTCATTGTAGTTGTAGTATTTCTCGATCTTGTTGGTCTGGTTGTTGTAGTCGCAAATCATGTAGTTGTGCGACTCCCTTGCCGAGAGCAGACGACCGAACTGTATGCCGGCACCGATGGAAAAGCCCTTGGTGATGTAGGCATGTAGCATCAGCGGCACCTGAAGATAGTGGAGGTCAACGTTGCTGCGCGAAAACTGTGCAAGCCTGACTATGCCATTGTTTTCTTCTCCTGCCATGTGGAAGTCCTTGTACTTCGTGCCCTGTAGAGAATACTTGGCACCCGCCGTAACGCTGAGTCGAGAGAAGATCATGTACTCAACGTCGAGACCTGCCTCAAAAGCAGGCTTCCAACGCTTTCCTATCGTCTGGCCATCGCCAAAATAGATGTAGTCGTTGGTGAGCTGAGTGATTGAGAAGCCCACTCGCGGAATCAACGACAACTGCCCTGCCCTACCCTGGGCACTGGCTTCCACTGCGAACAACGTCACAATGGCAACAAAAAGATTACGCATATTCATAGCTCAAAAAAAAATTGTTCAAAGTTCAATCTTCTACGTTCACGCCTTGCCGGCCTTCTTGCGCTCGTTATGGTCGAGGATTATCTTCCTCATGCGCATGCTCTTCGGAGTGACCTCGACGAGTTCGTCCTCCTTGATGTACTCAAGAGCCTCCTCAAGCGACAGCACCGTGCGCGGAATGATGCGCGCCTTGTCGTCGGAACCGCTGGCACGGGTATTTGTCAGCTGCTTCGCCTTGCAGACGTTGATGACAAGGTCGTTGTCGTGAACATGCTCTCCAACGACCTCACCCAAATACACGTCGTCGCCCGGGTCGATGAAGAACTTGCCGCGGTCTTGAAGCTTATCAATGGCATAGGCGTAGGCATTGCCCGTTTCCAGAGCTATCATCGAACCGGCTACGCGGCGCGTTATGTCGCCCTTGTACGGCTGATACTCCTTAAAGCGGTGGGCCATGATGGCCTCGCCCTGTGAGGCTGTAAGGACGTTGGTGCGCAAACCGATGATGCCGCGCGAAGGCACGTCGAACTCAATGTTCACACGGTCGGCTTGCGACTCCATGGAGGTCATTTCGCCCTTGCGGCGCGTCACCATGTCAATCATTTTTGAGGCGAACTCCTCAGGCACGTTGATGGTAAGTTCCTCTATCGGCTCACACTTCTGCCCGTTGATTTCCTTGTATATTACCTGTGGCTGACCCACTTGCAGCTCATAGCCCTCGCGGCGCATTGTCTCGATGAGCACAGAGAGATGCAGCACTCCGCGTCCACTGACGATCCACTTGTCAGTAGAGTCCTCAAACTGCGACACGCGCAGAGCAAGGTTTTTCTCCAGCTCCTTCTGCAAGCGGTCGTTGATATGACGGCTGGTTACGTATTTTCCCTCCTTGCCGAAGAAAGGCGAGTCGTTGATGGTGAACAGCATCGACATCGTCGGCTCGTCAATGGCTATCGGCGGCAGCGGCTCAGGATTCTCGAAGTCGCAGATGGTGTCGCCAATCTCAAACTTCTCAAGTCCAATGATGGCGCAGATGTCGCCACTCTGCACCTGGCGGGTCTTCTGGTGTCCCATGCCCTCAAAGGTGTGCAGCTCCTTTATCCTGGTCTTCTCTATCGAACCGTCTCTGTGAGCTATTGACACATTCTGATTCTCCATGAGAGTGCCACGGTGCACGCGTCCCACGGCAATGCGTCCTGTGTAGCTTGAATAGTCGAGCGACGTAATGAGCATCTGCGTCGAGCCTTCTATTACCTTTGGTGAAGGTATCACCTCGACAATCTTGTCGAGAAGATATGAGATGTTGTCTGTTGGCTGGTTGTAGTCCTCGCTCATCCAACCGTTCTTTGCAGAACCATATACGACGGGGAAGTCGAGCTGGTCCTCGGTGGCATTGAGCGAGAACATGAGGTCGAACACCATCTCGTAAACCTCTTCGGGGCGACAGTTTGGCTTGTCAACCTTGTTTACCACCACAATGGGCTTTAGTCCAATCTGAAGAGCCTTCTGCAACACGAATCGAGTCTGTGGCATTGGGCCTTCGAAGGCATCGACAAGCAGAAGGCAACCGTCAGCCATGTTGAGCACACGCTCAACCTCGCCTCCAAAGTCGCTGTGTCCCGGGGTGTCGATGATGTTTATCTTTACTCCTTTCCAGTTTATTGAAACGTTCTTTGAGAGGATCGTAATTCCGCGCTCACGTTCCAAATCGTTGCTATCCAATACTTGTCCGCTGAGGTCCTGACCCTCGCGAAATAGATTTCCCGCCAGCATCATCTTATCGACAAGTGTTGTCTTGCCGTGATCGACGTGGGCGATGATTGCTATATTCCTAATGTCTTGCATCTTTTTTACCTTTATTGGGGGGGAGTTAAGGGAGTTAAAGTAGTCAACGGAGTTAAAGGCATTAGTTTTTTTGCTTCTGCCAAGGAGTTTTGAGACTCGAAACATACGTCTTTTTTCGCTTCGCTCAAGGAAACTCCTCCTTTAACCTCCACACTTTCGAAAGTTGAGTTAATAATAATCCCGCAAGCCGATGCGGTCTGCGGGATTATATTCTTTTCGACTCCAAAAAAAATTATTTACGGAGACCAAGAGCCTTGATGATGGCACGATAGCGATTGATGTCGCGTTCGTAGAGGTAGCTGAGAAGCGCGCGGCGCTTGCCTACCAGCTGTGTCAGAGCCCTTGCAGTAGTATAATCTTTACGGTTCTTCTTAAGATGTTCCGTCAAATGGGAAATACGGTATGAGAACAATGCTATCTGGCTCTCAGCAGAACCAGTATCAGTGTTAGACTTTCCGTACTGTCCAAAGATCTCTTGTTTTTTTGCCTGATCTAAATACATAGATTTTAATTAATTAATGAATATATTTTATTGTTTTGCTAAATGCGGGTGCAAAGGTACTAAGAAAAATGAAGAATGAAGAATGAAGAATGAAGAATTTGACGGCACGCTCATGTTTTTAACATTTTTTATCGACTATTTCATTCAACGGCTTCATCACGAAGTCTCTTTCGTGCATCAATGGGTGCGGAATCTTCAGGTCAGGCTCATCAACGCGAATGTCGTCATATAAAAGAATGTCGATGTCGATTATGCGGTCGTGATATTGTCCGTCAACCGACTTCTGCCTTCTGCCCATTTCCCTCTCTATGCGCTTTGCAATGTCGAGCACCTGTCGTGGCGTGAGGCTTGTTGTGCAGCATACGGCAGCGTTGACGAACATGTGCGGGGAGGTGAAACCCCACGGCTCGGTAACGTAGAGAGCCGACCGGCTCTCCACATTGCCTATCAACTGAGCCATTCTGTCTATTGCCTCGCCAATGTTCCTTTCCTTGTCGCCAAGATTCGTTCCAAGGCTGAAATAAACCTTATGTTCCAATTCCTCGTCTCCTTCTCGCTCTTGTCTTAGTCGTCGAGGATGAGCAAAGCGTCGCCGTAGCATCCGAAGCGATAGCCGTTCTTCACCGCCTTGTCGTATGCCTCCATGACCAAGTCGTAACCGCCAAAGGCCGCCGTGGCCATGAGCATGGTCGATTCAGGATGATAGAAATTGGTTATCAGGCAGTTGGCCAGCCCAAACTCGTATGGAGGGAAGATGAACTTGTTTGTCCATCCGTCGTACTCCTTCAGCTGTCCGTCGGTACTTACCGCCGTCTCAGTAGCTCGTGCCGTGGTTATTCCCACAACGCAGACGCGATGTTCGGTTGCCTTCGCCTTGTTGACGATGTCGCAAGCCTCCTTGCCTATGATGATCTGCTCGGAGTTCATCTTGTGTTTCGTGAGGTCCTCAACCTCTATGGGGTCGAAGCTGCCCAATCCGCAATGCGCAGTGATGAACGCCTTGTGTATTCCACGTATCTCCATTATCTTCATCACCTCGCGGCTGAAATGCAGTCCGGAGGTCGGTGCGGTCACGGCACCCTCATTCTTGGCGTAAATGGTCTGGAAGTTCTCCATGTCGTCAGCGGTGGCTGGACGGCGGTCGATTATGTAGCGTGGCAGTGGAGCCTCGCCGAGACCAAAAAGCTCTGCCTTGAACTCGTCGTGCGGACAGTCGTAGAGGAAGCGCAGCGTGCGCCCACGGCTTGTAGTGTTGTCGATGACTTCTGCCACCATTGGTCCGTCCTCCTCGAAAAAGAGCTTGTTGCCGATACGTATCTTTCGAGCCGGCTCGACCAGGACATCCCACAGCCGCTGCTCACGGTTGAGCTCACGCAGCAGGAAGACCTCGATCTTTGCGTCGGTTTTCTCCTTGGTGCCGTAGAGTCGCGCAGGGAATACCTTTGTGTCGTTGAAAACAAATACGTCATCCTCGTCGAAATAATCGACAACGTCGCGGAATGTGAGATACTCTTTCGTGTCATCACCATCCTCGTCCTTCTTGAACATCTCTATCTTTTGGCTCTTGCGATGTATGACCATCAGACCACACTCGTCGCGATGATACACTTTCTCCACCACATTGCCATCGTCGTCGGTAAACTCGATGCAAGGCGGTTCAAGAGCAATCTGCTCCTCAGGCAATTTGAACTTAAATTGTGACAGTTTCATATTTTATTTTTTTATTTAAGTTTCGCAAGTACCATATATAGTTGTTAATGAGCGTATTGAACACGCCCCGAAGGGGCAACAGCACATAGCCCAGGGCAACGCCCTGTGGGGTAATTGGCATGTTATGTAAACGCCCTGCAAGGGCAAAAGCGTTCTTTTTTTTCATAAAATTGGCAGCGGCTCGGCAAAACAATCAAACAAGCTTGTTGATTTTGCTCTCGCCTTGCACAATTTTTCATAATCGCTTGGTTTCTTATGCTTTTGCCCTTACAGGGCGCACTTGTGGTGGTCTCCCTACCCAGGGCGTTGCCCTGGGCTATAAGCTGTTGGGCTTTGCCTTTCCCTTCGGCCGGCGACCTTTGGTTCAGCCCGCTCGTTGAACGCTCATTTCTAAACATGATTAACTTGCGAAAGTTGATTTTTTTATAATCATATTTAGTTGACGAGTTATTTGTCTTCTCGCACCTCAATGTCTTGCTTTTCAAGCCATGAGGGGAAATCGTCAAGCGTGATGCAATCTTCTATTCTCACGTCGCCGAGACGTGTGCGGCACAATGCCGTAAGATATGCGCCGCTTCCCAAAGCCTCACCGATGTCGCGTGCCAACGCCCTGATGTAAGTGCCCTTTCCGCACACCACCCTTATGCCCAAAAGCATTTTCTCTGGGTCGAATGACGTCATCTCAAGCTCGTCAATCTGAAGAGTCTTTGGCTTCAGCTCCACCTCGTTACCTTTTCTCATAAGCTTGTACGCCCTGTGACCATCGACCTTGCATGCCGAATAAGCGGGTGGAACCTGTTGAATCTCACCAATGAAACGAGGCAGCGTCTGCTCGATGAGTTCCTTGGTGATATGCTCAGTGGGAAACTTGGCATTCTCCTCATGCTCCATGTCGTAGCTCGCCGTAGTGGCTCCAAGCTGCAACATGGCAGTATATTCCTTGCTATGATACTGAAGGCGTTCTATCTCCTTGGTCTTGCGTCCGGTGCAGAGTATAAGCACTCCGGTGGCAAGTGGATCAAGCGTTCCGGCATGGCCTGTCTTAACACGCTTCACTCCCACCTTCTGCGAGATGAGGAAACGCACACGTGCCAACGCTCCAAAGCTCGACATGCCATAAGGCTTGTTCAGATAGATTATTTCTCCGTCGATAAAATTCATGACAAACTAAAAATCAACGTTAACGCACCTGCTATGGCACAATAGATGCCGAAATAAATCAGCTTGCCTTTCTTAACGATGTTTATCATCCACTTGCAGGCGAGACAACCCGAAACGAACGCTGCAAGGAAACCAACTATCAAAGGCAGCGCATCGATGCCTCCGAAGGTCTCTTCGCCCTTCAAGCCCTTAACGACATCAAGGAGAGCTTCGCCAAGAATTGGAGGAATGACCATCAGGAACGAGAACTGTGCAAGAGTCTCCTTCTTGTTGCCGAGCAGCAGACCTGTCGCTATGGTACTGCCTGAACGCGACAAACCTGGCATAACGGCACAAGCCTGGGCAATGCCAATAATGAAGGCATCGCGAAGGCTCACCTTATCCTTCTGACGCGGCTTGGCATAGTAAGAGAAAGTCAGCAGTGCGGCTGTGAGGAGCAGCATCGTGCCCACTATGGCAAGACCCGAGCCGAATATCTCTTCTACATAGTCCTTGAAAAAAACGCCCACGATGCCAACGGGAATCATCGAGACGATGATGTTCACCACGTATTTCGTCTCTTCATTCATCTGGAACTTGAACAAGCCACGGAAAATCCAGTCAATCTCTTTCCACAGGATGACGAGTGTGCTGAGTACCGTTGCCACGTGGACAGCCACCGTGAAAGCGAGGTTTTCCTCACCCTCGATGCCAAAGAGATAAGAGCCGATGGCAAGATGGCCACTACTGCTAACAGGCAGATATTCTGTAAGTCCCTGCACGAGACCCAATATCAACGCTTCAATCCAACTCATGACTTCGGTCTCCTAATCACAGCGTAAATCATTGACACAAATCCAAACAAGCATACGGCTGGTGCCAGTTTGATGCGACGAGCACTGAAGATGTCAGGGTTGTAATTTGCCTCTGTTGAACCAGAGCCACTCATCAAGACAAAGCCAATGACCACTATTGCCATGCCTATGGCAAGCAATATGTAGTTCATGCGGTCAAATGCAAAATTTTTCTTATCCATTAACTTCTATTTTTTTATTGACTTTTCGTCGAACGTTGTTTCTTAACTCTTAATTCTTAATT
>JBJEKR010000220.1:0-7241 GCA_051878735.1 Prevotella sp. | reverse complement strand
CCCGTGATGTTGTGCTTCTTCGCCATGGGTTTCGTCGATTTGGTCGGCATTGCCTCCAATTACGTTAAAGAAGACCTGCAGTTGAGCGATTCCACTGCCAACGTGCTGCCCTCGTTGGTGTTCTTTTGGTTCCTGATATTCTCCGTGCCTACAGGAATGTTGATGAACCGCATAGGGCGCAAGCGTACGGTGCTGCTTTCGCTGGTGGTGACGGTGGTGTCGCTTCTATTGCCGTTGTTTGGCGAGAATTTCCCGCTTATGCTGGTGTCGTTCTCGCTGCTCGGCATCGGCAACGCCCTGATGCAGACATCGCTCAATCCGTTGGTTTCATCGGTCATTCAGGGCGGCAACCTCGCCTCCACGCTCACCTTCGGACAGTTTGTTAAGGCCATTGCCTCGTTCCTTGCGCCATACATTGCAATGTGGGGAGCCTTGGCTACAATACCCTCGTTTGGATTGGGTTGGCGGGTGCTCTTCCCCATCTACATGGTGATTGGTGTAGTGGCGACATTGTTGCTTCTTGCAACACCTATCAATGAGGAACCGACAGACAAAGGTGAAGTCAAAAAGAGTGGACGGAAGACATTCTTCACTCATCATTCTTCATTCTTCACTCTTCACTCTTCATTCTTCACAAAAATAGTGCTTCTCTCGTTCCTCGGCATCATGTGCCATGTGGGCATTGACGTGGGCACCAACACCACGGCTCCTAAGCTGCTCATGGAGCGTCTCGGCATGTCGCTCAACGACGCTGCCTTCGCCACATCATTGTATTTCATCTTCCGTACCGTGGGATGCCTCACGGGTTCGTTCTTCCTCCGTGTGATGAGCAACCGCCTGTTCTTCGTCATCAGTGTCGTGATGATGGCATTGTCGATGCTCGGCCTTGCCTTCGGCGAGTCAAAGGCTGTGCTCTACGTGGCCATCGCCCTCGTCGGCTACGGCAACTCAAACATCTTCTCGCTCGTATTCTCACGCGCCCTGCTTTCCGATGAAAACATGCAAAACGAGATTTCGGGCCTTATGATAATGGGACTTTTCGGCGGCACGGTGTTCCCCTTGCTCATGGGCTTTGCCAGCGATGCCGTTGGCCAGGTGGGAGCTGTGGCTGTTATGGCTCTTGGAGTGGTGTATCTCTTTACTTACATACCGAAAATAAAAATATCTAAATAACTTATTTATGGACAACAAAATAATCGTAGGATTAGGTGAGGCCCTGTGGGATTGCCTCCCCGAAGGAAGAAAGATTGGCGGTGCGCCTGCCAATTTCGCCTATCACGCATCGCAGTTTGGTTTTACTTCTTATGCCGTCAGTGCCGTTGGCAACGATGCCTTGGGCGACGAGACCATTGAGGCATTGAAGGCTAATGGGCTTCGTCTCGAAATGCCGCGTGTGGATTATCCCACGGGCCAGGTGCAGGTGACGCTCGACGAAGACGGCGTGGCGTCATACGACATCAAGGAGGGTTCGGCATGGGACAACATGCCTTTCACACCCGAGATTGAGGCATTGGCAAGGCAGTGCAAGGCGGTGTGCTTCGGTTCGCTCGCCCAGCGCAACGACGTGTCGCGCGATACCATCTACAAGTTTCTCGACGCCACTCCGAAGGATTGCATGCGTGTGTTCGACATCAATCTTCGACAGAACTTCTACTCGAAGGAGGTCATCCAGGAGTCGCTCAAGCGCAGCAATGTGATGAAGATAAACGACGAGGAGCTGGTAGTCATCGGCCGCATGTTCGGCTATCCCGGCCTTGACATCGAGAACAAGTGCTGGCTCATCCTCGGCAAGTACAACCTCGACATGCTCATACTCACCTGCGGCGTAAACGGCAGCTATGTCTTCTCCAAGGGTGCCATGTCTTATCTCGAAACGCCGAAGGTGGAGGTGGCCGACACCGTAGGCGCAGGCGATTCGTTCACCGGCTCGTTCGTCGCCTCCGTCCTCTCCGGCAAGACCATGGCTGAGGCCCATCGCATAGGCGTAAACGTGAGTGCCTACGTATGCACGCAAAACGGGGCGATGCCTGTGGTTCCCGAGGATTTGAAGAAGTGAATATAATATTACGTGAGTTCGATGAATTTCATTCATATTGACTACAACAGCCTAATGTAAGCGCAGCACTGGGGGTGTGGGCGTCTCGCCCGCACCTCGCCTACGAGGTAATATGCAAGAATGATGTTCAATTAGAATGAAACGGCAAACTATTGGGCAAAAAAAAGAGGCTGCATCTTGTGATGCAACCTCTTTCTTGAATGTTATACTGGCATGTTAACTCTTCCGTAGTTGTACATCTTCAGCACGTTTACGCAATACTTGTTGAATTTCTTGCTTGCTGTAAGCTTGTTTACTAACTTTCTCATAATGTTACCCTTTCTTTACTTTAAATTAAACAATCTTTTTTCCTGTAGGATGCATCTTCACATCCTGTGTGTTATCCTGTGTTTCCTTTTGACGATGCAAAGATACGACGTTTTTCGCTGTGCTCGCACACAAATCATGCTATTTTTTGCTATTTTCTCTCTTATTTTGACCTAAGTCAACGTGATTGACGTAGGTCAACCTTTGCTTCTTACCTCCTTTATTCTGCCATTTATGTCAAACGAGCGGCGGTCGGCAAGATAGAGCGTTACGGCAAGTGAAAGCATTGAGGCAGAGAAGGTTATGATGATAATCATTATCTGGTATTTAATGGCAATGCCAGGTGCTGAACCGCCGAGAATCTGTCCTGTCATGGTGCCAGGCAGCGAAACAATGCCCATTACTGCCATGTTTGCGATGCAGGGAGCAAACGACTTTTCGAGGGCTTGGCGTATGAAAGGCGTTATGGCTTCAAGATGGGTGGCTCCGTTGCCAAGCAGATAATAGTACAGCTGATGCTCGCGCTGAAGGGAGTCGTAGTAGCTGTTGAGTGCTATTACCGCCACACTGAGCATATTGCCCATCAGTATGCCCATGATGGGAATGAAATAGCGTGAGTCGAAGGGATTGTCGAGACGCAAGACCACGACGAGGAAGTAGAGACCTACGACCATTGACGAGGCGAAGAAGCCTGCCGCCGTGGGTAGAAGGGCGATGCGCCAGTGTAGATGGGTGCGGCGAAGGGCGGTGAACGAGGCAACGACGACCATGGCAAGCACCCAAACGATGTTTATCCACGGACTGTTCCAGTTGAAGAGGTATTGAAGATAGATGCCGATGAGTGCCATCTGCACCAACATGCGCACCGAGGCAACAACCGTGGAACGTATCAGCTGTGTCTGGAAACGATAGAAAACGTAAAGCGGCAAGGCAAGAAGAAATATGCCTAAGACCAAATTTATATATGAAATATCCATTCTTTTGGAAATTAAGAATTAAAAATAAAGAATTAAGAATTGCTGTGCAAACTGAATGCAGAGCCAAGCTCGTTTGAGCTATGCTGAGGTGAAGCCAGTAATCGACGAATTCAATTAAAGATTAAATATTGAACATTGAATTTTCAATCTTCAACTTTCAATCTTCAATATTCAAAGTTCTATCCTTTTGTCACACTCGAGGTTGGGATCGTGGGAGACGGCGATGACCGTTGCGCCTTTTTGTGCAAGGCGTTGGAGATATTCGCCTACGAGGTTCGAAGCCAAATGGTCGAGGGCTGATGTCGGCTCATCTACGATGACTATTCGTTTTGACAGTATTCCGAGTGTTGCCAGCATGATGCGTTGCCGTTCGCCGCCGCTCACTTCCGACGTGCGCTTCTCGTAGAGTGAGGAGTCGAGCCCGAGTTGATGCCACTGTTCCATCACCCGCTCTTGCGAGAAAGCTTGAGTGCTGTTGGCTTTCAGCGTGAAGGGAAGGCGTGTGAGTTCCTTCACCGTGTTTATGGGGAAGGAAATGTCTTGCGGAACGTAAGCCATTGACTGTCTGAAAACTGGTGCGGAGAGAGCGGTGACGAGTTCGCCGTCGATGCTGATGAAGCCCTTGTCAACAGGGTGAAATCCCATCATTGCCCTTAGCAATGTGGTCTTTCCGCACCCTGATGGTCCGCTGATGACCGTAACCTTACCGTCTGCTGCAACGAACGACAGGTCTTCCACGAGGCGTTTTCCATTGTGGCTTATAGCCACGTTCTTCAGTTCAAGCATTTTTTGTATGTATAAATGAATGGTTGCGCAAAAGTAGCATTATTATCTTATATACGCAAATGGAAGAGGGGTGGAAAATGTTAAAGTATGCAACGTTTTGCCTAATTATTTATTCTGAATGACATAAAAGACAATAAAAATGATTAATTTTGCACTCCGTAAAGACAATTCACGATGTACAGGACAGAAATAGACAATTATCTCAGGAAAACAGGATTCAAGGAGTTCACGCCGAAAGCCGCACTTTTCGACATGGACGGGGTGCTTTACAACTCAATGCCCAATCACGCCTACAGCTGGCACACTTCGATGGCTTCATTCGGAATAGAGATGAGCGAAGCCGACGCTTACGCCCATGAGGGAATGCGTGGTGTGGAGACGATAAAGAAGATAGTCAGGGAACAACGAGGCATTGAGATAACCGACGAGGAGTCGCAGCGAATGTATGACGAGAAGTCGCGCATCTTCGCCACGCGCCCGGAGGCAAAGGTTATGGAAGGAGTGATAGAGCTGCAACGGAAGATGAAGGCTGACGGCCTTAAGATAGTTGTCGTCACGGGAAGCGGACAGCACTCGCTGCTCGAAAAGTTGGTACATGACTTCAAAGGACTCATTGAGTCAGACATGATTGTGTCGAGCTTTGACGTGAAGCGAGGGAAACCAAATCCAGAGCCTTACTTGAAGGGACTCGCAAAGGCTGGCGTAGAGCCGTGGGAGGCCGTCGTCGTTGAGAATGCACCACTTGGCGTGCGTGCTGCTCAGGCGGCAAAGATTTTCACCGTCGCCGTGAACACTGGTCCACTGCCCGACAAGATGCTTGCCGACGAGGGTGCTGACCTGATCTTCAGTCGAATGACTGATTTTAGGGACGAGTGGGAGGAGATAATAAGAATTAAGAATTAAAAATTAAGAATTAAGAGTGGAGGCCCCCTCC
Source organism: Prevotella sp. (assembly GCA_051878735.1). Lineage (GTDB taxonomy): Bacteria > Bacteroidota > Bacteroidia > Bacteroidales > Bacteroidaceae > Prevotella. The sequence goes on along the minus strand of JBJEKR010000220.1, from coordinate 2,182 downwards.
GTCTCCCCCAAGGGGGAGGGAATAATTAAGAGTTAAAAATTAAGAGTTAAGAATTAAAGGTTGCTGCGCCAGACTGGGAGTGTGGGCGTCTCGCCCGCACATTGCGGAATGGGAAGTCAAAGAAGAATTAAGAATTAAAAATTAAGAATTAAAAATTGAATTAATAGTTAAAAATTAAGAGAATATGTCACAGCATTCATGATGCACAACTATTTTTCTTAATTCTTAATTCTTAACTCTTAATTCTTAATTCTTAACTCTTAATTTTTAATTTCATTTCAACGTTCAACACAATCAAGCCCTTTAAAGAATCGAAGTGACTTCTGCTTTGCCGTCAACAACGTGGAAGCGGATGTCGTGACCTTTGTAGGTCATGCCATAGATGCGGTCGGGCGATGAATGGTAGTGGGGACGTGGGTCTTGCGACAGAAGTTGGGAGATGGTCTTTACGTCGGTTGGCGTAAAGCATGTAGTGTCGGCTGACGGTAGGAAATGGACTTCGAGAGGTTTCCACTCGTTTGTCGTGACGAAACCTGCACGAGCGTCGGGATGGCTGTCGAACTCAGGCAGATAAGGCTTTAGGTCGTAGATAGGCGTACCGTCCATAAGGTCGGCTCCAATGACCTCTATTACAGGCCCTTCGGTGGTATCTAACTCTATTCCGACAATTCTTACCGCCGACAAACCAAGATTGTTTGGACGAAACGGCGAGCGGGTAGCGAACACGCCGAGCCTTGTGTTGCCTCCAAGTCGGGGAGGACGCACGGTGGCATGTTTTTCGGCATCGACATTCTCGGAGAATCCCCATATAATCCACAGATAGTCAAAACCTTCCAGTCCGCGCAGAGCGTCAGCGTTGCGGTGCTGTGGTGCGAAGACAATAGTGCCGTGAAGATTGTCGGCAAGGCCGCTCTGTCGCGGTATGCCGAATTTTGATGTCAGCGGTGAGTGGAAGTGAGCTATGGGGCTGATGGTCATCATATCGGCAGAATGAGCTGAATCTTCATTCCTTCCTTGTATGTATCATCGATGTGCAGAATGCCTCCCAGTTTCATAGCCATGCGTTGTGCCACGCTAAGGTCTATCTCGGCTTCGTCGTTGCAGTCCTCAGGATTGTCAAACCATGTGAAGAGCTTGTCCTCACGACCTTCGGGAATGCCTCCGCAGGGGTTCTGCACGCAGAATGTTATAGTGTCTTTCGTCTCGTTGGTGTCGCAGCTGACTGTTATCTCGCCTTTCTCGGTGAAGCGGCACGAGTTCCAGAGCAGTTTTGCCAGTATCAGCTCGACGAGGTGGGTGTCTGACGAGACGAAGAAGCTGTCAGACAGCGTGCGCTTGAAGGTAATCTTCACGTTGGGGTTGGTGTTGCGCTCAAGTTGGATGGAGTCGATGCACTTTTGGCAGATGATGTTAGGGCAGAACGATTCCTTTTCCATGGCGTGCCCGCGCTCTTCGTGGGTGACGAGTACACATTCTTCGAGCAGCGTGCTTATGAGGCTGCTGTTGTAGAGGATTTGTGCAGAGATGCTGCGCTTCTCGGTCTTTGAGAGATACAAACCATCTTCTGCCACCATCTTAGCGAGTTTCTTTACGTTTTCGAGGTGAACGTTCACTTCTTGGTCGAACTTGTCGAGGAAGGTGCGCATCATGATGTTTTCCTTCCTCGTTTCTGCCATTTTGATGCTCAGCATCCTAAGTTTGGAGAAGCAATATGCCAATGCCACTGCCAAAATGATAATAATGATAACCAACATACTACCGACGTGTGTTAAAGAATTGTTATACAATCGAAAAGTTCGCCAAAATTATTCATTTTTTTGCCAATAACCAAATTTTTATGCGTAAAATTTTCATTTTGGGCGATTTTTTTAACCGTATCACTCTTCGCTATACTCGTCGAGCTTGTTGCTCCACAGATATTTTCGAGTCTCGCTGACCAGTACGCCGCTGAGGAATACGAGTGACAGGAGATTGGGGATAGCCATCAGCGCATTCATGCAGTCGGCAATGTTCCACACCAACGACAAGCCAACCACGCTGCCGAGGAACACCGAGATGAGATACACTAAGCGATAGACAAGCATCGTGCGCTTTCCGGCAAGATATTCCACGGCACGCTCGCCATAGTAGCACCAGCCGATGGCAGTGCTGAAGGCAAAAGTGACTACGCCGACCGAAAGCA
>JBJEKR010000219.1:0-7300 GCA_051878735.1 Prevotella sp. | reverse complement strand
GAAGCCCCCTCCAGCTCCCCCAAGGGGGAGAGCAACATTAGCGCTTCCACTGTGCGCAGCCATCACTCCCCCTTGGGGGAGCCGGAGGGGGCCTCGCCTCCACTCCCAGCGCAGCGCCTACATTAGACGGTTGTTTTAAATATGAATTCGTCGAACTCACGTTAAATTAAATCAATGGCTCATTTTGCAAGATGAGCCATTGGTCTGATTTTTCAGCTCTCTTTCCGCTGTAGAGTTACTACTTTTTTGTAAAAACCGATAGGAATGGAAAACTTATAATTTAAACAGGTCGTCCATAGTGACAACACTCTGCACTCTGCCAGAATATTCGTTGTGCGACAACGAGTATGTCGTCACAAGAGTCAAGTGCACCGAAGAGCGGCATTTTGTCTCCTCAACAAATGCGGTAAGCTTGTGGCGCAAGTCGGCATCGCACGACTTGTCTATATGGAAGTCATCTGCGGTGAACTTCATTTCGCAAACATTTACAACATGGTCAGCCCTATATATCACCATGTCTATCTGAGCTGCGTGAGGTGAATACTTGCTTCGCCATGATGAACACTCTGTATAAACCCCATTTATGCCAAGTGCCTGCTTAATCTGTTTAATATGGAGCGTACACACATTCTCAAAGGCGAATCCACGCCACGCTGTCAATGTGGGCATCAATAAGTTGTTTTGCCAAAAGTTAGGATCGGAGCTTTTGTTAGCGTTGAGGAAATGCGTATAGAAAAGACAGAATGGGTCGATGAGACGGTACCTCACGTCGCGACTTGAGCTTTTGAATGGAGTGTAAGCCTCAATGAAACAACTTGCCTCAAGTGCCTTGAGAATGGTTGTAAGTCCTCCGCCGTATGCAATTGATGTTTTTTCAGCTATCTCTTTTCTTGTGTATCCCATGCGCTTAGTTCCCAAAAGTTTGACAGTTTCCATATAGTCTTCCGGGGTGGTAAACAGTGAGTTGAAAAGTCGAGTGAACTCATTTTTCAGCTTCGCATTCTTTGCGAAAAAGAGATTGTCGATGTTTTGGGCAAAGCTTAGCCTCTTGTCAATCATGTCAATATAATATGGTATCCCCCCTGTTATCATATATGCCTGCAACTGGTCATAACGATCCATTGCCACTCCGAGATGTTTGTACAGTTGTTCACATTCGCCAAGAGAGAAAGGCATCAATATTATTTCGGCGGTTAATCTGTTATATAGCCCTCCTTTGTTATTGATGATCTTGTCATTAAGCCACGATGTGGCTGAGCCGCAAACTATCAGCATCAGGTTGCGTCTGCCCGAACCCCATCCATTCCAGAAATGCTCAAAAGCGGAGATAAAAAACGAGCGCGGAGTGTCCATCCATGGCAGTTCATCAATGAACACGACCAGTCGATCCTCTGCGTTCTTCGACTCTAATAAGTCCCTCAGCTTGTCAAATGCCTCAAGCCAATTATTGGGAGCCGCTCCATTGTATCCATACCGCACAAGCGACGAATAGAAACTTGTAAGTTGCATTTTTTGCAAACTGCCATTTTTTGCAGAAAGTTCTGCCGGTGACAATCCTGTATGGTAGAATGTCATCTTATTGTCAAACAATTCTCTCACAAGATAGGTTTTGCCCACCCTGCGTCTTCCTTGAACCACTACAAGTTCTGGTCTTCCAGAATTGTATAAATCCCAAAGTTCCTGTTGCTCTTTCTGTCTTCCGATAATAACCTGTGCCATATACGTTCCGCTATTTTGCCGCAAAGATACAAAAAATATCGTTTGCGGCAAAACAATCCAGCCTTATTTTGCCGCAATAAGGGATTTTTAATACTTTCCGGCAAAATAGCGGCTGTAAAGTCTATTCTGCCGCTAAGTTACTACCTTTGTAAAAACCGAGAAGAGTGTCAACTGTTAGACAATATGTAAAACACTGTTGGCAGTAGTTTTTTGTGAATGAACGACTCGCATAGGAGGACGCAAAACATAAGCATAGGGGACAGTCACCTGTACTGCCTGAACGGTGTCTGTCCCTTGTCCACTCATTACCACAGCAATAAGCCACCTTACGATTTCGACAGATTGTAAAATCGGTTCAACAATATCGCAAAGTCGATTTGAGAAAATCGTGAGGCCGATTCTGCAATATTGTAAAGTCGATTTGAAAGAATGTGCCTCTTGAAGAAACAATGATACAAAATCAAGGATATTTGTAACATTTTCAAACGACTATGTGCAGAAAAAAGTGTACCTTTGCAAACAGAAAAACCTATCAGTATGAAAAGAACCTTTTTTATGTTTACAATGCTGTTGACAATGACGTTGGCAACGGCACAGGAATTGAAGTTATGGTATGCCCGTCCGGCTACGCAATGGACGGAGGCATTACCTCTCGGGAACTCACATTTGGGCGCAATGGTGTTTGGCGGTGTTGAGGAAGAGGAACTGCAACTGAACGAGGAGACGTTCTGGGCAGGCGGTCCACACAACAACCTCAACCCAAAGGGACGCGACGCCCTCGGCGAGATACGCCAGTTGGTTTTTGCCGACAAGTTCAAGGAAGCACAGAAGAAAATTGACGAGAATTTCAATACGCCGCAGAACGGTATGCGTTATCTTACTCTCGGCTCAATGAGGCTGAAGTTTAATTATCCAACTGCGTCACCTCAAGACTACAAACGCTCACTGAACCTCGGCAATGCCACGGCAATGGTGAGCTACACGATGGGCGACGTCAACTACGAGCGTACCGTATTCGCCTCGCTTGCCGACGATGTCATTGTCGTAAGGCTTGAGGCAAGCAAGCCACAATCAATCTCGTTCAGCCTTGGCTACGACTGTCCTAAAGAGCTGCAGCCTGTGGTCAGCACCAAGGGGCAACTGCTGACAATGCGCTGTCGTGGCGTGGAGCAGGAGGGCATAAAGGCAGCACTCAACGCCGAGTGCCGCATAATGGTGAAAGCCGAAGGCGGCAAGGTTATGGCCAAAGGAGAGACTATCAACGTTGAGAAGGCTAACACGGCAACACTCTATATCGTGGGAGCGACAAACTTCAAGAACTACAACGACGTATCGGGCAACGCTTCGAAGAGATGCGACGCAGCAATGAAACGCGCACTCAAGAAGGACTATCCTCAGCTTCTGGCAGATCATGTGACGAAATATCGCAGCCAATACGACCGTGTAAGCTTAGACATACCGACGACAAAGGCTTCGGAGGCAGAGACCGACGTGCGTGTGAAGAACTTCAACGATACCGACGACCTCAACCTCGTTGCACTGCTCTATCAATATGGCCGCTACCTACTCATCTGCTCGTCGCAGCCAGGTGGACAGGCCGCCAACCTGCAAGGAATATGGAACGGAGGCATGCACGCACCTTGGGACAGCAAATACACGATAAACATCAATGCCGAAATGAACTACTGGCCTGCCGAGGTGACAAACCTCAGTGAGTGCCATGAGCCATTGTTTACGTTGGCCAACGACCTCTCAAAGACCGGTGCCGATGCAGCCCGCGTGCTATATGGGGCAAAGGGTTGGGTGGCTCACCACAACACCGACATCTGGCGCATAGCAGGTCCAGTGGATGGTGCATATTACGGAATGTGGCCTAACGGCGGTGCATGGGTGGCACAGCACTTGTGGCAGCATTACTTGTTTACCGGCGACAAGGACTTTCTGAAGAATAACTATGCCGCATTGCGTGGTACGGCAGACTTCTACATGAGCCACCTTGTGAAGCATCCGAAACATGGTTGGCTCGTCACAGCCCCATCGATGTCGCCAGAACATGGCTATGGCAAGGCGGGATCGAGCATCACGGCAGGTTGCACTATGGACAACCAGATAGCCTTCGACGCACTTTACTCTACACTGCTTGCCACTCGCGCATTGGGTGGCGACAAGGCATACGAAGACTCGCTGCAAAATGTGCTCAACCAACTGCCTCCAATGCAGATAGGCCGTCACAATCAGATGCAAGAGTGGCTTGTGGACGCCGACAACCCAAAGGACGACCATCGCCACATATCCCATTTATATGGGCTCTATCCAAGCAACCAAATCTCGCCAAACGCCAATCCGAAGCTGTTTCAGGCAGCACGCAACACCCTGTTGCAGCGTGGCGACATGGCAACGGGCTGGAGCATAGGCTGGAAGATAAATTTCTGGGCGCGTATGCTCGACGGCAACCATGCCTTCAAGATAATCCGCAACATGCTTTGTCTGCTGCCCAGCGATGCGGTGGCAAAGGAATATCCCAACGGAAGGACCTATCCAAACCTCTTCGATGCACACCCACCATTCCAAATAGACGGGAACTTCGGTTTCACGGCAGGCGTATCGGAGATGCTGCTGCAGAGCCACGACGGAGCGGTGCATCTGTTGCCAGCCTTGCCCGAAGCATGGAACGAGGGCAGCGTGAAGGGCCTCGTGGCGCGTGGGGCATTCGAGGTTGACATGGAATGGAATGGCTCACAGTTGGCAAAGGCAAAAATCAAGTCACGCCGTGGCGGAACGCTTCGTTTACGCTCATACGTCCCTCTGAGTGGCAAAGGCTTGAAGCCAGCCTCCGGCACTTGTCCTAACGAACTGTTTGCTCCGGCAGCGGTGAAACAGCCTAAGGTGTCGGAAGAGATAAATCCACAGAGTCCTATCATTCCGCGTGTGTATGAATATGATGTGGAGACAAAGGCGGGAGAAGAGGTTGTTGTCAGGAGACAATAAATTAAAGTGACCTCTCCTTGAACTCCAAAAAGTTGAGCACTTACGAAACTTAAATTAAATCATGATATGAAACAAATTATTATTGCAATGATTGCGCTGATGGCTGTATTTACGGCAAGGGCTCAGGACGAGAACTTCCATATCTACCTATGCTTCGGACAGTCGAACATGGAGGGGAATGCACGCTATGAACAGCAGGACATGGAAGGCGTGGACGAGAGATTCGTTGCAATGGCTTCAATGGACGACGAGAGACTGGGGTGGAAACGTGGCGAATGGCACAAGGCAGTGCCGCCGCTTTGCCGACCTTATACAGGACTGACCCCTGCCGACTATTTCGGTCGCACCATGATAAGCCGACTGCCAAAGAACGTACGCGTAGGAATAATCAATGTCGCCATCGGCGGCTGTGGCATCGAGCTTTTCGACAAGGAGAACTATGCCGATTACCTCGTGAAGCAGCCTCAGTGGATGAAGAACATGACCAAGGACTACGACGACAACCCATACGCACGACTCGTAGAACTGGCAAAAATAGCCAAGAAGCAAGGCGTGATAAAGGGCATACTCATGCTTCAGGGCGAGACAAATACGGGACAGCAGGACTGGCTCGACAAGGTGAAGGCTGTGTATGAAAATCTACTTAATGACCTCGACCTGAAAGCAGCCGACGTGCCTCTCGTGGCAGGCGAGGTGGTGAGCGAAGAGATGGGAGGACACTGTGCCGCACACAACCCAATAATTCGCCGTCTGCCCGAGGTGATACCTACGGCACACGTCGTTTCGTCGAAAGGTTGCCCCTGTGCCAATGACTCGCTCCACTATACCGCCGAAGGCTACCGCATAATTGGTCGCCGCTTTGCCGAGAAGATGCTTGAGGTGAAGGAAGGCTTCATCAATCCAATGCTGTGGGCTGATGTTCCCGACCCCGACGTAATTCGCGTTGGCGACGACTACTGGCTCGTAAGCACAACGATGCACCTGATGCCTGGTGCGCCCGTGATGCACTCTAAGGACCTCGTAAACTGGAAGACCGTGAGCTACGTGTTCCCGACACTTCACGACACTCCGAAATACGACATGCAGGAAGGCACGGTATATGGCCGCGGACAGTGGGCTACTTCGCTGCGCTACCACAACGGGCTCTATTACCTCTACTTCTCGCCCAACGATGCGCCCTATCGCGGCTATGTATATACGACGAAAGACCCACGCGAGGGTTGGACGTTGCACTCACGCATACCTCATTTCCACGATGCCTCGCTCTTCTTCGACGACGATGGCAGGGCTTACATCTTCTATGGCACCGGCGAGATGAAAGAGCTTTTGCCCGACCTTACGGGAGTGAAGCCCGACGGACTTAGCGGCAAGGTGTTTGAGCGTGACGAGACAGAGACAGGACTGCTTGAAGGCAGCCGATTCATTAAGTACAACGGGAAGTACTACCTTATAATGATTTCATGGCCAAATGGAAAGCCACGCCGACAGGTGTGCTATCGTGCCGACAACATCATAGGTCCATACGAGAAGAGAGTGATTCTGGAGTCGGAGTTTGGAGGATTCCCCTACGCTGGACAAGGGACCATCGTCGATGACGGCAAGGGAAACTGGTACGGTGTGATATTCCAAGACCGTGGCGGTGTGGGACGTGTGTTGACACTGATGCCTTGCACATGGCAGGACGGATGGCCTATGCTTGGCGATCTTGACGGTAAGATTCCTGAAAAGATGGGCAAGCCGATGGCTGGCTACAGCGGTGGACAGCTCGTGTCGAGCGATGAGTTTGAGAGCGACAAGATGGGAATCGACTGGCAGTGGAACCACAACCCCATCAACGAGGCATGGTCGCTGACAGAGCGTCCAGGGTGGCTAAGACTGAAGACAAACCGCATAGCAGATAACCTATATGTAGCCCCTAACACGTTGACCCAACGCATGGAGGGACCTAAGTGCAGTGCCGTGGTGAAGATGGACGTGACGAAGATGAAGGACGGTAACGTGGCTGGCTTCTCAGCCTTCAATGGCGATGCCGGGGTCGTCCAAGTTATGAAGCAAGGCAAGAAACTGCTGCTCGTTGCAGAGAGCCAGAGCTGCAAGATGTCGGACAAGGAGAAACTCATAACTGACGTGACGAGGACGGAAGCTTATCGTCAAGAGCTTAACGGCAAGACGAAGGATGTCTTTTTCCGTATTGACGCCGACTTCCGTCCGGGTAAGGACCTTGCCACTTTATATTATAGTGTTGATGGTGAGAACTGGACAAAGGTAATGTCCGACTACAAGATGATATTCGACTACACCCGCTTCTTCATGGGTTCAAAGTTCGCCATCTTCAACTATGCCACAAAGAAGAAAGGTGGATATGTCGATGTTGACTGGTTCCACTATAGAAGAATTAAGAATTAAGAATTAAGAGTTAAGAATTAAAAATTAAGAATTAAAAATTAAAGTTTCGCAAATAACAATACCGCCGTCTGTAGGGGCAGACCGATGTGTCTGCCCGACGCCGCAAGGCGTACCACGGAGGGCTAAATCGGTGGATGTATGTCGTTCCGACATCGGGCAGACACATCGGTCTGCCCCTACAATCGGG
>JBJEKR010000218.1:0-94449 GCA_051878735.1 Prevotella sp. | reverse complement strand
AACGCAACGTTGCGTTTTTACAATCCCAACGTTACGTTTCTTTTAAGCCTACCTGCACTTGCAGATAAGCCTACCTACACTTGCAGATAAGCCTACCTGCACTTGCAGATAAGCCTACCAGTATATAAATAATCCTTATTAAAACAACGTGAGTTTGATTAATATCCTTTTCCTAAACACCCCAGTCGTTGGCACATATATAAAAAGAATTCATCGAACTCACATTGTTTATGTAGGAGTGTTGATGGTCAAATCGTTTTCCAAAAAACGAGGGAGACAATTGTCCTATGGTTTTACGCATAGGTCAATTGTCTCGCTTACGTCAAAAGCCTCTTGTCGGGCTAAAAATGACTTGATGTAACTTCAATGTTTTCGTTTTTCCAGAATGTTTATCGCAACTACCTCTCAATCAGGTTCTCCACATTGCTCTTCACAAGGCGTTCTCCCTTGGAGTTGACAATCTTCACATTGTCGAAGAGGATATTCTTGGCATATTGCAGCTCCGCGCCTTTCTCACATACGAATAGTGAGTTTTTCATTTGGAGATTGTCGAGCGGCATTTCGGGCAAACCATTAAAATAGATTGCACGTTGCGCACCCTGGCATGTTATGTTTGAGATATACAGGTTGCGGAAGCTGGGTGTCTCCTCTGTCACTGGCGGCACAGCATCAGTCGGCGATGTCGTATTGTCTGAATTGCCTACCACAGGCTTGTTGCCATAATAGAGGTCAAACGTGAAAGCATCGCCTTTAATATCCACCATGTTTATGTTTTCCACATAGATGTTCTCCACTACGCCTCCTCTGCCTCTTGTGGATTTCAGACGAAGTCCCGTGTCAGTGCCGTTGAATATGCAGTTGTTGACATATATGTTTCTTGCCCCGCTCGACATCTCCGAGCCGATGACGAAGCCTCCGTGTCCGTGCAGCACTGTGCAACCCTCTATCAACACGTTCTGGCATGGCATCTTCCACTCGCGTCCCTCCTTGTTCTTTCCGCTCTTTATGCAGATGGCATCATCGCCTACATCAAATGTTGAGTTCTTGATTATCACACGATTACACGACTCCAAGTCCAGTCCGTCGCCGTTCTGTGCATACCAAGGATTGCGTATCGTCACATGGTCTATTGTGACATCCTCGCACTTCAGCGGATGAGTGTTCCATGCAGGTGAGTTGCTGAACGTTGCGTCTTGCAGCAGAACTCGTTTGCAGGAGGTGAACTCAAGCAGCACAGGACGTTGTGTAACCCTACGAAAATCTGGTTTCCCTGGCTTTCCCGCAAGCTCGTCGTCCTTTGCATCGGGATACCACACATTCTTCAACTCTATGCCCTTGCCCGAAGTCAGCTCCTTCCATTGTGCTTCGGTGAACTTGCTTTTCTTTGACGGTCTCCATGCCTGTCCCTGGGCGTCAAAAGCTCCCGGACCAGTTATTGCCACGTCGTGCTTCTCATATGCCCACAGAGGAGCCATCTTCTTATTTGCGGCATTGCCCTCATACACGGTAGTTATAAGGGGATAAGCGTCAAAGTCAGTAGTGAAGAGCACCAAAGCTCCTCGCTCCACGTGCAGCTCTGTACAGTTCTCAAACTGTATGGGTCCCGTAAGCCATATACCGGCAGGCACCACGAGCTTGCCTCCGCCCTTCTCTGCGAGGTGTCTCATGGCTTTGGCGAATGACTCTGTGTTCAAGGTTCCACCGTCGGCCACACCACCAAAGTCCAGTATGTTTACGGTATAGTCAGGTATCATGGGCTGTTTCACGTCAGGCATGTCAAAGGGACATGAGCCTTTTGCGCTAAGGGACAGTGTTCCAGATACACATAAGAACAAGAACAGTAGAGACTGAATAATGTTTGTTTTTTTCATTTTTAATTATTTTTGATTTGTTAGTATTATAAGGCCTATTTGAGGAGTCATTTCCTAACCATTGCCATTAACATCTGCAAAGATAACGCAAATCGAGAGCAAAATCAACAAACTTGTTTGATTGTTTTGCCGAGATGCGGCTTATCTTCTACAAAGATAACGCAAATCGAGAGCAAAATCAACAAACTTGTTTGATTGTTTTGCCGAGATGCGGCTTATTTTCTGCAAAGATAATGTATTTCTTTTTGTTTTATACGATATATATGTCGTTTTTTACATTGTTTTTTAAGATTTAACATATCTGCTCTGCATAATAGTTGTGTCTGGCATTGTGTGGTTTCTTTAATGTGTAAGTGCCGACATTGTTGTGTATAACGGCGGGAAACGGCATGTTGGATAAAAGGAGGGAAAATATTAATCTATGTGAAATAGCATTGTATGGTGACGGACTTTTAGTTCTTTTATATAAAAAAGATTGGAAAATATGTTGTGGATATGAAATTATTTATTAATTTTGCAACATATAATAGCGGAAAATCTTTTCCAACCAAAAAATGACTATAAATAAATACTTGTAATAATGACTGGAATAAGCAAAAAACTATTCATTGCCGTAGCATGTGGACTTATCGCCTTTTCCGATGCAAAGGCGCAGAAACCAATGGTATGGAACACTCCTGAACAGAATCAGGAGAATCGTGAGCAACGACGTGACAATTTCTTCGCATTCGAGAATCTGACCCTCGCACAACGTGGAGACAAGTCTGTGTCTTCGCGTTTTCTATCAATGGAGGGAACATGGAAATTCCTATTCGTAAAGAACTATTATGACCGCCCCACCGACTTCTTCAAGCCTCAGTTTGACGACTCCCAATGGGTTGACTTTCCAGTACCGGGGCTCTTCGAACTGAACGGCTATGGCGACCCCATCTACCGCAACGTAGGCTATTCGTGGGCGACAACCTTCAAGAGTGACCCTCCATTCATTGGCGAGTATGACAACTATGTAGGCTCTTATCGTCGCGAGTTCATGCTGCCCGAGTCGTGGCAGGGACAGGAGGTGTTCTTTCACGTCGGGTCGGCAACGAGCAACCTCACACTGTGGGTAAACGGAAAGTACGTAGGCTACAGCGAAGACTCGAAAATTGCCGCTGAGTTCAATGTCACGAAATATCTTAAGAAAGGAAAAAACCTCATCGCCATGCAGGTGATGCGATGGTGCGACGGTTCTTATCTCGAAGATCAGGACTTCTGGCGATTTACAGGCATTGCACGTGAGGTTTATCTCTACTCACGTCCAAAGACACACTTTGCGGACATTATTTTAAATGCCGACCTCACAGACAACTACACAAAAGGACAACTCGCCTTCGAGCTGCCTCTGTCGGGCGACAAGAAAGCCACAGTAGAACTTACCCTTAGCGATCCTAACGGCAATCAGGTGGCAAAATTGGACTTGCCTGCTATGTCGCCCTGTCCGCGCGGAGTGATAGAGGTGAAGGACGTGAAGGCATGGACTGCCGAGACTCCTTATTTGTACAAACTCGACATTACGCTCAAAAGCAAAGGCAACGCAGTGGAAAACGTGACCAAGAAGGTTGGATTCCGCAAGGTGGAGATAAGAGACGGACAGCTGTTGGTGAACGGACTTCCTGTGCTCATCAAGGGCGCCGACCGTCACGAGCTTGACCCAGAGGGCGGTTACGTGGTGAGCGTGGAGCGCATGATTCAGGACATTAAGATAATGAAGCAGCTGAACATCAACGCTGTGCGCACATGTCACTATCCCGATGACCCTCGCTGGTATGACCTTTGTGACGAGTATGGACTTTATGTTACCGCTGAGGCTAACATAGAGTCGCACGGTATGGGCTACGGCGAGCGCACTCTTGCCAAGAATCCACGCTTTGCACTGGCTCACTTGGAGCGCAACCAAGCCAACGTGCTGACACTACGCAACCATCCTTCAATCGTGGTGTGGAGTCTGGGCAACGAGGCTGGCTATGGCAAGAACTTCGAGGATGCTTACGATTGGGTTAAGGCCGCAGACAAGACACGCCCCGTGCAGTATGAACAGGCTGGACAAGACGGCAAGACAGACATTTTCTGTCCAATGTACTATGGTTACGATAGGTGCGAGAAATATGCAAACGGCGACAACCCACGTCCGCTTATCCAGTGTGAGTATGCCCACGCAATGGGTAACTCTATGGGTGGCTTCAAGGAGTATTGGGACATGATTCGCAAATATCCGAAATACCAAGGCGGCTACATTTGGGACTTTGTTGACCAGGGACTTGCCGACAAGAGTCGCATTACGGGACGCAGGATTTTCACTTACGGTGGCGACTACGGACGTTATCCTGCCAGTGACTACAATTTCAACTGCAACGGCATCATAGCCCCAGACCGCCGACTGAATCCACATGCCTATGAGGTGGCTTATTATTACCAGAACCTATGGATTGAGAATGTTGAAGCACGCGAGGGTAAGTTCACCGTCTATAACGAGAACTTCTTCCGCTCGACCGACTACGCCGTCCTCGACTTGTGCGTATGCGTTAACGGCGAGCAGCATTTTAACATTGGGCAGATAAACATAGATGGCATTGCACCACAGCAGCGCAAGCAGTTTGTTCGTCCGCTGTTGGCACAGAAGATAGCCGAACTTATTGAGCAGAACCCACAGGCAGAGATTACTATTCAGTTCTACTTCAAGTCGAAGAACGGTGAGCCGCTGGTGGAGAAGAACCAGACGTTGGCAAAATATCAGGCAGTTGTGCAGCAATATTCATTCCCCAATCTCGCAGCCACGGTGGAAGGCGAACTGCCTAAGCTAATCGAGACAGTGTCGTACATAAAGATGGAGGCTAACGGTATGGCTGTGACCGTTGGCAAATGGTCTGGCATGATTGATTATCTTGATGTCGATGGCAAGGAGATGCTCGTTGAGCGCGAGTCGATAAGTCCAGAGTTCTGGCGTGCACCCACCGACAACGACTACGGCGCACGCCATCAGCAGCATTTCCTGGCATGGAAGGATCCAGGACTGAAGGTTAAGGACATTTGCCATCTCACCGAAGGCAACAACCGCGTGGTGAGGGCTGAATTGGAAATGACCAACGTGAAGGGAAAGCTGACAATGACATATACGCTGAAGCCTGACGGTACGCTGGTGGTGGAGGAGGACTTCGATGCCGACAAGACGTTGGAGAAAGGACCGGAGATGTTCCGTTATGGAATGCAGCTGCAAATGCCAGCACGCTTCAACAGCATCGAATATTATGGTCGTGGTCCAGTGGAGAACTATTCCGACCGCAACTCAAGCGAGTTTATTGGACAGTATGAAGCTCAAGTTGCTGACGAATACTTCGAGTATATACGTCCACAGGAAAGTGGAAACCACACCGATGTACGCTCGTTCTCGGTCATAGACAAACAGACAGGCGAGGGCTTGACCTTCATCAGCGACGCTCCAATGCAATGCTCTGCCTTGAACTATCTTACCGAAGACCTCGACGATGGACTGGACAAGAACAAGAAATGGGGACGTCACAGCGGCGACCTTGTTCCACGACAGCTGACACAAGTCCACATTCAGCAGCGGCAGATAGGCCTTGCTTGTGTGAACAGCTGGGGTGCACGGCCACTGAAACAGTATCGTATGCCTTACCAGGACTATAACTTCAAGTTTGCGGTAAAGAAGTTTAATAGTGAAAAGTGAGTAGTGAGAGGTGAGAGAAGTATGCGAATCTTGATTTCCCAAGAAACATGATAAAAAGAATATTTCGATTCTACGTCGAAGGTTTCCGAAACATGAAGCTGGGAAAGTTACTTTGGTTGGTGATCTTGGTGAAACTGTTCATCATTTTTGCCATACTGAAGCTGTTCTTCTTTCACGACTACATCGGTGAGAACTCGGAAAAGGGGCATGAGGCGGAGTTTGTGGCTACCGAGATATTAGGTGAATAAGTAACTAAAAACATGTATATTATGACACAATCGTTAATGAACATCGACCCTTCAGCCGTGGATTGGGCGCGAGCGCAGTTTGCCCTAACTGCCATCTACCACTGGCTGTTTGTGCCGCTGACACTCGGCTTGGCACTCGTTATGGGCATTATGGAGACGTGCTATTACCGTACGAAGAACGAGTTTTGGAAGCGAACAACCATCTTTTGGCAGAAACTTTTCGGCATCAACTTTGCAATGGGCGTTGCTACAGGCATCATTCTGGAGTTTCAGTTCGGCACCAACTGGAGCAACTATTCTTGGTTTGTAGGCGACATTTTCGGAGCACCGCTTGCCGTTGAAGGCATTGTCGCCTTCTTCATGGAGTCAACCTTCGTGGCTATAATGTTCTTCGGCTGGAAGAAGGTGTCGAGCGGCGTGCATCTGGCAGCTACATGGCTCACAGGAGTTGGTGCCACGTTTTCGGCATGGTGGATTTTGGTTGCTAACTCATGGATGCAATATCCCGTGGGATGTGCCTTCAATCCCGATACTATGCGCAATGAGATGGTTTCGTTTGCTCAAGTTGCTCTGTCGCCATTTGCCGTCAACAAGTTTTGTCATACCGTCACCTCGGCATGGATTATCGGTGCCCTATTCACCGTGGCAGTGAGTTGCTATTACCTCATGCGTAACCGTGAGCGTGAAATGTCTATTATGAGTTTACGCATTGGCTCGTTGTTGGGACTTGTTGGCATTCTTCTTGCCATGCACACTGGCGATGGCTCTGCCCGTAAGGTGGCACAGGTGCAACCCATGAAACTTGCCGCTATGGAGGCCCTCTACAATGGCGGTGAGAGTCAGGGACTGACAGCCATCGCCTTAGTGAATCCATTTGCTCAACCCGACTATGCCAACGAGGAAGCTCCATTGCTGAAGATAGACATTCCATACGCTCTGTCGTTCCTTGCTACGCGCGACATTAACGGCTTCGTGCCTGGCGTAAACGATATTCTGAGGGGCGGATACAAGAACGCCGAGGGCTCTGTGGAACCATCGGCAGACGAGAAGATTGAACGTGGCAAAAAGGCCATCGTGGCTCTTAGGGAATACAGAAAGCTAAAGTCGTCGCTGAAGGGCAAGACCGCCAGTGAAGCACAGCAGGAGAAACTCGATGGACTGAGGGCTGTGATGGATGCCAACATGAGATATTTCGGCTACGGATACGTGACCGACAAGGCTTCGCTCGTACCTTCAATACCTCTCTGTTTCTATGCCTTCCGCATCATGGTAGGTCTGGGAACGTTGTTTCTACTTTTCTTTGTCATGAGCGTATTCCTGTCATACAAGGCCGACCTTAGTCAGCCGAAGTACAAGTGGTTTAACATGGCAGCCATAGCCCTCGTGCCGCTGGGTTACATCTGTAGCGAGTCAGGTTGGCTTGTAGCAGAGTTTGGCCGTCAGCCTTGGGCAATTCAGGACATGATGCCTACGTGGGTTGGCGTGAGCAACGTCGGTTCATACAGTGTGGCTCTGACGTTCTTCATCTTCCTCGCCCTCTTCACCACGCTTCTTGCCGTGGAGATAAGCATCATGCTGAAGGCGATAAAGAAGGGACCGGAGGAATAAAGAATTAAGAATGAAGAATTAAGAATGAAGAATGAAAAATTAAAAATTAAAAATTAAGAATTAAGAATTGCTGCGCGAACCGAATGCAGAGCCAAGCTCGCTTGGGCTATCCCGAGTCGCGACAGAGGAAGACGAAGTCAAAGTGAAGCCGGCAATCGACGAAGTCAATTAAAAGTTAAGAAAGAGGAATGGCACATTCTCTTAATTCTTAATTTTTAATTCTTAATAAAAAAGACTCAAAAAACAAAGTATATGGATTATACATTATTGCAACAATACTGGTGGTTCCTCGTGTCGCTGCTTGGAGCCCTTCTGGTGTTCCTGATGTTTGTTCAGGGAGCCAATTCGCTGCTCTTCTCGCTTGGAGCAAATGAGCTGGAGCGCAAACTGATTGTCAATTCCACAGGACGCAAGTGGGAGTTTACGTTCACCACGCTCGTGACCTTTGGAGGTGCCTTCTTCGCCTCTTTCCCGCTTTTCTACAGCACCAGTTTCGGTGGAGCCTACTGGCTATGGATGATCATCCTCTTTTCTTTCGTGCTACAGGCTGTGAGCTATGAGTTTCAGAACAAACTGGGCAACCTGCTCGGTCCACGCACCTTCCAAAGGTGTTTAGTACTTAACGGCATACTTGGCCCTTTGCTGCTTGGTGGAGCTGTGGCAACGTTTTTCAACGGCTCAAACTTCATCGTGGCAAAGGACAACATGCTTGATGGTTATGAGCTTCAGCCTGTCATCAGCTCGTGGGCAAATGCCAGCCACGGCCTCGACGCTTTGTTTGAACCATGGAATCTCGTGCTTGGTTTCGCCGTGTTCTTCCTTGCCCGTGTACTTGGCATTCTCTATATAATGAATAATGTGGACGACGAGAGTATGCGTGCCCGCGGTAGTGTGCGAGTCATTGGTGCTGCCGTTCCCTTCGTGGTACTCTTCGTGGCTTTTATCGTTCATATCATGCTTAAGGAAGGCTTGGCCTATGATCCTGCTTCGGGCGAAATCTATGTTGTACCGTTCAAGTATTTTGAGAATCTAACAACACTTTGGTATATTCCTCTGGCAATGCTCGTGGGAGTGATTATGGTGCTCTACGGCATAATCCGCACAGCAGTGAGCAAGTATTATATTGGTGGCATTTGGCCTGCTGGCATAGGTACTGTACTCACCGTGCTATCTCTCTTGCTATTGGCTGGCTTTAACAATACAGCCTACTATCCTTCTAACGTTGACATACACAGTTCGCTGACCATTGCCAACAGCTGTAGTAGCGAGTTCACGCTTGGCGTGATGGCTGTGGTGAGCATTATTATACCTTTCGTACTCGGTTACATCGTATATGCTTGGTACTCCATCGATAAGAAGAAACTTGACAGAGAGGAAATGCTCACCGACGAGGCTTATTGACTCGTGCGGGTTGGTAAGCATCATCAGTACGTTTTACTCAAAAATCGTGCCGTTGAATATCGAAGAAACGACGTGAATGAAAATAATGAAGTGCGGGGCTCCCACGAAGGGAAATCCCCGCACTTCGGCGTTTGAGAGTAATTGTCTTAATATTAGAATGTGTATCCGAGCGTCAGTTGAAGTTGATGACGCTTGTCGCTCACCTTTACAGCCTCAGCTTGTTGTGAGCTGCTTGTGCTGGCGGTAATGTATTTGTTATAATATGGTGAGAATGTTCCGTTAGTGGTGTTGTACTGATAGGCAAGGTCGATGTTGAACTTGTCCAGTCGGTAGCCAATGCCGGCGGTCACGCGATAGGTCGCTTCCCAGTTGGTGTAGTCGGTTGACGTCGAATAGTAGTTTCCAAACGAGTTGAGCGTTCCATCTTTGTAGCCATACTCCTCAAACATGGGTGAAACGTAGTTGAAACCCAAACGCACTGCAATGCTGGGGTCTGGACGCAATTCTGCGCCTACTTTCAGTGTTGATACGGCTTTCAATGTCTTCTCGGTATGATTATTCATCGTGCGGTCGCTTGAACTTGTCTCATAGCCGTAATAGTCGTAACCGTCGATGATGCGGTTGTCGGTCTTGCCATAGTCGGCAAACTCGTACGAAACGCCCAGAGCGAGCATGTTGCCAATGGTGTGGCCTATGCTTGCACCGAACTTCCATGGCGAGTTGAGGCGGAAGTCGTAGTCGCTCGAAATGTAGCCTTGTGCGTTGCGGTTTGCCTGTTTGTCAACAACGTGCAGTTCAGTGTAGTTCGTAGCCGTGAGGTCGTAGAAGGTAGGCGTGCTTACGGAGAGGCCGAAGCGGAATGGGCTGTCGTCAATTGGACGTACGATAATGCCTGCCTTCACATCGAAGCCTGTACCCGTGATGCGACGCTCGTCAACAAGCAGCGAACCTCCAAAATTTTGTGAGAATACCTCGTCATATTCAGAATACGAATTGTAATGAACGTCATGGATACCTACGGTCATGCCGAGATAGACCTTGTCCTTAATGTTTCCGCTGATGTTCAAATCGTAATTGCCTATGTAGCCATATTGCTGGCGCAGCATATTGTAGCTGTCGCTCTGATACCATCCCCAAGGCTCATCTGCATCTGGGTCATATAGTGTGTAATTGAGGTGAAGCATGTCTGCTTGACTGCAAGTCAAGTCGTTGGAATAGAAACCGTTTCTGTCTTGGTTAAAGTCGAAGACTCCATTATTTGCCTTGTCGTAGGTGAGTTGGTTCTGCGATGAGTAGTTGGCACGTCCAGCGGCTTGCAGAATGTGGTTGAAATCGCGGCTTTTGGTGTAGTTGAATGCAAAGTTGAGAAACGAGTTACGTCCCGTGCGCATACTATACACGAAGCCCGCCTGGTCGAAGCTGGCATGAGTCTTGTCTGCACCTTCCATCTTTGCAGCGTCTTGCTGTGAAACAACGCCGAATGTGAGGTTCGCAGTGGAATGGCGGAATAATCCTATGCCAGCAGGGTTGGTGCCGATGGTTGAAATGTCGGCTCCAAGAGCCTCCATAGCACCGCCCATACCAACGTAGCGTGCAGTTCCGTTGAGTTCAGGACGAAGAAGTGTAGCATCCTGATATGTTTCCTGAGCTGTTGCCGTCAGCGTTGCGAGAGCAGTAGCAACAATAAGCGTATGTTTTTTCATTGTATGTTCCTTTTTAATTCTTTAATTATTCAAATCTTTAATTCTTTAATTTTACAATATCTCACCTTCTTACATTGCGTGCTCCACCTCCACCGAAGCCACCGCCACGAGTGCCACCCATAGAACCGTTAAACGAGCCAGAGCGACTACCGCCTCCAAACGAGCTGCTATTGAACGAGCTGTTTGAGCGTGTTGTCTCAACGTTGCGCTGGGTGGTATTGCGGTTTGTCGATTGGTTGGCGTTCTGACGGCTGTACCAGTCGTTAACCCTCGTCGTTGTTCTTGCACTGTTACGTGAACCGTTCACCAAACGGTCGCGTGAGGAAATTTCGGAGGAGAACGAGCGGCTTGCCATACGGCTTGAGCCAGTGCCGCTCAGCAAACGGTTTGAACCATTTGGCAGACTTCCCATAACACTATGCCCTGCACCACGGCTGCGGTATGTTGACGAGGCAACGTTGTGACTGTGTCCACCGCCGCCTACAACATATATTGGATGATAGGGATAGTATCCACCCCAACCGTAATACCATGGATCGTACCAATAGCTATAATATCCGTACCATCCACCATAATATCCGTGCCAGCCGTACCAACTGCCGTAATACCATGGATCATACCATCCGTAATAGCCATAATACCACGGGTCGTAGAACGTGCTCCAACCATAC
Organism: Prevotella sp.; assembly: GCA_051878735.1. GTDB lineage: Bacteria > Bacteroidota > Bacteroidia > Bacteroidales > Bacteroidaceae > Prevotella. The sequence continues at coordinate 83,223 of JBJEKR010000218.1, read as the reverse complement.
CAGCGGCCAAATCGTCCGTCGGTGTATCCGTCCCAGTATGCATTGCGATAGTCATCGTCCCAACGGCTCATTTTTCGTGTACACTTGAAGTCCTCATCGTTGTTTATGGACATGGAGTCGGGATATTGTCCCACAACTCCGTCGAATGTAATGACATCGTTGCCCACCGAGTCGGCATCGATAGGTTCAACTTTGCTCCTCAGTCGGCGATTGTATTCGTCAACCGAGCGTTGGCTGCCACAATAATAAGTGTCTTTCGGCATACCATACTTTTCTGTGCTTTTCTTTATGTTGGCTTTTGTGGGAACAAAATATAGATCATCCTGTGCCATTGTTGTTAATGGCATGATGAGGGCCAACATGGGAATGATTATTAGTCTTTTCATCATAGTTAATACTTTTATTTTGTTCATTATCGTTGCAAACTTACGAAATATTTTCCAATTATGTCTGTTTCCATTGCACAAATAGTGTTAAATTAGTTATTAATTAACCTTTTTGCATTGCTATTTCCTTGTTTTTCCTATTCTTTTATTACTTTTGCAATGAAATTCACTTTTATGCTATGATTAATTTTCCAATTGCAAAAATCAATCTTGGTCTTAACGTGGTGAGCAAGCGTACCGACGGCTACCACGATTTAGAGACAGTGTTCTACCCCGTGGCAATAACGGACGCGCTTGAGGTGTACCCAATGGACGAGGCTTTTCCTTCCGACGTTGACTGCGACCTGAAGATTACCAATGCCGCTATTGATTGCCACGAGCAGGACAATCTGGTGGTGAAGGCTTACAGACAGCTTGCTGCCATCTATCCGATGTCTCGTGTGCATGCACATCTTTTCAAGGCTATTCCTTCGCAGGCGGGAATGGGTGGAGGGTCGAGTGACTGCGCCTATATGATTAAGGCTTTGGCAGAACTCTTCCAACTGCCAATGACAGAAAATGATATGCTATTACATGCCTCGAAGCTGGGTGCCGATTGCGCATTCTTCATAAAGAGCTGTCCGTGTTATGCTGAAGGAATAGGAGAGAAATTGTTGCCTATAAACCTATCACTGAAAGGATTATTCCTTGTGGTCGTTTGTCCTGGAATACCCGTCTCGACGCGCGAGGCATTCTCGCTTATCAAGCCCAAGCCAACGGTGAAGAAGTGCAGTGAAATTGTGATGCAGCCCATTGAGACGTGGCGTGACGAACTGACAAACGACTTTGAGAAAAGCGTGTTTGCTTTACATCCTGAGATAGGAGAGATAAAGGAAGAACTCTACAGGCGAGGTGCCGTCTATGCTGCCATGAGTGGCAGTGGCAGCAGCGTGTTTGGATTGTTTAGGAAGGCAACCGACCTTGAGGGCGTTTTCCCTGGAATGTTTTATAAGCAGATTGACCTATAGGCCAATCTGCATGAATACTGGATAGTGGTCAGAGTAGGTGAGGGGTAGCTTATAATAGGAGAGGCCCTCAAGTTGCTTGTCGTGGAAGATATAGTCGATGCGTACCATCTTGCTGCCACGATAGGTGTACATGAATCCGTTGCCGCACTCCTTGAAACCATCCACTAAATTACCGAGCATGGTGTTGTAAACGTAAGAGTAGGGCACATCGTTGAAGTCGCCGCAGACGATGCAGGGGATGTTGCTGTTGTTCACCTCGTTTGATACCATTGCAGCCTGTCCCGCACGAATTATCATTCCAAGGGTATAATTGCCATAGATGGCATTGAGCAGGGCGTTAGTCTCCACGTTCTGTCCACGCTTGATCATTTTACCTGCCTGGTGCATGGTACGGTTGAAGCCTGTTGTTTCAAGATGTGCATTGAACACTCGCAGCCTCTTACCATGTACGTCTATGTCAGCCCACATGGCACTGTTGTTAGTCTGTTCAAACGGAATATTCTTCGATTCCCCGATGGGGTATCGGCTGTAGATTATCATGTCGTTGTTGCCCTTGCGGCTATATGGGAAATAATCCTTGAAGATGTCGATGCTCTTCTTGTCGCCCACCTCTTCGTTGTACTCCTGTATGCAAAGAACGTCAACCTTCTCCTTCTTCATCTCAGCGAGAATGTCGTGTGTGATGAAAGTCACCGCTTCCCTTCCAAAGCGTGCCACGTTGTAGGATGCCACCTTGAGCGTCTTTCGTCCTGGGTCTTCCTTTGGCGATGGGTTAAGTTGGTAAAGCGTGCCGATGTAGGGAATGCAGCATAGGATGGTTAAGAAGGGTAGTGCAGCCCAAATCCATCGTCGAGCTATCAGCCAGCAAATCATGGTTAGGGCATTGGCTGCAATGAGCAGAGGGAGAATGTAAACCAGCATGGCCGAAGCGGTATGGCCTATAGGGTTATTGTCGCCTCCAAATAGTCCAACGAAGGTGAATATGGTGAGTACAATCTGCACGATGAGGAACATCAGTGCAAAGTATCTCTTGACTGCAAGTTTTCCCATTTCTTGTCGTTATTTCTTTAATGAACAGTATTTCTCCATAATGTTGAGCAATTCCTCTACTCGGAAAGGCTTTGCAATGAAGTCGTCGCAGCCTGCTTCAGTTGCAAGACGTTTGGTGTCGGCAAGTGCGTATGCACTTAATGCGAGCACAGGAACGTAGGGGTTCACCTCCTTAATGATACGAGTGGCATCGATGCCGTCCATGTCTGGCATTCTGATGTCCATGAGTACAAGGTCAGGTTGTTCATCCTCGTTCATGGTCACTGCCTCAACGCCGTTCTTTGCCCTTATCACTCTGTAGCGGTTTGCAAGAACGTTCTTAACCAGTTCGAAGTTGCTGTCCTCGTCTTCTGCCACCAGAACCAGTTTGAGTTGGCTGGTGTCACCCACAGGTGCCGAACGCAGTGTGCGTGTGATGACGGGGTTGGTTTTTGTGATTTCGTGTGTGGCGTACATTCCGTCGAAGGGGAATGAGAAGGTGAATGTTGTTCCCTTTCCCACGGTAGAGCTGACGCTGATTTTGCCTCCCAGTTTCTCCACAATGATTTTGCTCAGTGGCAGTCCAAGTCCGTAGCCGTTCTTCATGGTCTCTGCATCTTTCGAAACGTAGGTATGGAAAATTGTGTCAATGTCTTCAGGCGATATTCCCGAGCCGGTGTCGCTTACGAAGCAAATTAGCATCTTGTGCGTCTCGTCCACCTTGTAGCCGTATGTTATGCTGCCCTTAAGGGTATGCTTAAGAGCGTTGCTGACGAGGTTGCAATAAACCTGTGTGAGGCGATTGGCGTCGGTCTTCTGTAGAACGGCCTTAGTTGGAATGTCCTCCACGAATTTGAGATGCTCAGGGCAGCGGAACTTGAATATCTGCTTTATATTGTCGCAAATCTCATTGAGATTGCAGAGAGTTAATTTCATTGCAATCTCTCCCGACTCAACCCTTGAGAGGTCGAGAATCTCATTGATGAGCGAGAGTAGGCGGGAGTTGTTGCTCTCCACTATTTCAAGGAATTTCATGCGCTCCTCAGCGGCATCGGTCTCGGCGATGACCCTGGTGAATCCCTCTATGGCGTTGAGAGGTGTGCGAATCTCATGACTCATATTGGCAAGGAAGAGCGATTTCATGCTGCTCGCCTTCTCTGCCTTCTCGATTTTCTGTTCGTAGTCTTTTAGCTTTCCAAGAGCAGTATCCCTCTCTTTTGTAATGTCGGCAACAGTGGCTTTCAATCGTTCAATCTCAGCTTGAAGCTGTAGTGTTGGATCGCCTTGATTCATATTTATTATAGTTTTGAGAATTTTCGGGGCAAAGATAATAATAATTTCTTAAAAATACTTATTCCTTTAACTTTTTTTATCCTCTTCTCGCTTTTTCCCACGTACCATTCTTTTTTCCCCACAGATAAGCTATCCCTCTGAACACATTGAAGTTCATGAAAAGGAAATAATATGGCACGTAGAGAAGTTTATTCTTATGTCCTTTCGACTCCAACCAATAGCCTGCCAGGGCAGCGAGGTAGAATGTTAATTGGAGTAGCCAGATGACGGTGTAGATGGTGCCGGCATTGGTCAGAACAAGGGCGACGTTAAGTGGTATGAGTGCAACGAGTGCAAAGGGAGTTATGGTCCAGCGCAAAACGCGGTGTGATACGAACTGGAAAGCTGTTACAGGATGCCGCAGTGGATTCATCAGGCGACGCAATCGCCAGCAACTCTGCAGACCGCCTGCAGCAATGCGACGCTTGCGCTTGCTCTCCTCATGAAGGTCGGCAGATCCGTATTCCATAGCGTAGGCATCGTTGGCGTAGGCAATGGTATAGCCGCGCTCCACTATGCGCATGGAGAGGATGAAGTCGTCGAGCAGTGTGTCGTCGGGCATTTCCTCAAACAGTTCGGTTCTTATGGCGCACAGTTCTCCGGCTGCACCCATGGTAGAATGGAGTTCGGAGTCGAGGCGTTTAAGGAAACTCTCGTATTTCCAGTAGAGTCCTTCGCCCTCGGCTGCCGCCTGGTCCTTGTTGCGTGCCATGACTCGTTTCTCTCCAGCCACGCATCCAACCTTAGGATTCGCCATGGTGTTGGCTATTACCCTTATGGCTTCTTTGTTGAGCATCGTATTGGCGTCGGTCATTACCACTATGCTTGTCTCCACCGATTTGATGCCGTGTTTCAGTGCTGCCGTCTTGCCTTTCCGTTCTGGCGAGAATACAAACTTAACGTCATCGTATTTGCTTAGGAGTGAGTTGGTAGAGTCAGTACTGCCGTCAGTGACCCACAGAACATGTAGCTTTCCTTTCGGGTAGTCGAGTTGGCGGGTGTTTGCCATCTTCGCCTCAACAATGTCCTCCTCGTTGTAGGCGCAGATCATTAGAGTAATGTCTGGTGTGAAGTCTTTAACTGTTTTATCACTTCTGCCTCGGCTTAGCAGACGCTTGATGCCTACTGTCAGATACAGAACCAAGCCGTATCCGACGTATGTATAGAAAACTATAAATATGCAGGTCCAAAAGATAATTGTCATAGTTTCGTAAATGAGGAGTGTTCTTAAAAAATAGTGAGGAGTGCGGAGTGGTGAGAGAATGGTGAGAGCTTATATTCTATGCGGTTCAACAATCTCACTCTTCTTTCACCACTCATCTCTCCTCACTCTAAGTCACTTGGTCTCAATTTCCTCTTTCATGTCGATGAAATTTCCATCTCGATCGTAGAATTCGTATTGCAGGAATGCAAGTTTCTGTGAAGGAATGATGGAGACGCCAAATCCGTATTTCATCTGCCACTGGCGTTTCATTGAAAGCCAGCCTTGATTGATATAGGCAGCCACATAAGGATGGACGTGAAGTCTGAACTTCTTAATGCCTATTTTGTTGACCAACTGGTCAATCTTGCTTTCAAGTTGGTCGGTGAAAAGGATGCTCGACTTGATTTTTCCTCGTCCGAAGCACGTAGGACATGTTTCCTCCACATTCAAGTCCATGGCGGGGCGTACACGTTGACGGGTAATCTGCATGAGACCAAACTTGCTCAGTGGCAAGATGTTGTGCCTTGCGCGGTCTTTCTGCATGTTCTTGCACATGCGTTCGTAGAGCATTTGTCGGTCTTCTGCCAGGTTCATGTCTATGAAGTCAACTACGATGATACCTCCCATATCTCGCAGTCGCAGCTGGCGTGCCAGCTCGTCGGCTGCACCCAGATTCACTTCCAGTGCGTTCTGTTCCTGTCCGTTTTCCGAACGTGTTCTGTTTCCGCTGTTGACGTCAACCACGTGTAGTGCTTCAGTGTGCTCGATGATGAGGTAGGCTCCACGCTTATAGTTTACGGTTTTACCAAATGACGACTTCATCTGTTTAGTCACGTTGAAGTTGTCGAAAATGGGCACCGTGCCGTTGTATTTCTTTACAATATCCACCTTGTCGGGTGCGATAAGTCCAACGTAGTCTCTGACTTGGTTGAAAACGTCGTCATCGTTGACGTGTATTCCGTCGTATGTTGGATTAAACAAGTCTCTCAGTAGAGCCACGGCTCGGCTTGTCTCCTCAAACACCAGTTGTGGGCGTTCGGTGGTTTTCTGAACCATTGTTATGGCATCCTCCCATCTCTTGAGCAGTATTTTCATCTCTGCGTCGAGTTCTGCCACTCTCTTGCCTTCAGCCGAGGTCCTGACAATCACTCCGAAGTTTTTGGGAGTGATGCTCTGAATGAGCTGTTTCAATCTTGCTCTTTCCTCGCCTTTCTTAATCTTCGACGATACGGAAACCTTGTCATAGAACGGCATCAGCACCATGTATCTTCCTGCGAAGCTCAGTTCGCATGTAAGTCGGGGGCCTTTTGTCGATATTGGTTCCTTTACAATCTGCACCAGCACTTCCTGTCCCACTTTCAGCGTGTTCTGCACGCTTCCTTCCTTCTTCAGGTCAGGCATTTTTGTTGCCTTGGAGAACGGGAAGAGCTTCTTCCTGTCGCTTTGTACCTGCTTGAGGTACTTTTCGTAAGAGTTGTATTGAGCCCCCAAATCAAGATAATGCAAAAACGCATCACGTTCGAAGCCAACGTCAACGAAGCATGCGTTCAGACCGGGCATTAGTTTCTTAACCTTTGCCACGTAGATGTTTCCCACCGAGAAAGATGCTGAACGCGGCTCGTCCTGGTATTCCACAAGGCTTTTGTCCTCGAGTAGCGCTATTGATATTTTTTTCGGTTGAACATCAATGATAACTTCGCTTGTCATTTTTCTGTTTTAGGGTTTTCAATCAGTTGATACAAAAAGGGTGCGCTGACTCATCTCTCTCTTATAGTTGGAAATCGTCAGCACACTCCTCTCATCTTTTTCTCAGAACAGATGCGTCTTTTTACTTGCTCTTATGTCTGTTCTTTCTAAGTCTCTTTTTACGCTTGTGAGTGGCCATCTTGTGGCCCTTCTTTTTCTTTCCGTTTGGCATTGCTTAAGAAATTTTAGATTATTATTAAATGTTTACTGTTGCATCTTTGCGACAAAACTCTTTGATGGCTTGAAGGCTGGGAAGTCGTGAGCCTCAATGATTATTGTCGTCTGCTTGGAAATGTTGCGGGCAGTCTTTTGAGCGCGGTGCTTTACTATGAAGCTTCCAAAGCCACGAAGATAAACATCTTCTTTCCTCACTGCCAGGCTCTGTCTAACCTCTTCCATGAAGGCTTCTACGGTAGCTGAAACAGCTTTTTTGTCAAGACCGGTATCGGCTGCGATCTTGTCGATCATTTCTGCTTTTGTCATTGTCTGTCAATATGAATTTGTTATATAATTTTATTTCGTTGTTTACATTCGGACTGCAAATATACTGATTTTCAGTCATAAACGAAAATTTATTTCAGTTTTTTTTTGAAAAAAACAAAATATTGTGCTCAAAACACACGTTTTCCTACCGTTCACAGGGCTTACACATATTTATATTTATATGTTTCGACCGAGTGAAACGGTAGGTAAGTGGCTTGCTCTTGTCGTCTTTTTGTCATTTCATCTGTGCAGTGATGCGCCCTTTCACTTTGTCAACGTACGCATCAATTACAGCTACGGCGGTGATGTTGACAACTTCGCGCACAGTGCTGCCGAAGTCGATAAAGTGGATAGGCTTGTTCAGACCCATCTGGATGGGACCGATAATCTCCACGTCGGTGTTCATGACCTGAAGCATCTTGTAGGATGAACGTGCACTGGTGAGGTTAGGGAACACCAGAGTGTTTACGTCTTCGCCGTAGAGCTTGCTGAATGGGTACATCTCGTCGCGCATCTCGCGGTTCAGCGCGAAGCCAATCTGTATCTCACCGTCAATAACCATCGATGGGTCTTCCTGTTGAAGGCGTGCAACGGCTCTGCGCACCTTCTGAGTGCCTTCGGTGTTGTCGGAGCCGAAATTGGAGTGGCTTATCATTGCAATCACAGGCTTCTCGTTGAAGAAGCGTACTGCCGTTGAGCTGAGTTTTGCTAAGTCAACCAGCACGTCGGTAGTCGGATTCTGGTTTATCAGCGTGTCGGCAATGAATAGCGGACCGCGTGGAGAATTGATGATGTGCATCGTTCCGAAGTGGTTGTACTCGGGGCGTATGCCGATGATTTCCTTGGCCACCTTGATGGTGTTGGAGTACTTTGTATAGAGACCGGTGATGAAGGCGTCTGCCTCGCCTGTCTCAACCATCATCATTCCGAAATAGTTGCGCTCGAACATCTTGTCGTTAGCCTCCTGATAGGTGTATCCGTCGCGTTGGCGCTTCTGGGTGAGTATGCGTGCGAAGCGTTCGCGGCGTTCTGCCTCGCGGTCGTGGCGAAGGTTGATTATCTCTATGCCGTCGAGATTCAGCTCCAATTCCTTTGCCAGCTTCTCTATACGCTCGTCGTTGCCGAGCAATATTGGCTGACAGATGCCTTCAGCCTTGGCCTGCACGGCAGCCTTGAGCATGGTTGGGTGGATGCCTTCGGCAAACACTACGCGCTGTGGGTGGCTGCGGGCAGTGTCGTAGAGCTTCTGGGTGAGCTTGGTCTCTTGGCCCAGCAACTCGCGCAGACTGTTCTTGTATTCTGCCCAGTTGGTGATGGTCTTACGTGCAACGCCGCTCTCAATGGCTGCCTTAGCGACGGCTGCCGATACCTCGGTGATGAGGCGTGGGTCAACAGGCTTCGGAATGAAGTAGTCGGGACCGAAGGTAAGGTTGTTCACGTGATAGACGTCGTTGACAACGTCGGGCACTGGTTGCTTAGCCAGATCGGCAATGGCAAGAACGGCAGCCATCTTCATCTCCTCATTGATGGCTGAAGCGTTCACGTCGAGAGCTCCACGGAAGATGTAAGGGAAACCGATGACGTTGTTTATCTGGTTGGGATAGTCGGAACGGCCTGTTGACATAAGCACGTCAGGACGGCTATCCATGGCATCCTCGTAGCTGATTTCTGGTATTGGGTTGGCCAAGGCAAACACGATAGGCTGGTCGGCCATTGAGCGAATCATGTCCTTTGTAAGTACGTTGCCCTTCGAGAGTCCAACGAATACGTCGGCATCTTTCACTGCCTCTTCCAATGTGTGAATGTCGCGGCGGTCGGTGGCAAAGAATTTCTTCTGCTCGGTTAGGTTAGGGCGATCGCTTGTAATCACTCCCTTTGAGTCGAGCATCACGATGTTCTCCTTCTTTGCACCCAAGGCCATGTAGAGTTTTGTGCACGAGATGGCTGCCGCACCGGCTCCATTCACCACGATGCGAACATCCTTGATGTCCTTGCCGTTAACTTCAAGAGCGTTCTTAAGTCCGGCAGCGGAAATTATGGCTGTGCCGTGTTGGTCGTCGTGCATCACAGGAATGTCGAGTGTTCTTTTCAGACGATCCTCAATGTAGAAACATTCGGGTGCCTTGATGTCCTCAAGGTTGATGCCGCCAAAGGTTGGGGCAATTTTTTCTACTGCCTCGCAAAACTTTTCAGGGTCTTTCTCTGCCACCTCAATGTCAAACACGTCGATGCCACCGTAGATCTTGAAGAGAAGGCCCTTGCCCTCCATAACAGGCTTGCCGCTGAGAGCGCCAATGTCGCCAAGACCGAGCACGGCGGTACCATTGCTGATTACGGCGACGAGGTTACCCTTGTCCGTAAACTTGTAGGCTGCATCAGGGTTATCCTGTATCTCCAAACAAGGATAAGCCACACCAGGCGAATAGGCCAGACTAAGGTCTGTCTGGGTACGGTAAGGCTTGGTTGGCTTTACTTCAATTTTTCCAGGCCTTCCTTTCTCGTGGTATTCGAGGGCGGCCTCTTTTGAAATTTTGACCATACTTTCTCTTTACTTTATTGTGTTTACTTAACTGTCTTTTTATGTGAAAAACTAAGGAGTTTGCTTAGTTTTCTTTAAATTTGACCGCAAAGATAATAAAAATGTCCCAAATAGTGCACTTTTTTTTAATTATTTAGTACCTTTGTAGGCAAAAAGCGAACAAAATGAACAGAATTAGGTATAATACGTCATATAGAAAGACGTTAAAGGACAAAATACTATCAACGGCAAACTCCCTCTTCAATGAGCATGGAGTGAAGGCTGTGAAGATGGACGACATTGCCAACAGTCTGTCCATTTCCAAGCGCACTCTATACGAAATATACGACAACAAAGAGGATTTGCTATTTGAATGTGTGAAGACCTCATGCGAGAAAAGCGAGAGGCAACTGCGCACTCTTGTGGACAAGGCCGACAACGTCATGGATATTCTAATTAGCATCTACCGACTGAAAATAGAGCTGCTGAGAAATACGCATCCTTCGTTCTACTACGAACTGGAAAAGTACCCGAAGATACTGGAGTATTTCGACCAGCAGAACGAGGAGAGGCAGCAAAAGCAGATGACATTCATTCAAAGGGGAATAAAAGAGGGATATTTCAGAAGCGATGTCAACTATGAGCTAACTTTGGGACTTTTCGATGTCTCTAACCGCTACATCATCAACAACTACAGCACGCTGCACTATTCCATGGAACTCGTTTCCTACAACCTGATATTCGTCTTCCTGCGTGGATTCTGCACAATAAAGGGAGTGGAGGTGCTCGACAAGTTCCTTGATGAAGACCCGATGATGCAGAGGTTCAGAAAAAAACTGGAATAATTGTACAGAAACATCGATGTCCTCCTACAATAGAGTATTAACCAGAATAAAAAAACAATAGATATGAAAAAAACACTTTTTCTTATGGCAGCTGTTACTTTGATGGCTGTGCCAGCCTTAGCAGAGAAGCTCGACTTGAGGAGCATTACCCAAGGGGCTTTCAGAGCGGAGACAATGGCAAGTTTGAAGCCGCTCGACGATGGTGAGTCATACTCGCAAATCAGCAGCGATGGAACGAAAATCTTAAAGTGTTCCTTCAAGACAGGTAAGCAGACTGGGGTCATCTTCGATCTCAACAACGTCAGGGGACCGAAAATAAGAATTGACCGCATTGATGGCTACATCTTCTCGCCCGACGGCAAGCGAATACTTATCCAGACAGATACACGCTACATCTACCGACGCTCTTTCACTGCCACCTATTATATTTATGAGGTGCAGAATAACAAAATGGGACCGCTGTCCGTCAATGGCGAGCAACAGACTCCGCTCTTCTCGCCCGACGGAAACATGATAGCGTTTGTAAGAAACAACAACATTTTTCTCGTAAAACTACTCTACGACAACGCAGAGAGCCAGGTGACTACTGACGGAGAGAGAAACAAGATTATCAACGGAATACCTGATTGGGTATATGAGGAGGAGTTCTCCACAAACAGAAGCATGGTCTTCTCAGCCGACAGCAGACAAATAGTATGGATAAAGTACGACGAGTCGAAGGTGAAGGAGTTCGCTTTCCAGTGGTTCTGCGGTTCAAATCCCACAATGGACGAGTATCTCGCCTATCCAGGCTGTTATACATATAAATATCCTAAGGCAGGAGAGGACAATTCCAAGGTTGGAGTGTATAGTTTCGACATCAAGTCGAGAAAGACACGCAAGCTCGAAGTGCCACTCGACGAGGATGGATATATTCCACGAATTGTCATGACAAGCGACTCTTCGAAGATAGCTGTCTTCACCATGAATCGTCATCAGGATGACATGCGCATCTATATGGCAAACCCTTTGACCACGCTTTCTAAACTCGTTGTACAGGACAAAGTTGACAAATACGTAAAGCAGGAGTCGATGTGTGACGTCACATTCACCAATCAGCACATAATTGTGCCCAGCGAGCGTGACGGATACAATCACCTTTACATTTACACCCTTAACGGACAGTTGAAACGACAGGTCGTGAAGGGACAGTTTGAAGTGACTGACGTTTACGGCATGGATGATAAGACGGGAGATGTTTATTATGCCGCCAATGAACTTGGCCCGCAGGACAAACAGGTTTACGTCTCACATGCCAACGGCAAGACAGAACGCCTTACCTCAAAGGAAGGGCAGAACAACGCCATTTTCAGCAAGGGATTTAAGTATTTCATCAACATCTGGAACGACCTTAACAATCCGCCTGTTTACACTCTGAACGACAATCGCGGACGAATAATCTCTACCACCATTGACAACAAGGCTTTGAAGCAGAAATACGACTCCTACGGCCTCGGTACTAAAGAGCTTTTCTCTTTCACCACATCAGAGGGCGTGAAGCTGAACGGCTGGATGGTGAAGCCGGCAGATTTCAATCCTTCAAAACGTTATCCCGTGATAATGTATCAGTACGGAGGCCCTGGAAGCCAGCAGGTCTTGAACTCATGGAACATTGGTGCTGCAGGACAGGGCGCAATACTCGAACAGTATATGGCGCAGCAGGGCTACATTGTGGCTTGCGTTGACAATCGTGGCACTGGTGGACGAGGTGCTGAGTTTGAGAAGTGCACTTATCTGCGACTGGGAGAGAAGGAGTCGTTCGACCAGGTTGAGGCGGCTATATGGCTTGGACAGCAACCATACATTGACAAGGACCGAATCGGTATGTGGGGTTGGAGTTACGGTGGATGGAACACGCTGATGAGCATGAGCGAGGGACGTCCTGTATTCAGAGCAGGTGTCGCTGTTGCTCCACCGACGTGCTGGCGATACTACGACACCGTCTATACTGAGCGGTATATGCGTACTCCAAAAGAGAACAAGTCGGGATACGACGAGGTTAATCCAATAGCCAGAGCCTCAAAGCTCCACGGGTCGCTGCTTTTGTGTCATGGACTTGCCGACGATAATGTGCATTTCCAGAATGTTGCGGAATATTCTGAAGCTCTTATACAGGCCGACAAGGATTTCAAAGAGAACATTTATGTCAATCGCAATCATGGCATCAGTGGAGGCAATACGCGTAATCACCTTTATCGACAAATCATCCAGTGGTTCGACCTTTATTTGAAGTAAGAAATCGTGAAGGTAGTGGGTAATATCCATCCACTACCTTTCCATAAAAATATTATAATTAATAAAAAACAAACAACAATGAAGAAAACTATCATGCTCATTGCTTGCGCCATGCTGCTGTTGCCGGCATCGTTCGCTGCGAAAGCAAAGAAAAAGACTGTTGTCGCTCTGCCGCCAACGATAGAAATCGTGAAGCTGGTCAACGACAAGTGGCAATCTACTAACTCACCTGAGGTGCGCTCTTTCTGGGACGATGCCGCCTATTTCACGGGTAACATGGAAGCCTTCAAACTCACTGGCTGCGCTCGCTATCTTGAGTTCAGCGACAAGTGGGCACGCTACAACAAATGGAGTGGGGCAACCGAACCAGACCACTCGAAGTGGCTATATAAGGAGTATGGCGAGTCTATGCAGCACGTCCTCTTTGGCGACTGGCAAATCTGTTTCCAGACTTATCTCGATATGTACGAGATGAATCCCGACCCATACAAGATTCGTCGCGCCAAGGAAGTCATGGACCATATCGTATGCTCGCAGGCTAACGACTACTGGTGGTGGGCTGACGCTCTCTATATGGTCATGCCTGTGTTCACCAAGCTATATAAGGCAACTGGCGACGTGCGCTATCTTGACAAGCTCTATGACAATTTCCGCTTTGCCGACGACTTGATGTTCGATGCTGAATCAAAGCTATATTTCCGCGATGGCAAGTATATCTATCCAAATCATAAGACCGACCTTGGAAAGAAGGACTTTTGGGCTCGTGGCAATGGCTGGGTACTTGCTGGACTTGCAAAGGTTCTTGCCGACATGCCACAGTGCTACAAGCATCGCGACTTCTTTCTCCAGCGTTATATCCAGCTTGCCGAAGGCGTTGCCGCCTCGCAGCAGAAGCAGGGCTACTGGACTCGTTCAATGCTCGACGCTGAACAGGCTGAAGGTCCTGAGACCAGTGGCACGGCGTTCTTCACTTATGGACTCTATTGGGGCATCAACCACGGTTTGCTCGACCGTACGGCTTATCAGCCAATAGCCGACCTCGCTTGGAAATATCTCTCTGAGACCGCCCTTCAGCCCGACTTCACAGTGGGCTATGTTCAGCCTATAGGCGAACGTGCCATCAAGGGTCAGCAGCTCACGCCTGCCAACGTCACCAACTTTGGCACTGGTGCCTTCCTCCTTGCCGCTTGCGAGCGTGTGCGTTTCGAGGACTCTTCCGTTTGTCCTGCCGACGATAAGGCTTTCAACATTACAGTGTCTAATACTACCGAGGCGCAGCGTCAGGAAGTCGTAGAGGTTGAGGCTTCTACTGTATTCAGTCGTCTTGGCATCAGTGGTGGTCGCCAGTTTGTCGTGAAGAATGCTCTTGGTCAGCAGGTGCCTTACCAGCTCACCCACGACGGTCAGATTCTTGTCGAAGCTGCCGTACGTCCGTTGGGCAAGACGGTGTTCACCTTTGCAAAGGGTGAGCCTCAGCAGTTTGTAAACACTTGCTACGGACGCATGTATCCTGAGCGTGTTGACGACATCGCATGGGAAAACGACCGTGCCGCCTATCGTTGCTATGGTCCTGCCCTACAGCGCAGCGGCGAACGTGCCTTTGGCAACGACGTGTGGCTTAAGAACACCCCTTCGCTCGTGGTTGAGCAACGCTACTATGTTGAGGACATCAACACGCCAATCATCGCCGAACTGAAGAAGAAGGACGAGGCTGCCGCCAAGGCTCTTGAAATGCGCACAAGCTACCATTTCGATCACGGCAACGGTCTCGACTGCTACAAGGTCGGTCCTACGCTTGGTTGCGGAACTCCTGCCATCATTGAGGGCGACAACCTCATCTTCCCATATTGCTACAAAGACTATCAGATTCTCGACAACGGTCCGCTGCGCTTCACCGTCAGTCTCACCTACAACGAGACTCCTCTGAAGAATGGCGACAAGGCTGTTGAGCATCGTCTGCTCAGTCTCAACAAGGGCAGCAACTACAATCGTATGACCGTTAGTTACAGCGGCATCACACAGCCCATCGATGTTGCCAGTGGAGTGGTAATACACAGCGAGGACACAGAGAATGTACAGATAATGAAAGATGGCGTCTTTTATGCCGACCCAACCGACAATCCAAAGGGACAGAACTTCCAGATTTTTGTTGGTGCATTGTTCCCAGAGGGAAATGTCGAGACACGCAAGGTCCTTTATCCAGAGGCTGTCAATGGTGCTGCCGGTCATGCCCTTGGCATCCGCAAGTCGCTCTCTGCCGACGAGCCCTTTACCTATTATTTCGGTTCAGCCTGGAGCAAGTACGATTGCCGCAATATGGGTGAATGGAATTTACGTTCGGGAGCCACATTACAGTCAATCCTGTCACCTCTGACAGTGACATTCGAATAAATGGGAACGCGGGCTATATGCCCGCGTCCCTTTTTCTCCTACATTAGCAAGATATTGGCATAAAAAAACCGCCGAGCTTGGCTCAGCGGTAATTTCTCTCTTTAGTTCGGTGTTGCACAAAATTACTCGGCAGCAGCTGAATCAACAGGAGCAGCAGCGCTATCAGCAGCAGCTGAATCAACAACTGCGCTATCAACAGTAGCTACAGAATCAGAATCTACAGGAGCAGCCTGATTTGTCTTGTTACCACATGATGCGAAAGAGATAGCTGCAACAGCTACGAACATAAATACTAATTTCTTCATTTCTTTGCTTTTTTAAATCTGTAAAACAATCATTTGTTTATTAAAACGATGCAAAGGTAGCTATTTTTTTTATATGTCGTTCATTTTTTTATGTTTTTTTTTTGCTTGTTTCTGTAACTTTTTTGTAATATACTGATAATCAATGATTTTTGAAATGTTAAAAAATGTATGTCAATTTGCTATTTTGCTCATTTCTCGTTTTTTGTGCATTTTTTTGTACTTTAATGAGTGTTTGAGGTATGATTAATAAAATGGCTTTTTTCTTTGTGTTCTCACATGTTTGTTGTAATTTTGCAGCATTAATATATAAATAATGTAATATGAAAAGGAAATACTTATTTTCGGTTATGCTGTTGGCTGGTTCGTATGCCATGGCATGTACAAACTTCATCGTCGGAAAGAAGGCGTCGGTGGACGGTTCGGTTATGTGTACTTATAGTGCAGACGATTACGGCATGTTCCAATATATGTGTCATTATGCGGCTGCAAAACATCAAAAAGGAGAGATGCGACGAATAGTTGATTGGGATTCGAACGAGTATCATGGTGAGATTCCCGAAGCAGAGATAACATACAATGTGGTTGGAAACATCAACGAATGGCAGGTTACCATTGGCGAGACCACATTTGGAGGTCGAGAGGAGATGGTTGATTCTACGGGAATACTTGACTATGGTTCCTTGATTTACGTAGCTTTACAGCGTTCGAAGACAGCACGCGAGGCAATCAAGGTAATGACTACTTTGGCCGAGACTTACGGTTACAATAGCGGAGGCGAAACATTTACCATTTGTGACCCTAATGAAGCATGGATCATGGAGATGATGGGATGCGGTGCAGGAAGCAAGAAGGTTGTTTGGGTCGCTTTGCGAGTACCTGACGATGCCATCTGTGCCCATGCCAACCAAAGCCGAATACGTACTTTTAACGTCAAGGACAAGGAGAACTGCATGGCATCGAAGAATGTAGTCAAGTTTGCCAAGGAAAAAGGTTGGTTCGATGGTAAGGATGCCGACTTCAGCTTCTGCGACACATACGCAGCTCCAGACTTTGGCGGTCGTCGCTTCTGCGAAGCTCGCGTGTGGACGTTCTTTAACAAGTATTGCGACTACATGAGCGACTATGTAGATTATGCCGCAGGAAAGGTGGCAGACGCGAAGCCCATGCCACTGTGGATTATTCCTAACCGTAAGCTGAGCGTGAAAGACCTTGAGATGGCAATGCGCGACCACTATGAGGGAACGCCATTCGCCCTTGACGGCGATATTGGCGGAGGCATATGGGAAATGCCTTATCGTCCCACACCATTGTCGTTTGAGGTGGATGGCAAGAAGTGTTTCAACGAGCGTCCTGTAAGTACTCAGCAGTCGGGATTCGTTTATGTAAGTCAGATGCGTTCATGGTTGCCAAGGGAAATTGGAGGCGTGCTGTGGTTTGGCAACGACGATGCAAACATGGTACCTTACGTTCCTGTCTATTGTTCTGCTACGCAGATACCTCTATGCTTCAATACTCCAGGAGCCGATGCCTTGACGTTCAGCAAGGATAATGCCTTCTGGGTTTGCAACTGGGTGAGCAATATGGTTTATCCACGTTATTCGCAGATGTTCCCAAGTCTGGAACAGGTGCGCGACTCTTTAGACAATTCCTATCTCGCACTTCAGGCAGAGGTGGAGGCAAAGGCACTGCAGATGGACGGAACAGGGGCAGCCAAGTACCTCAACGACTATTCGTGCAAGAAGGGGGACGAGATGATAGCACGCTGGCATCAGCTCGCAACCTATCTTATTGTCAAGTACAACGATATGGTGGTCAAGCAGGAAAATCCCGACGGCTCGTTTAAGCTTTCAAAGCATGGTATAGCAGAGCGTCCTGTGCGACCAGGCTACTCAGAAAAGTATGCCCGTGAGTTGATTAAGCAAACGGGAGAGAAGTTGGTTAAAAATTGAAATATTGAAGTATTGAAAGATTAAAGGAGTGTTCCTTTATTCATGATGATATGGTTCGCCTTTTATTATCGTGCATGCTCTGTAGAGTTGTTCGGTGAATATGAGGCGAACCATTTGGTGTGAGAAGGTCATGAGCGAGAGGGATATTTTTTCGTCTGCTCGTGAATAAACGGCGGGAGAGAAACCGTAAGGGCCTCCAATGATGAAAACAAGGCGACGTGAGTTCATCGAGCGTTGCTCAAGCCAATGGGCGTACTCCACGCTTCGCATCTCCTTGCCGTGTTCATCGAGCAATACCACAGTGTCTGACGGTTGCAGTTGGCGCATGATTAGTTCTCCCTCGGCGGTTTTCTGTTGTTCTTCGCTGAGGTTTTTTGTGTTTCGCAGTTCGGGAATGGTGATAATCTCGAAAGGCATGTAGTGGCTGATGCGTTCCGCATAGTCGTTGATGCCAGCTTGAAAGTGCTTATTGTTGGTTTTGCCAACAAGAATCAATATAGTTTTCACTCTTTTCTTTTTGGATTTTTTGGAAACCAGCCTTTTTCCACTCTTTTCTTCTGCTCGAACAGTTCCCCGATGGCCCAAAGGCTTGAGGCACCGAACACTCCGAGTAGAGCCGACGTCATCACGTCTTCAATAAATAGTGCGGCAACGATTGCCGCTATTCCTACGGCGAGAAATAGCCACCACTGGCTGGTTCCAAAATAGTATTCGCATTTTATTACTATTGGATGAAACACTCCTATTATGAGGAATGTGCCTATTGCTATGAATATACCAGTGAAATACATTAGCTGAATTTTATTTGAGTTTATCTTGTTGCATGGAATCCCTCGATGTTGGCATAGCGACGTTTCATGAATCGCTTGTAGATGTTGCGAAGCCACAGGTTATGCATCAGCGTGAAGGCGAGTCCAAGCACTATCATTATGCTGTAGCCAACGATGTCGCCAAAGAGAGTTGTAAACGAAATGGAAAGTGCTACGGGAACAAAGAATACTATTAATTCGATGACAATCTGAAGCATGTTTTCAAAGTTACCCTTTGAAGTTACCTTCTCGTTCAGAGGCAGCGATGCCTTATTGTACACGGCGAGTTGGAAAAGGAGGAAATGCTCTATTCCCATTGTTGTAAACAGGTAGGCGAGAATCATCAATATCGAGAAGCGTCCTGAGAATACCGTTGGCAACAGTAGAAGCGTTGGCAACAGCAGTACTGTGCAGAAGAAAATGTACTTTGCCTTGAGTATTTCGTAAATGTTCTCCTTGTGTGTCATCATCAGATCGATATAGTTGCCTTCAGGTCCCATTATCTTTACAAGGTTGACGGCTCCAAAGAAGACGAAACAGTAGAGACACCACATATGTATGGCAAAAAGACTGTCATAGACATCGGTGAAGGAGAGAATGAGTGAGAGGAGCGTGATAATGAAGAGTCCCTGTATGTAGCGTTGGCGTATTGCCTTGTTGCGTATGGCACTCTTAATCTCCAGTTTGAGGTACTCGCCCATAAGCCCATAACGGTCGAGGAACGACATTTGCGACGTGTTTTGGTATTCTTTCTTCTCTTCGGCAGCTACCTCAGCTGAAGCCAGGCGATTCTGCAGACGACTATTTATCGTGAATAGAATGATGGCGGTCACGATGTAGAGAACGATGGCGGAAATGGAGTAGCCGTAGTCATAGCAAAACTCTATCATTGCCTCAAATCCCTTTTCTGGCCCCATGAACAACATCGGTGAGAACGGTATGGCATAGGCTATTATGGGAAGGGCTATCCACCACAACGACTGATTGATGAGTGTGCGGACAAGCATGTACCATAGTGCGTTGATGATTACGAGTAGCTCACATACGAACAGCATTGCTATCGTGGTGCCTAAGGGCAGTCCTCCGCAGAAGACAATGAAGAAATAGGGTATGAGGAGCAGCAGCCACAGGAGGTTGAACGAACTCCACATGGAAAGTACGATGAAGCAGTCGGTGATGTCGCGTCTGCGTATTGGCATTAGCAGGTACGGCTTGATCATGAGCGATGGAATCTGCTGTCCACCAAAACGCATGAAGAAGTCGAGCAGCAGGAATATGGGCCACACGGCGAATATCAATCCCTCGTCGCCGCCTTTTGCACCCCATCCGAGCATTGTGCCGATGGCAATGAGATAAATTGACATGAATGCCACTCCAATGGCCGTGAAGAGAATTGCCACCTGATTTTGGTCGAACATCGGATGGCGACGGTTGCTGAGCTTGTTGTTGCGTCGCAACATCAATAGTAGTTTTAGTTTGTTCATCTTAGGTCAATGATTTCTACTTGTGGAAAGTCCTTTGCGGGGAATGTGAATTGAGAGTCGGAAAGCTTTACATTCGACAGATTGCCTACTGTGATGGTTGTCCATCGCTTGCCACGGCGCATCGACATGACAGTTGGCGCATAGCTTTTCTTGTCGATGCGGATAAACATCTCACCGATGCCTTGGTTGCCTGTTGCCGTGAGGTGAATCTGATAGAGATTCCCTACGTCCTTTAGCTCTGCCTTGTAGCCCGAACGGTAGAGGTATATGAAGTTGTATGGATTTAATGTCTGCAGTTCGGCACTTGTGGGAGTACTGATGCTTACCTCTGAGTTTTGCTTCACGTATGTCCACTGCGTCTTGCCGTCGAACCATATCATTCCGTCGGAGGTGGTGACATGAAATTTGCGGCCCTTTACGCTTATGGTGCCTGAAGCTCCGTCCTTTACCTCGAACGATGCCGTTATGCCGTTTTTGTTGCTTAGCTTGGAAGCCGTCTTGTCGAGCACCTCCTTTGCCGTCTGTGCGCTGGCACATGCTGCCAGCAGTAGTATTGCAAGTGTGAAAAAGGTTCTTCTCATGTTGTTCATCTGAAATTGCTTAAAAGGTTGTTTAGGCTTACCTCGTCCTGAATGAGCACCTCGCGTGGCTTGCTTCCGCTTGCCGCACCCACTATGCCCGCTTTCTCCATCTGGTCCATGATTCGTCCTGCACGGTTGTAGCCAATGGAAAACTTGCGCTGTATGAGACTTGTCGAGCCTGACTGACTGGCAACGATAAGTCGTGCCGTGTCCTCGAAGAGCGGGTCGAGATGCTGCATGTCAACGTCGTTGGCTGCACCGATGTCGCCATCACCCATGTCCGGCTCAGGCAACTCGAATGGGGTGACGTAGCCTTGCTGTTGCGCTATGAACTGGTTTATGCGCTCCACCTCGGGAGTGTCAACAAAGGCGCACTGTACGCGGACGGGCTCGTTGCCGTTAAGGAAGAGAAGGTCGCCACGACCGATGAGCTGGTTGGCTCCGGGACGGTCGAGGATGGTCTTCGAGTCGATCATTGCGCTTACCTTGAAGGCTATGCGTCCCGGGAAGTTTGCCTTTATGTTGCCGGTGATGATTGTCGTCGTAGGACGCTGTGTAGCGATAATCATGTGTATGCCCACGGCACGCGCCAGCTGTGCGATGCGTGCTATTGGCAGTTCTATCTCCTTGCCTGCGGTCATAATCAGGTCGCCGAACTCGTCTATCACCACAACGATGTAAGGCATGTAGCGGTGTCCGTTTTCTGGATTGAGTTGGCGTGATATGAACTTCTTGTTGTATTCCTTCACGTTGCGTGCACCGGCTACCTTCAGGAGGTCGTAGCGTGTGTCCATCTCCTTGCACAGGCTGTTCAGCGTGCGCACTACTTTCGTCACGTCGGTTATTATTGGTTCGGCATCGTCGTCGGGCACCTTTGCGAGGAAGTGGTTGGCAATAGGTCCATATATGCTGAACTCCACCTTCTTGGGGTCGATGAGCACTATTTTCAATTCCGCAGGGTGCTTCTTGTATAACAGTGATGTGATGATGGCATTAAGTCCAACCGACTTTCCTTGTCCTGTCGCACCTGCCACAAGAAGGTGCGGTATCTTTGCAAGGTCGAACATAAACACCTCGTTGGTGATTGTCTTTCCTATGGCGCAAGGCAGCTCCATCTGCGACTCCTGGAATTTCTTCGAGTTCAGTATCGACTCCATCGACACGATGTTCGGCTTTGCATTAGGCACCTCAATGCCGATGGTTCCCTTTCCGGGGATAGGTGCTATGATACGGATGCCGAGGGCAGAGAGTGATAGGGCAATGTCGTCCTCAAGATTGCGTATCTTGGCTATGCGTACTCCTTGTGCAGGAGTGATTTCATAGAGAGTGATGGTAGGACCGACGGTGGCCTTTATGCTGCTGATTTCAACGCCGAAGTTTCGCAGCACCTCAATTATCCTGTTCTTGTTGGCATTCTGCTCTGTCATGTCAATGTTTGGCTTGCTGTCGTTCTCGTATTTTTTCAGCAAGTCGAGTGTCGGATAATGGTAGTTTTCGAGGTCGAGTTTTGGGTCGTATGGAGCCAACTCCCGTCCGCCAATGTTGACAAGGTTCTTGCCTCCGGCTTTCTCTTCGTCCTTGGCGGCGCTAATTTCCATGTCCAATGGCTGGTCGGCGTCTTTTCCTGCTTTGCCTTGCTCGTCCGGTGTCTCATTTCCTGTCTCCACCTTATTTATTATATGTGCGTTGCCGTTCACCTCGAACTCAACGGTTTGTGTCTCTGGGTTGTCAAACACAGTAGGGTCTTCCACTATGTCGATGTGTTGCTGCTCTTCGGTCTTTTCGTGGCTGTTCAACACTTCGAACTTCACTCTGTCAGTGAAGAACTTCACGGGGTTGAGCATCTTTCTGATGATGTAGATTGTCTCCGCGCTGACGTATGTTAGGAAGGCAATAGCAATCAGTGCCAGCAGTGCCGTCAGACCTGGTGATCCCACGAGGTTTTCTATCCATTGGCATACGTAAACTCCATGGTCGCCACCTGGATTGTAGAAGCTGTCGATGAAAAGAGGTGAAAGGAACTTTCCCAGCGTGATGCTTGACCAAACCATTATTATTGACGAGGTGAGAAACCATTTCAGCACGCTTATCTCGTAAACTCGCATCATTTTCAGTGATACCACGATGAGGAAAACTGGAATAACGAACGCCGACAATCCGAAACACTCCTTAACGAAGAAATACGACACGTATGCCCCGAGCGAGCCGCACTTGTTGGTGAACTCTCCCTTCTCGTTAAATATCTCTCCCTCCCGGGCGGATACAATCATACTTTGGTCAATATTTCCTGTTGTCAGGAAGGAAACGAATGAAATAATAAGGCATATTGCCAATGCCAAAATTATTAGTCCCAATATGAAGTTTAGTTTCTCGTTTTGGAACATGTCGAATCCTAACACATCTTTTATGGAATTATTGTGATTTACCTTCTTTTTCTTAGCCATTTTCGTTGAGTTATCAAAAATCTTCTGCAAAAGTAACTGAAAAAAGTCAGAAATTACCATAAACTCCCATTTTTTTTGTATTTTTGCACTTCGAAAGTATAAAAGTAATGGAAAAAGTAATATACGACAAGTTTGAAAAGGCAAAAATTGCTGATTTGCCACGTGCTTTCTTCTGCGGGAAGATTGTCATCGTCGTGTCGGAGTATGAGGCCATGAAAGCTGTTGACTATCTTCTTAGCCAGACAGTGATAGGAATAGACACCGAAACACGCCCTTCATTCCGTAGGGGCGTGAACTATAAGGTGTCGTTGCTTCAGGTGGCGTCGCATGAGGTCTGTTTCCTTTTTCGCTTGAATCACTTGATGATGT
This sequence comes from Prevotella sp., assembly GCA_051878735.1. GTDB lineage: Bacteria > Bacteroidota > Bacteroidia > Bacteroidales > Bacteroidaceae > Prevotella. The sequence goes on along the minus strand of JBJEKR010000218.1, from coordinate 60,067 downwards.
GCGAGCCGATAAAGCGACTTCTTGAGGACAAGACCGTTGTAAAGGTTGGGCTTTCCCTCAACGACGACATCACCGCATTGAGAAAGCTGGACGACTTTGTGCCAGGCAACTTCTTCGACCTGCAGAAGCATGTAGGCGAGATAGGTATCGAGGACCTTAGTCTCCAAAAGATTTATGCGAATCTGTTTGGAGAGAAAATCAGCAAAAACCAGCGACTAACAAACTGGGAGGCTGATGTTTTGTCGGATAAACAGAAGATTTATGCCGCTACAGACGCATGGAGCTGCATAAAGATCTACGAAGAGTTGAAGAGATTGGAAGAAACAGGCGATTATAAACTAATAAGAAATGAAATCAATGTACAAGAAGATATATCTCAAAAAGGGTAAGGAAGAGAGTTTGAAGCGCTTTCATCCTTGGGTTTTCTCAGGTGCCATTCAGCAGACAGAGGGAAACATTGAGGAAGGAGAGGTGGTAAGGGTTATCACATCCACGGGCGATTTCATTGCCGTAGGACACTTTCAGATTGGATCCATCGCTGTCAGGGTGCTCTCGTTCAGCGACGTGTCCATTGACGATGGCTTCTGGAAAAGCCGTCTGCAGTCGGCTTTCGACATGCGTCGCTCAATAGGTATTGTTGACAACCCGCGAAACAACACTTATAGGCTCGTTCACGGTGAGGGCGACAACATTCCGGGGCTTGTAGTCGATGTGTATGGCGACACCGCCGTGATGCAGGCTCATAGCGTAGGCATACATCATGAACGTATGGCAATAGCACGTTGCCTCGTTGACGTTGCCGGCGACAGGATAAGGAATGTTTATTACAAGAGCGAGACGACTCTGCCCTACAAGGCAGAGCTTGGACAGGAAGACGGCTTTATCGTAGGTGGAAGCGACGACAACGTGGCAATGGAGAATGGGCTGAAGTTCCACGTTGACTGGCTGAAAGGACAGAAAACGGGCTTCTTCGTTGACCAGCGTGAGAACCGTTCTTTGCTTGAACAGTTTGCCCGTGGGAAAAAGGTGCTCAACATGTTCTGCTACACTGGCGGATTCTCGTTCTACGCCATGCGTGGAGGAGCTGAACTTGTACACTCGGTGGATAGCAGCGCAAAGGCAATAGAGTTGACCACTCGCAATGTTGATATGAACTTCCCCGGCGACACGCGCCACGAGGCCTACTGCGACGACGCTTTCAAGTATCTCGACCGAATGGGCGACCGCTACGACCTCATCATTCTTGACCCGCCGGCATTCGCCAAGCATCGCGGGGCGTTGCACAACGCACTGAAAGGCTATACCCGACTGAACCTCAAGGCTTTTGAGAAGATACAGAAGGGAGGAATACTCTTCACTTTCTCCTGCTCGCAGGTGGTGACAAAGGATAATTTCCGCAACGCCGTGTTTACGGCAGCTGCACTTGCAGGACGCAAAGTCAGGATATTGCATCAGCTACACCAGCCTGCTGACCACCCGATAAACATCTTCCACCCCGAAGGCGAATACCTGAAGGGTTTGGTGCTGTATGTGGAATAGTTACTAAACTTCACATTATGCTCAACAACGACATCTTAGATAAAGCTAAACTTTATCTCGTGGCAGTCAGCGGAGGAGCTGACAGTGTGGCTCTGCTGCTGATGATGCACGACAAGGGCTATCGCATAGAGGCGGTTCACTGCAATTTCCATTTGCGTGGCAGTGAGGCCGACCGCGACGAGCAGTTTGTCGTTGATTTGTGCAAGAGACTTGGGGTGAAGCTCCACCGCGTGCATTTCGACACTCGCGAATATGCCGAACTGCATAAACAAAGCATCGAGACAGCGGCAAGAAACCTGCGATATGCCTATTTTGAGAATCTTCGTCGTGACATCGGGGCGGAGGCTATTGTCGTGGCACACCATCGCGACGACAATATTGAGACCGTACTAATGAATCTTGTTCGTGGAACGGGGCTTAACGGAATGTCGGGCATTAGGGCTGTCAATGGTTTAGTGCTTCGTCCGCTTCTTGGAGTGTCGCGTCAGGAGATTGAGGATTTTCTCAGTCGTCGCGGGCAGGATTATGTCACTGACAGTACAAATCTTGAAACCGATGCCACCCGAAACAAGTTTCGCATTGAGGTGCTTCCGCTTCTTGCAACGATAAATCCAAGTGTAGCTCGCAGCATCGACTCCACGGCACGCCGTCTGCAAGAGGCGGGTGCAATAGTTGATTGGGCATTGAGGCTGATGATGGAGCAAGTGATGACAAAGGATGCCAGTGGCTTTGATGTCGTTGACAGCGTGAAGCTGCGCCAACTGCCTTCGCCTCAGTATGTTCTCAATCACATTTGCAACCTTTACGGTTTCACTCCTCAGCAGACGGAAGTAGTCTATCAGATGATGGAGAATGGAACGAAAGGCAAAGCCATTGCTTCCGTCAGTCACGAGATTGCCGCAGAGAAGTCGAGGCTTCTTATCGCTCCATTGACTGTCATGCCCCAGCCACTCCAAATACCTATAGAAGGGACATACGTCTTTGGCGGTGGTCACATTCGTGTTGAGACAATTTCGACGTCAAGTCCTGATTTCTCGATAGAGAAGTCGCCTTCCGTGGCCTGCCTCGACGCTTCAACCGTGTCATTCCCATTGACCGTAAGACCGTGGCACGATGGTGACCGTTTCACACCTTTTGGCATGAAAGGCTCAAAGTTGGTAAGCGACTATCTCACCGACCGCAAGAAAAACTATTTTGAACGTCGTCGTCAACTCGTGGTAGAAGATGCCAACGGCACAATCGTTTGGCTTGTGGGCGAGAGGACGAGTGAGAAATGTAGGGTTACTGGGGAAACGAGGGAAGTAGTGAGAATTGAAGCCCCCTCCAACTCCCCCAAGGGGGAGTGAAAAGCCTCCTTTTTAAGAGCGATTTATAATTTCGTCTCTCCTCCTTGGGGGAGTTGGAGGGGGCTTCAATTCTTTTATTTATAAATCTCTTCCAACTTATTCAGCAATGCTTCGCCGCGAAGGTCGCTGGCTACTATTTTGCCGTCGGGTCCTACGAGAATGTTTGAGGGGATTGAGTTGATACCGTATGCGGCTGAGGCAGCGCACTGCCAACCCTTCAAGTCAGAGATATTGTGCCATTCAAGTCCGAGGTCGGCAATGGCTTTCTTCCATGCGTCATCCTTTTGGTCAAAGCTCACACCCACTACGTCAAATCCCTTTGCCTTGTAGGTCTGATAAGCCTTTACTACGTGTGGCATCTCGCGGCGGCATGGTCCGCACCAGCTTGCCCAGAAGTCAACCAAAACGTAGTTGCCTTTGCCGACCCAGTCGCTCAGTTTTGCCAACTTGCCTTCGGTGTCGTTCATCTCAAGGTCGGTGAACATTCTGCCTGGCTGACGCTTGCCCATTGCTTCCACCTGCTTCTTCACAGGGGCAATCATCGGGTGGTTTACCCATGCGGCACCAGAGTTGAGGAAGTCAACAAGCTCTTGATATTCAAACTGGTAATACATTCCGCTCATCAGCATTGCTGGTGTCACGTCGTCCTTGTGAGCCTTGATGTAAGCAAGCTTGATGTTGTCAGCTTCTTCCATTAGGGCATTAGCCTTATTCATCAACTCGGCAGCTTTTGCCTTTCCTGCCTCGGTAGTGTCATTTCGTAATGTCTGCCATTGCTGAATGAGGTCTTTGCCTTTTACCATGACATCACTGTTTGCCTGCATCTCGCCAAACTCGTTGTTCAGCTTAGAGCCTTTTACCATCATGTCGTCAACCAAGCGGATTTCTATCGGCTCGCCGTCGTTGAGGGCAGAGACGTAGCGCAGTCTTCGCTGCTCTTTGTAGCCGATGCCGAGGATAGCGTCTTTCTGTGCGCTGCCCTCAATGGTGAACTGACCGTTCTTCACTTCGCCCGTTGCCACTGGTGATTTCTCGTTTCCGTTTTCAATCACCACTACTGTTTTCACTGTGTCGGGCAGAGTGCCCTTGATTTTGAACTTTACGCCGTCTTCAGCACACGCCGTGAGGCATACCAGTGCTGAGAAGGTCATCATAAAAATCTTTTTCATGTTTCTCATTTTTTTAATTGTGCGAAGGTATCAATTAAATCTAATATGAGCAAACTTTGTTGGCAAAAATAAACATATTTAACGTTTTGTGATCACCAGAAGTCCCCTCCAGCTCCCCCAAGGGGGAGTGAAAGGTTACAAAACGATCCTCAATGATGCTCTCCCCCTTGGGGGAGTTGGAGGGGGCTTCGGGGACTTAGTTTGCTTCGGCTTCCGCTTCCAAGGCGCCCACACTCCCAGTGCTGACAGTTGATTAATACACGTCGGTGAACTTCGTGGAACTCACGTTAAAAAAGTTTCAACTTGTCAACTCGTTCACTCGTCAACTTGAAAAAAACAACTTGTCAACAAAAAACGTGTCAATATGGTTACATGTTTCGTATGGTCAGATTTGTCCTGTCGATTTTACCAGCACCCTCATTGATGGAATTGATGTTGCCAACGACACCCTTAAGGATAATGTTTCCGGAACCGTAGTTGTAGCACTTGAGGTTCTTGCATTTTGTGAATTTCACTTCAATGTCACCCGAACCTTCCAATGTCAAATCGGCAGTGTCGCATCTGGCAGTGACGTCGTTGAAGTCGAGGTCTCCTGAGCCTGATATCGACGATGACAGCGACATGACGTCGAGCTGCTTCACCTTGATGTCTCCCGATCCAGTAATCTTAACCTTTGTCTTGTTGGCGATGATTTTCTTGAAACTCATGTCGCCCGAGCCTTTGATGGTCAGGCTGATGTTGTCGGCATCAATGTCGGTAGTGGCAGTAAAGTCACCGCTTCCCATGCAGCGTACTTCCTTAAGTTCCTTTGATGTCACCTTGACTTTCAGTCCTTGAGTGAGTTTTGTTGTATTGATGGTGACAGGTCCAACCTTCTTCTGTGAGTCTTTTACAGAAACGACGAGCTTTCCATTCACCACTTTCACCTTTACCCTGTCCATGTCCTGCAGCACTCCAACGATGGTTACGGAGTTCGTGTCACCTTGGGCATAACTAATGTTTACGCTTCCCATCGATTCTATACAGTTGAAATCTTCCACCTTGACCTCTCGTTCTTCCACCACGGATTTAGCTTCCGCCAATAAGGCTCCAAAAGATAGTATTAGAGCCGAGATAATAATAACTTTTTTCATAATATCGACTTTAATTTCATTTATATATTTGCAAATATACTTCATTTCCACAAGAAATAGCAGCTTTTCCTTCAATAATTTATGTTTTTTATATTTTTGTGGAAACATTTAATATGGTGTATGGAACATACATTAATGTGTCAAAAACATACAAAAATGATACTTTGTTGAATTTTTGATGAAAAAAAAGCAAAAGAATATTTGTTATTCAAATAAATGTTGTATCTTTGCAGATGATTAAGCACTGTTCTTAAAAACGGGCATCACTTACATTGACCAAATTAATTATTTTAAATACAAAAAAGCTATCATGCAAAGTACTAACATTCCACAAGTGAAACTCGGTATCATAGCAGTGAGCCGAGACTGTTTTCCAATAGCACTGTCAACCCAGCGTCGTGAAAACATTGTGAAAGCCTACAAGGGCGAACTCTTCAACTGCCAAACTACAGTAGAAAACGAAAAAGACATGCTCAAGGCTGTCGCTGAAGTTAAAGAGGCTGGTTGCAACGCTCTCGTTGTATTCCTTGGCAACTTCGGTCCTGAAACTCCTGAGACACTTATTGCAAAGAATTTCGATGGCCCTTGCATGTTCGTTGCTGCAGCTGAAGGTGACGGCGACATGATCAACGGTCGTGGCGACGCTTATTGCGGTATGCTCAACTGCTCTTACAACCTCGGTATGCGCCACCTGAAGGGCTATATTCCTGAGTACCCCGTAGGTACAGCGGAGGAAGTGGCACAGATGATGGCAGACTTCGTGCCTGTCGCTCGCGTCATCCTCGGTTTGAAGGGCCTGAAGATCATCACCTTCGGTCCACGTCCACAGGACTTCTTCGCTTGCAACGCTCCTATCAAGGGACTCTATGAGCTTGGCGTTGAGGTGGAGGAGAACTCTGAGCTTGACCTGCTCGTCGCCTACAAGAAGCACGAGAACGATCCACGCATCGACGCTGTTTGCGAGGACATGGCAAAGGAAATGGGCGAGGGCTGCTACTATCCTGCACTGAGCCGCCGCATGGCACAGTTCGAACTGACACTGCTTGACTGGGCTGAGGAGCATAAGGGTTCACGCCAGTATGTGGCATTCGCCGACAAGTGCTGGCCAGCATTCCCAAGCCAGTTCGGTTTCGAGCCTTGCTACGTCAACAGCCGCCTTGTAAGCCGTGGAATTCCTGTGGCTTGTGAGGTTGACATCTATGGTGCACTGTCAGAGTACATCGGTATGTGCGCAAGCGACGACACCGTTACCCTGCTCGACATCAACAACTCTGTTCCAAAGTACATCTACGACGAGGACATCATCGGCAAGTATGGCTACAAGCTCACCGACACCTTCATGGGCTTCCACTGCGGCAACACCCCACAGTGCAAGATGTGCTCAAACCGCAAGATCAAGTATCAGCTCATCCAGAACCGTCTGCTCGAGAACGGTGGCGAGCCTGACTTCACACGCGGTACGCTTGAGGGCGACATCGCAGCCAGCGACATCACGTTCTATCGTCTGCAGTGCGACTCACAGGGCAACCTGCGCAGCTACATCGCTGAGGGTGAGGTGCTCGACGTTCCTACACGCTCGTTCGGTGGCATCGGCATCTTCGCCATTCCAGAAATGGGTCGCTTCTATCGTCACGTACTCATTCAGAAGGGCTATCCACACCACGGAGCCGTTGCATTCTCGCACATCGGCAAGGTGCTGTTCGAAGTGTTCAAGTATCTTGGCATTAAGGACATCGCTTACAACCAGCCAAAGTCTCTGCCTTATCCAACGGAGAATCCTTGGGCATAAAGCTTGCTTTAGCGTAATATATATAAAGAGGTGGACTACAGCAGTCCACCTCTTTTGTCTTATACAGCACTTTTTTAGTTAAAAAAGCGTAAATAAAAGGAAATAAGTAGTAGGTTGTGGTCCTTATGTGAATGAAAATCAGTACCTTTGCACCCGATTTTTAATATAGTTCACATAAAGTCTAACTTTATTAGTAAAAAACAATTTTTAAATTTATGTCAGAATTAACAAAAAACGTCAAGCCATTGGACGACTTCAATTGGGAAGAATTTGAAAATGGCACTGCTGCCAACATCAGCAAAGAAGAGCTTGACAAGGCTTACAACGAAACCCTCAACAAGGTCAGCGAGCATCAGGTGACCGAGGGTACCGTAATCTCTTGCGACAAGAAAGAGGTTATCGTAAACATCGGCTACAAGAGCGATGGTATCATCCCAGCAAGCGAATTCCGCTACAATCCCGACCTTAAGGTAGGCGACAAGGTAGAGGTTTACGTAGAGAATCAGGAGGACAAGAAGGGCCAGCTGATTCTTTCTCACAAGAAGGCTCGCCTCAGCAAGAGCTGGGAGCGTGTCAATGCAGCTCTCGACAATCAGGAGGTTATCCAGGGCTTCATCAAGTGCCGCACTAAGGGTGGTATGATCGTTGACGTATTCGGTATCGAGGCTTTCTTGCCAGGCAGCCAGATCGACGTTCACCCAATACGCGATTACGACCAGTTCGTAAACAAGACAATGGAGTTCAAGGTTGTAAAGATCAACCAGGAGTTCCGCAACGTTGTGGTTTCACACAAGGCTCTCATCGAGCAGGAGTTGGAAGCACAGAAGAAGGAGATTATCGGCAAGCTGGAGAAGGGTCAGATACTCGAGGGTACAGTGAAGAACATCACCTCTTACGGTGTGTTTGTTGACCTCGGAGGTGTTGACGGACTCATCCACATCACAGACCTCTCTTGGGGTCGCGTTGACGATCCACGCAAGGTTGTTGAGCTCGACCAGAAGATCAACGTGGTTATCCTCGACTTCAACGACGAGAAGAACCGCATCGCTCTCGGTTTGAAGCAGCTCACTCCACACCCATGGGACGCTCTCGACGCAGAGCTCAAGGTTGGCGACCGCGTAAGTGGCAAGGTTGTGGTTATTGCCGACTACGGCGCATTCGTAGAGATTCAGCCAGGTGTAGAGGGACTGATTCACGTTTCGGAGATGTCTTGGAGCCAGCACCTGCGTTCAGCTCAGGAGTTCCTGAATGTTGGCGACGAGGTAGAGGCAGTGATCTTGACCCTCGACCGCGAGGAGCGCAAGATGAGCCTCGGCATCAAGCAGCTGCGTGAGGATCCATGGGAGGCTATCGAGGTTAAGTATCCTGTTGGCAGCAAGCACACTGCAAAGGTACGCAACTTCACCAACTTCGGTGTATTCGTTGAGCTTGAGGAAGGTGTTGATGGTCTTATCCACATCTCAGACCTCTCTTGGACAAAGAAGGTTAAGCACCCATCAGAGTTCACACAGGCAGGTGCCGACATCGATGTCGTTGTTCTTGACATCGACAAGGAGAACCGTCGTCTGAGTCTTGGCCACAAGCAGCTTGAGGACAATCCTTGGGATCAGTTCGAGGCTACTTACACCGTTGGCAGCATTCACGAGGGCAAGATCATCGAGATGCTTGAGAAGGGTGCAGTGGTTTCACTTGAAAAGGGCGTTGAAGGCTTCGCTACTCCAAAACACCTCGTTAAGGAGGATGGCACTCAGGCAACTCTCGGCGAGTCACTTCCATTCAAGGTCATCGAGTTCAACAAGGACAGCAAGCGCATCATCCTCTCACACAGCCGTACTTTCGAGGACGCACAGCGTGAGGAGAAAAAGGCTGCCAAGAAGGCTGCCCGTGCAAGCAAGAAGGAAGAGACAGTTAAGATTGAGAACCAGCCAGCATCGACAACTCTTGGCGACATCGACGTTCTCGCTCAGCTGAAGGCTCAGATGGAGAAGGGCGAATAATTTTCAACTGACATTCATCCGATAACAATACTTTCATGCCGGGACTATGTGGTTCCGGCATGATTTTTTAATTCCTGTCAACTTTAATGAAACGCATAATTCTTATCACGGGAGGGCAACGCTCGGGAAAAAGTCAGAAGGCGGAGAGCCTGGCTTTGGAGTTGAGCGACAATCCTGTTTATCTCGCTACGGCACACATCTGGGACGAGGAATTTCGCCGAAGGGTAGAGATTCATCAGCAGCGTCGTGGTTCGCAATGGACAAACCTTGAGGAGGAAAAGTTCCTCAGTCGCCATAATGTCGAGGGGAGGGTAGTGGTTATCGACTGTATCACCCTATGGTGTACCAACTTCTTCTTCTCGCGTGAGAAGGCTGAATGGGAACAGCCAACAGTGGACGAGGCACTTACGGCACTGAAAGCGGAGTTCGATAGATTTACTTCGCAAGATGCTACTTTCATCTTCGTTACCAACGAGATAGGAAGTGGGGGAGTGAGCGAGAATGTCATTCAACGCCGATTTACCGACCTCGAAGGTTGGATGAACCAATATGTTGCATCAAAGGCCGACGAGGTGATACTCATGGTGAGTGGAATTGAGGTGAGGATAAAATGAAATTAAGAATTAAAAATTAAGAATTAAAAATTAAGAGTGAAGAATTAAGAATTCTAATATTATTTTGTTCTATGAGGGCGTTTGATATTCAGAAACCTAATGGTGAGTTGAGTCATGCTATTCAGCAGAAGATTGACCATTTGAACAAGCCAAAAGGCTCGTTGGGACGATTGGAGGACTTGGCAATGCAGTTGTGCCTGATTCAGCAGACCTTGACTCCTGAGCTTAGTCATCCTTGCCATTTGCTTCTTGGTGCTGATCATGGAGTGGAGCGCGAAGGGGTGAGCGTATCGCCTCGCGAGGTTACTTGGCAGCAGATGATAAACTTCACGAAAGGTGGAGGCGGAGTGAACATGTTCTGCCGTCAGCATGGTTTCGACTTGAAGATTGTTGACGTTGGTGTTGACCACGATTTGAGCGACATTGAGGGAGTGAAGAACAGGAAAATTGCAAATGGAACGTCGAACTTCCTTTATGAACCTGCCATGACCGTTGAGCAGATGGACAAGGCTATAAACGTTGGCGTGGAGCTTGTTGACGAGTGCATCGCCGAAGGTTCAAACATCATCTGCGTTGGTGAAATGGGAATAGCAAACACCTCACCTTCAAGCATTTGGATGAGTCTGTTTGAGAATATTCCATTAGCGGAATGTGTGGGTGCTGGAGCAGGACTAAACAACGATGGAATACGTCACAAATACGACGTGCTGAAGCGTTCCGTGGAGCAGTTCCACAAAGTGATGGGCAACGAGAGTTCTACAGAAGATGCCATCCGCTATTTCGGAGGCTTTGAGATGGTGGCTGCCATTGGAGCCATGCTGAGAGCTGCCGAAAGGAAAGTTACCGTTATGGTCGATGGCTTCATAATGTCGGCTTGTGCCCTTGCTGCCGTACGTCTTTATCCTGCGGCTTTCGACTATATGGTGTTCGGTCATCAAGGCGACGAAGGCGGTCATGCACGAATGTTGAGCGAAATGGGTGCTCGTCCGTTGCTTAGTCTCGGACTTCGTCTTGGCGAGGGAACGGGAGCCTTGTGCTCGTATGCCATCATTGAGAGTGCCGTGAGAATGATTCGCGAAATGAACAACTTCGACAATGCCAAGATAACGAAGTATTTTTAGAGGACTGTGAGAGAGTTGTAAAAGGAAAGAAGTAAGAAATGAGAGTTTCTATTGACAATACGAAGTGGTGGCAGACGGCTTATGCTGCCTTGATATTCTTTACGAGGTTACCGTTTTGGCGACTTTATGAGCCGCCGAAGCAGTGCTATGCTCACGTTGTGGAATATTGGCCGTTGGCAGGTTGGCTCACTGGCTGTGTAATGGGAGCGACGGTTTGGATTGCAAGCCAATACACAGGTGCGACAGTGGCAATATTGCTTGCCTTGGCCGTCAGGATACTGATGACGGGTGCCCTTCATGAGGACGGGCTGACAGATTTCTTCGACGGCTTTGGTGGAGGAACTGACCGAAAGCGTATTCTGGAGATTATGAAGGACTCGCGCATAGGCACATACGGTGTGCTCGGAATGATGATGTATCTTGCCATTCTTGTTGCCAGCATGAGTCAGATTGAGCCTACGTTCCTTGCCATGGCAATGGTTGCCGCCGATCCTTTCTGCAAGATGATAAGCGCACAGATAATAATGTTCTTGCCTTATGCTCGAACGGAGGAGGAGGCAAAGGCAAAAACAGTGTATGTGAAATATGACGTTGCGGCTGGCATAAGGTTGGCGGTGCTTGGGCTGTTGCCAATGGTGGTTGCAGGATATTTCATGGAAAGTCGATTCGGCGTTGGCATCAATAGTATAGAAGTCCTTATTTCTGTTCCGTGCCTTGTGTTCTATGGGCTTTACATGATGATGAACCGCAAGTTGCGTGGATATACAGGCGACTGCTGCGGAGCTCTTTTCCTGCTCGTGGAACTGTCGTTCTACATTGCCTTGCAGTTTATTATGAATTAAGGTAAAGCAGTTAAGAAGTTGACTTTTCAACTTCTTAACTCTTTGGCTTTAAGTCTGTTGGATGTATGAACGAGAACTTTGCGCCTCTTGTGTAGCTTGTGTCGAGCCAAATTTTTCCGCCGAGCCTTTCTATTATCTGCCTACAAATCTGAAGCCCGAGACCTGTTCCCTGCTTGAACTGGTTAAGCTTGACAAAGCGTTCGAACACCTTGTCGGCGTTTTCCTTCTTTATTCCGCAACCTTGGTCGGTTACTGAGAATTTTGCAATGTTCACCTTTGGGTCAATGGTGAGCGTAATGGAAATTTCTCCATCCTCGCTGAACTTTATCGCGTTGGTGAGCAGGTTTATCAGCACTTGGCGAAGGCGTACTTCGTCGGTCAGGAAGGTGATGTTTTCACCAGAACTGTAGAGGTTGAAATCTATTGGCTTTCGGCAGGTCACCTTGACAGATTCCAGCACGGTGTTGCACAGCTTGGTGATGTTGCACATGTGGAGTTCCATATCAACCTTACCGCTCTCGATTCTCGACAGGTCGAGCACGTCGTTGACAAGATTGAGCAGAAGGTTGGAGTTTTCGTGTATTATCTCCCTGAACTGTGCCCTTTCATCTTGCGTTAGGTCCTCGTTGCGTGATGAAAGCAGTTCCGAGAAGCCTACGATGGCGTTCAGTGGAGTCCTTATTTCGTGGCTCATGTTTGCAAGGAAAGCCGACTTCATCCTGTTTGATTCCTCTGCCTTGTCCTTTGCCTCCTCCAGTTCCTTGCTCTGCTTCTGCAGGATTTGCTTCATGCGGTTAAGATGCACCACATAGTAGAGCGATACGAGGAAGCCCACGAGCAGCATAAGGAAAAGCACAAGCATGGAGTAAATCAACTCAGTGTGTCGCTCGTAGAACGATTTTGGCTCGTTGAAGAACTGCGAGGTGGCCGGTAGCAAGCTCTTTTCAATGTCAAGGTCGGTCATTCGATTGTAGTCGAACTGAAACTCGTTTGTGATGTAAATAAGTCCCTGCGGCTCTCCTGTCTTGATGAATTCAGAGCAGAAGTCTGCCAGCCTGTCGCCTACGGAGCGGAACATAGGATAATAGCCACCAATTGCCCAACCGTTCATTCCTGCACCAGTAAGTGAAAAGACTTTGACTGATGGATTTACGCTTATCAGTTTTGACGCCGAGGTGCCCATAGCCACGTTGTTCTTGCCGTCGTAGCGCAAAGTACCTATTAGTATTGAGAAATTCTTTGGTATTGAGGCAAGTTTCTCTGTGAACGTCTTGAATGTGCCTTGTCGCCCGTCGGAGAAGATGATGTGGAAAGACTTGTCCTTATCGGCATATTTTTTCAGCAGTGCCTTTGCCGAAATGCCACCGAGCGAGTTGTCGGTGACGAAGACGATTCCCTCGTTCTTGGGATTGATTTTCTTTATAAGCTCAATGTTTTTTGCCACGTCGAAGTGTGTCACTAAACCACCGACGATGTTGAAGTTGCGGAAGTCAGTACGCAGGCTTTTCGATTCTGCCTCCCATCTGCTGAAATCCATCACATCGTCGGGAAGTGTCACTATGTCTGACGAGCATCTGCCCACCACCGTTGGTGTAGCCTGTACGCGAGGGTCGTCGAGCGAGAGAAAAACCGCCAACGCCTCGCGTCCCGTGAGGACTATCATTCTCGGCTTCCTATTGCTGTTGAAATACTTGTTGAGAACGAAGGTCATTTGTTCCTTCCAATGCTCAATGTCCTGCAGTCCGTTATAGTTCATCGTCTCCACAACAACCTGAATGTTGGGGTTGGTTTCGTTCATTCTTTGGAGAAATGGGGTCACGGTTTCTGAAACGCCTCTTATCTCGATATTGTATGAGGTGATGAAAAGGATATAATTCTTGGAGTGCAGGTCATCAGATGCCACTGACTGTCGTGGTATCAGAATCGCGAGAATACATAACAATAAGAATCTATGAATCAACATCGTTCTATTATTTTGATTGCAAAGGTACAAAAAATTGTAGAAAAAACGATAAAAAAAGGAAATAAATTGCACTCTTTCCAACAATTTTGGACTATCTTTGCACCATCTTAATAAAAATGAATAAATGTTTTATGGAAATAATAATGGTTAGACACACGAGAGTAGGTGTGCCAAAGGGCACTTGCTATGGTTGGAGCGACGTGCCTGTGGCAGACACTTTCGAGGAGGAGGCCACGCTGACGAAGGCTAACCTTGACACTATATTTGCCGACGGGATGCCTGACAAGGTGTTCTCGTCGCCGTTGACGAGGGCAAGGAAACTCGCCGCCTTTTGCGGATTCGAATCGCCTGAGCTGGACAACAGGCTGAAGGAGATGAACATGGGCGACTGGGAGATGCGGCAGTACGATGCCATAAAGGACGACGCGCTGCAGATGTGGTACGACGACTACATGCACCTCCGTGCCACCAATGGCGAAGGCTTTCCCGACCTCTATGCGCGAGTGGCAGAATTCCTCGACGAGCTGAGGGAAAAGAAATACCGCCGCGTAGCGATATTCGCCCACGGCGGTGTGTTGCTATGTGCCGGAGTGTATGCAGGTCTCTTCCCTAAGGAAGACTGTTTCTCACATCTTGTTGAGTGTGGCGGCATTCAGTGCCTCCATATTTAGCGGTATCAGGCCGTGATGGCGTTCCGGGAGAGTCTTGTAGAGAGCTTTCTCCACGCCTTCGTTGCTGATGATGGGGCAGGCTTGAAGCAATCCGCCAAGCACAATCATGTTGAACACTTTTCCGTTTTTCATCTCGGCAGCCTTGTCCATTGCATCGATGCGATAGACGGTGATGTCCTTGCGTGTCGGCGGATTGAAGATGCCGTATCCATCGTAGATGAGAATGCCTCCCGGCTTCACCTTTGGCTCAAACTTGTCGAGTGACGGCTGGTTGAGAACAACGGCAACATCGTAGGAGCTGAGTATTGGCGATGATATTTTCTCGTCGCTGATTATCACTGTGACGTTGGCTGTTCCGCCTCGTTGCTCAGGTCCGTAGGCAGGCATCCAAGTCACTTCCTTGCCTTCCATCAATCCTGAGTATGCCAGAATCTTTCCCATCGAGAGGACTCCCTGACCACCGAATCCTGATATTATAACTTCTTTTTTCATAGATTTATATTTTAGAGGAGTCTCTCCACATTATTTCAATGTATCTTTCAAATCACCCTTAGGATAATACTTGAACATGTGTTCCTTCATCCATTTGTTCGCTTCAACGGGCGAGAGTTTCCAGCCGCTGTTGCAGGTCGAGACGATTTCGACGAGGGAGCTGCCCTTGCCTGCCATCGACGCTTCGAATGCCTTGCGTATTGCCTTCTTCGCACTGCGGATTGCTGCAACTGTCTCCACGCTCTGACGAGTGACGTAGCACGTTCCTTCGAGTGTCGCCGCTATCTCGGTCATCTTCAGTGGATAGCCGTGAAGGTCGGCTTGGCGACCATAGGGGCAGGTGCTTGTCTTCTGACCCATGAGCGTTGTTGGTGCCATCTGTCCGCCAGTCATTCCGTAGATGGCGTTGTTGATGAAGATAATGGTGATGTTCTCGCCGCGGTTCAGGGCGTGTATTGTCTCGCCGGCTCCGATGCAGGCAAGGTCGCCGTCGCCCTGATAGGTGAACACGAGGCGGTCTGGCCACACGCGCTTTATGGCTGTAGCAACGGCTGGCGCACGTCCGTGGGCAGCTTCCTGCCAGTCGATGTCGAGGTAGCGGTAGGCGAACACGGCGCAACCCACGGGGCAGACGCCAACGGTCTTTTCCTCCAATCCCATTTCTTCTATTACCTCTGCCACAAGTTTGTGAACCACGCCGTGGCTACAGCCTGGGCAGTAGTGCATTGGAACGTCGTTCATCAGCTTAGGCTTCTTATAGACGAGGTTCTCGGGTGAAATTATATCTTCTCTGTTAGCCATAATTCTTACATCAGTTTTGTTTTCAGTGCCTCAACAATCTCGTCGGGTTCGGGCACGATGCCACCCAGACGACCGAAATACTCCACTCTGACAGCTCCATTCACAGCAAGTCGCACATCGTCAACCATTTGTCCTGCGTTGATTTCTGCCACGAGCACTCCCTTCTTGCCTTCTGCCAAAGCCTTGATTTCCTTCTTTGGGAAAGGCCAGAGGGTGATGGGTCGGAACAGTCCTACCTTGATGCCTTCGGCGCGTGCCGTCTCTATTGCCTTCTGTGCAAGGCGAGCCGCCGAGCCAAAGGCGATGATGATGTATTCGGCATCGTCGCACTGCATTGTCTCGTATCTCACCTCGTTCTCCTCAATCTTTCTGTACTTTTCCTGAAGGTGGATGTTGTGTGCCTCCATTGCCTCGGGCTTCAGTTCGAGCGAGGTGTGGATGTTTGGCTTGCGGTCGGGAGTGCGTCCGATGGTAGCCCACGGACACTCGCGGCGAATCTCCTCCTCGGTGCGACGTGGCTTGTAGGGTGGCATCACCACCTTCTCCATCATCTGTCCTATCACGCCGTCGCTAAGAATCATTGCGGGATTGCGGTACTTGAAAGCCAGCTCGAATGCAAGGTCAACGAAGTCGGCCATTTCCTGCACTGAGTTTGGTGCCAGTACGATGACGTTGTAGTCGCCGTTGCCGCCGCCTTTGACGGCCTGCTTGTAGTCGCTCTGCGAGGGCTGTATCGTTCCCAATCCAGGACCTCCACGCTGCACGTTGACTATCATGCCTGGAATTTCCGCACCAGCCATGTAGGAGATGCACTCCTGCATCAGTGCCACGCCGGGGCTTGACGACGATGTGAAGGCACGCTTGCCGGCACCTGCCGCGCCGTGCACCATGTTTATTGCAGCCACCTCGCTCTCAGCTTGCAGCACCACCATTCCCGTGGTTTCCCAAGGCTTGTCGAGTGAAAGTGTCTCTATTATCTCACTTTGCGGCGTGATGGGATATCCGAAGAATCCGTCAGCACCACATCTGATTGCTGCTCGGGCAATAGCCTCGTTGCCCTTCATCAGCGTTACTTCCTGTTCTGCCATTGCTCTTATTCCTCCATTTTTTTACGATACACCGTGATGCAACCGTCGGGGCAGACGATGGCACACGAGGCACAACCGACGCAACTTTCCTGGTTCACCACCTCAACGAAGGGGTAACCGCTCTTGTTCACCTTTTTTGCCAGTGCAATGACATCCTGCGGACAGGCTTCCACGCAGAGTGCGCAGCCTTTGCATCTGTCCATGTCAACCACTATGGCACCTCTGATTTTACTCATTTCTTTTGTTCCTTATTTTAGTTGTTAAGGATTGTACGCGTCCTTATTATAAAAGTTCAGTATTTCGTCGAGCATCGCCTTCGCCTCCACGGCAGGACTGTCGGGGTCGAGCTCAGCTGCCTCGATGTAGCAGTTTATCGCCTCCTGCCAGTTGCCTTGTTTGCGGAATTCGTTGCCGCGTCTGTAGAGTTCCTCGCTCCTTATTCTTCTTTCCTCACTCCTCATTTATAATACTCCTTCTTCCCTGCGGCGAGAGTGTTTTTCATGAGTGAGCAGATGGTCATTGGACCAACGCCGCCCGGTACGGGAGTGATGTAGGAGCAGAGTGGGGCAACCTCGTCGAACTTCACGTCGCCGTTGAGACGGAAGCCGCTCTTGCGTGATGCGTCGGGCACTCGTGTGGTGCCGACGTCGATTATCACAGCTCCGGGCTTCACCATGTCGGCAGTCACAAAGTCGGGACGGCCTATGGCGGCAATGATGATGTCAGCTTCGCGGCACTCCTGCTTCAGGTTCTGCGAGCGACTGTGGCAAACTGTCACCGTCGAGTCGCCATATTGCTTCTGCATCATCAGCTGTGCCATCGGCTTGCCCACGATGTTGCTTCTGCCCAGCACTACGCATTTCTTTCCGCTCGTCTCGATGTTGTAGCGGCGCAGCAATGTAATGATGCCGAGAGGTGTGGCGGAGATGAAGCATGGCAGGCCTATTGCCATGCGTCCCACGTTGATGGGGTGGAAACCGTCAACATCCTTTCGGTAGTCGATTGCCTCAATTATCTTTTGTTCGTCGATGTGTCTTGGCAGTGGCAGCTGCACGATGAATCCGTCAACGTCAGCGTCGTTGTTCAGCTTTTCCACGCAGTCGAGCAGTTGCTCCTCGGTGATGTCGTCCTCGTAACGAATGAGTGTCGATTTGAATCCACAAGCCTCACATGCCAGTACCTTGTTCTTGACGTATGTCTCTGAACCTCCGTCGTGTCCTACGAGTACGGCTGCAAGGTGAGGGCGTTTCCCTCCGTTTGCTACAATCTCTTCTACCTCTTGGGCTATTTCTGCCTTGATTGCGGCGGCAGTTGCCTTTCCGTCTATAAGTTGCATATATTGTATTTATTTCATTCTTTGTTTCATTGCAGCCGCCATCTGCATCATCTTCGAGCTGTTCATGCCCGTCACCATCTTCATCATCTTTCGCATGTTGTCAAACTGCTTCATCAGTCGGTTCACGTCCTGAATGGTCGTTCCCGAGCCTTTGGCAATGCGGTTGCGTCGGCTTTGGTTGATGATTTCGGGGTGTGTGCGCTCCTTTGGAGTCATGGAGTTGATGATTGCCTCGATGCCCTTGAAGGCGTTGTCGTCGATGTCGATGTCCTTTATTGCCTTGCCCACTCCAGGAATCATGGCTGCAAGGTCCTTGATGTTACCCATCTTCTTTATCTGCTGGATTTGGTTCATGAAGTCGTTGAAGTCGAACTTGTTCTTCATGATTTTCTTCTCCAGTTCCTTCGCCTGCTTCTCGTCGAACTGCTGCTGTGCGCGCTCAACAAGGCTGACGATGTCGCCCATGCCGAGTATTCTGTCTGCCATGCGGTCGGGGTGGAACACATCAACTGCCTCCATCTTCTCGCCCGTTCCCACAAACTTGATAGGCTTGGTCACTACGGTGCGGATTGATAGCGCGGCACCACCTCGCGTGTCGCCGTCGAGCTTGGTGAGAACCACTCCGTCGAAGTCGAGTCGGTCGTTGAATTCCTTTGCCGTGTTCACAGCGTCCTGACCAGTCATGGAGTCAACCACGAAAAGCGTCTCGCTTGGGTTCACAGCCTTTTTCAGCGTCGCTATCTCGTTCATCATCTGCTCGTCAACGGCAAGACGTCCAGCGGTGTCAATTATCACCACGTCGTATGCCTTCGCCTTTGCCTCGCGAATGGCATTGTTGGCTATTTCCACCACGTCTTTGTTGTCTGGCTCGGAATACACTGGCACGTCCACTGTCTCTCCCACCACCTTTAGCTGTTCGATGGCAGCTGGACGATAGACGTCGCACGCCACGAGCAGCGGCTTCTTGTGGTTCTTTGTCTTGAGCATGTTGGCGAGCTTTCCGCTGAAGGTCGTCTTACCCGAACCCTGGAGACCTGACATCAATATTATTGCCGGATGGCCTTCGAGGTTCACCGGCACTGCCTGTCCACCCATGAGTTGGGCGAGTTCGTCGTGTACTATCTTCACCATCAGCTGGCTTGGCTTGACTGCCGTGAGCACGTTCATGCCCAATGCCTTTTTCTTCACCGTGTCGGTGAATGTTTTTGCCACTTTGTAGTTTACGTCGGCATCGAGCAATGCCCTTCTCACGTCCTTCAGCGTTTCTGCAACGTTGATTTCGGTGATTTTTCCCTCGCCCTTCAGTATTTTGAACGAGCGTTCAAGTCTGTCGCTTAAGTTTTCAAACATTATATATTATACCTTATTTTTATATTTTATAGTTTGGATGTGCCCATTGCAGTGGCAACAATTTGTTGTTCTTCCTTGCAAAGATAGGGCATAAAATCGGAAAAAAAGAATATATTAGTGGTGTTTTAAAATATTTTAAAACGAAATGTCCCCAAATTGCGCACATTGATTTTGGGTGTGCAAAAAAATGGGGTAGATATGTCAAAACCTGATGCCTATCGACGAGTTTACATACCACGACTGCAGTTTTCCGCTGTTGTTGCCGTTGCTGTAGCCAACTCTCGTGAACGTGCCGTAGGCGGCAGCGAAGAAGGGGTGGAAATTGTAGCTCACTGCCAGTCGGACGTCGGCGTTGACTTGGACGTTGCTGTTGTGGCTGATGGTGCCTGCCTTGCGGAGCACGAAGTCCTCGGTGTCATAGTCGGTGTGGAGCTCGTCGTCCATCGCCCAGTCCTTGTAGTTGGAATCGTAGAGCTGAGCCTTTAGCTTGTTGACGACTGACACGGTGGGCATGGCGAGAAAGCTGACGAGCCAGTTGCGTCGCGGCACGTAGTTGTAGGCATAGCCCACTCCTATGCTTCCTTGCCACTGTTGCGCCTTGCCCACGTCGCCCATGAGCAGAATGAAGTCGGCATTGGCGTCGGCGGCATAGTTCACCGACGAGTAGTAGTAAGTTGCGCCCACAATGAGCGAGCCAGCCGAGCGCAGTTGGAATGCCGACTGGTCGTAAGCTGCCGAGTATGAGAAGTGCTTGCCGTTGAACATGTAGTAAACGTCGGCCAGCACGGTCTTGACTCTGATGGGCGATGCCACGTCCATGTCGTAATCCATTTCCACCCATTCGGGCATGTAGCCCGACATCTTTATGTGCGGCGTGCTGGTCTTGAAGTTGTGGAAGCGGAGGTTGGCACCGTAGCGTCCGCCCATTGCGGTGAGCACGAAGTAGAAGCCTTCGTCGCCAGCCACGTTTTTCGTGTAGCCTATTCCGTAGCCGCGGTATCCTGCCCAAAGTCCCACGGCAGCCGATGGCTTCGTCTTTATTTGTGGGCTCCAGTTTATTTCGCCTTCCGTGCCAACGAAGTACTTGCTGCCGTCTATCGTCGATTTCATCTGCATGTCGCCTTGGTTCACCACCGACTTTACTATCACCTGCCATGGTCGTTTTGGCACGTCGATGTAGGTTCGGTCGATGTTGCTTACTGCCATAGTGTCGATGAAGTTCATGACTTTCTTTGCCACTCCGAGCAGGCCTTTGCCCTCTTTCTTCTCCTGGGCAAATGCCGTTGTGGCGAAACATAGCGTCAATAACATGCAAACTATTTTGTGTCTCGTATCCATTCTTTACTCTTTTTGCGTGCAAATTTAACTATTTTTTTTCCAATATCGTGCATTTTTTTCTTCTTTTGTTTCACCCTTTCGCAATATTGTTGTAAATTTGCAGCCAAAGTACTTAAAAATAATTCAAAATGGAACAATTGAAGAACGACAAGCTCATCGTGGAGATTTCTGCCCACGGAGCTGAACTGCAAAGCATCAGAACAGTTGAAGGACGCGAATATCTTTGGCAGGGCGACGAGAAATATTGGCCACGCCGCTCGCCGCTGCTCTTCCCTGTTGTCTGCGGATTGTGGAAGGGACAGTATCGCGTTGACGGAAAAACCTACGAACTGCCTCGCCACGGATTTGCACGCGACATGGACTTTACGGTGGTGGAAAAGACAGACACGCTGGTAACCTACGAGCTGATAGCCAACGAGGAGACGCTGAAGGTCTATCCCTACGAGTTCGGACTTAACGTTACCTACGTCCTCAGCGACGACACGGTGAGCGTGGGTTGGTCGGTGAAGAACCTCGGCAAGGAGGAGATGCACTTCCAGATTGGCGGTCATCCGGCATTCAACTTGCCTGGCGTTAGGGAAGGCGAGAAGATGGAGGGCGCAATTCTCTTCGACCACGAAGAGCCTCTTACCCGCATCATCGGCAACACTGAGGGCTGCATAAAGCCAGAACGCTACGAGATGAAGACAGAGAAGCACATTTGGGTGTTCGACGAGGAGTCGTTTGCCGAAGATGCAGTCATTCTCGACCGCTCGCAGGTAGGACTTGCCGTATTGCTCGACTCCGACGGTCGCCCACAGATAGGCATCTCGTTCGATGCTCCTTGCATCGGCATTTGGAGTCCATACGGCAAGAACGCTCCTTTCGTTTGCCTCGAACCATGGTATGGCGTTCACGATTGGGCAGGTTATGAGGGCGAGTTCAAGGACAAATATCTCATGAACCATCTCCTGCCAGGTGCTGCCTTCATGAGTTCCTACGAGATAAAGGTGTTCTAACCACGCGAAAAAAGCTGTAACGCCTGTAACGCTGTAACGCCTGCAACGTGGAACGCATAAAAATAGAGGGCGAGCTGACTTAATTGTCAGCTTGCCCTAATTCTTGGTTCTTGGCGTTTCGTGGAGCCGAAAATATTAAATAAAGCAAGGGTTAAAGCCGCCCAGATATGTTAAAAAGCCGTAATGCCTTGTTGGAGTGTTGTCAGTAACTTTCTGAATTCTGTTTACAGCCCAATCTTGCCGCAAAGGGCGGTGAGGGCAGT
Organism: Prevotella sp.; assembly: GCA_051878735.1. Taxonomy (GTDB): domain Bacteria; phylum Bacteroidota; class Bacteroidia; order Bacteroidales; family Bacteroidaceae; genus Prevotella. The sequence goes on along the minus strand of JBJEKR010000218.1, from coordinate 38,217 downwards.
GATGTAAAGGGAGAGTGAAGGAATTTTTGTTGGTCAGTTGGAGAACAAAATTTAGTCAGTTGAAGAAAGGGTGGAGTGGTGTAGGCGTTACAGCGTTACAGGCGTTACAGTGTTTTTGCGGCTATACCGTTTTCTGAAATTTTATTATATTATAATTCTATTTATATATAATATATATATTATATATAAATAGACCTGTATTTGAGTAGGGAAGGAGGGAGAAAAAGACTGTAACGCCTGTAACGCTGTAACGCTTTGTCGTGTTCCGTTGCTTGCTCAGTGACTTTATGTGCTTGAGGCTCAGGGCTTTGGATATTTTCGTGTCCATCCATCCCAGCGCAAACGCATCACTCCGAAGAACGCTTCACCGAAGATTCCACCGCTCATTTTGCTTGTTCCCTCGCGTCGGTTGACGAAGATTACAGGCACTTCCTTTATGCGGAATCCGATTTTGTAGGCTGTGAATTTCATCTCGATTTGGAAAGCGTAGCCCTTGAAACGTATCTTTTCCAGTTCCATTGTCTCAAGCACACGGCGGCGGTAGCACTTGAAGCCCGCAGTGGTGTCGTGAACCTTGAAGCCTGTTATTAGGCGAACGTATTTCGAGGCGAAATAGCTCATCAGTACGCGACCGATAGGCCAGTTCACAACGTTCACTCCCGAAACGTAGCGTGAGCCGATGGCAAGGTCATAGCCCTCGTCGTGGCAGGCGGCATAGAGTCGAGGCAGGTCGGCTGGGTCGTGGCTGAAGTCAGCATCCATCTCGAAAATGTATTGGTAGTCATGCTCCAGTGCCCAGCGGAATCCGCAGATGTAAGCTGTTCCGAGGCCGAGCTTTCCGCTGCGCTCAACAATGAAGAGGCGGTCGGCAAACTCGTCGGCAATGAGTCGCTTGACGATGGCAGCCGTTCCGTCGGGCGAGCCGTCGTCGATGATGAGTAAGTGGAAGCACTTATCCAATGCGAACACCGCACGGATTATTTTCTCGATGTTCTCCTTTTCGTTGTACGTCGGTATGATGACAATGCTGTCGCTTTCGTGTGCCATAGATAATTTTTCGTGCAAAAGTAATGTAGAAAGGTGGAATAACAAAATAAAATAGAGATTTTTTTGTTTATTTCGTCATTTATAAGTAATTTTGCAGTCAGTAAACGTATGACGATACAAGAACTACAGCAACTCTGTGCCAAATCGCCAAAGGTGGCGGCACTGGCAAAGGCGGTGGAGAATGTTCGGGTGAAGAACATTTTCCTCGATGGGCTATTGGCTTCGTCTGCCTCGCTGACCTTTGCCGCTCTTGCCGAGCGATTACATTCAACAATTCTCTTCGTACTGAACGATGCCGACGAGGCTGGCTATTTCTACCACGACCTAACGCAGGTCATGGGCGACCGTCAGGTGCTCTTCTTCCCATCGTCATACAGAAGGGCGGTGAAGTATGGACAGCGCGATGCAGCAAGCGAGATTCTCCGCACGGAGGCTCTTGCCGCACTAAATTCCCCACACAGTGGGGCAGGGGGATTACTCTACATCGTCTCCTATCCAGAGGCAGTGGCCGAACTCGTCGTTCCCCGACAGAAGCTCGACGACCGAACCCTTCCGCTGCGCAACGGCGAGACAATCGACCCCATGGACGTGGTGAAGACCTTGCGTGAGTATGGATTCCATGAGGTTGATTACGTTTATGAGCCAGGACAGTTTGCACGTCGAGGCAGCATTCTCGATGTCTTTTCCTATTCGTCGGAATATCCCTTCCGCATCGATTTCTTTGGCGACGACATCGACTCGATACGCACCTTCGAGGTGGAGACGCAGCTCTCGCGAGACAGGCGTGAGCAAGTGGAGATTGTGCCTGAATTGGTGGCCAACGAGGGCGAGAAGGTTCCTGTGCTCGACTTCCTGCCCGAAGGAACTGTCGTTGCCATGCGCGACATGCAGCTCGTGTGCGACTCGGTGGCGCAAATATACGACGAGGGCTTCTCGTCGCAGGCGGTAACGGAAAAGCTGGAGAGTGCAACGGAGATGGAGCGCAGCGAGATAATGAAACAGATGAAGCGTGAGAGCCAACTGGTCAGCGGCGAGGTGTTCAAACGCCGACTGCTCGACTTCCGCACCGTGGAGTTCGGCCATCGCTCGTCGCGCACCTCCGATGCCATAATACATTTCAACGTGTCGCCACAGCCGCTGTTCCACAAGAATTTCGACCTCATAAAGCAGACCTTCGAGAACTACCAGATGCAAGGCTACAAGCTATACATACTTGCCGACAGCCAAAAGCAGCAGGAGCGACTGAAAGAGATATTTGGCGTGGAAAACCTTTTCGTGCCAGTTGACAAGACCTTCCACGAAGGCTTTGCCGACAACGACCTGAAGCTATGCCTCTTCACCGACCACCAAATATTCGACCGCTTCCACAAGTACAATCTGCGCTCCGACAAGGCGCGAAGCGGAAAGGTGGCATTGACGCTAAAGGAGATAAGGCAGTTTGAGGTGGGCGACTATGTCGTTCACGTTGACCACGGTATAGGCAAATTCGGAGGATTGGTGCGAATGCCGCAAGGCGACAGCTATCAGGAGATGATAAAGATACTCTATCAGAATGGGGATTCTATCTATGTTTCCATTCATTCTCTCTATAAAGTGTCGAAATACAAGGCTCAGGACAATGGCGAACCGCCACGCCTCAGCCATCTCGGCACAGGGCAGTGGGAACGACTGAAGGAGCGCACGAAGAAGAAGATAAAGGACATTGCTCGCGACCTGATAAAGCTCTACTCGCGCCGTCGTCACGAGAAGGGATTCGCCTTCAGCCACGACTCGTTCCTACAGCACGAGCTGGAAGCCAGCTTCCTCTACGAGGACACTCCCGACCAGCTGAAAGCCACCAACGACGTGAAGGCTGACATGGAGAGCCAAAAGCCAATGGATCGCCTCGTCTGTGGCGATGTGGGCTTCGGAAAGACGGAGGTCGCCGTTCGAGCCGCCTTCAAGGCTGCCTGCGACTCAAAGCAAGTAGCCGTGCTCGTGCCAACGACGGTACTTGCCTACCAGCATTTCCAAACCTTCTCAAAGCGACTGAAAGACCTTCCCGTGAGGGTTGAATACCTCACGAGGGCAAAGAGCGCGAAGCAAACCAGCGAGTTGCTGCGCGACTTGGCTGACGGAAAGATTGACATACTAATAGGCACACACAAACTCATAGGCAAGCAGGTGAAATTCAAGGACTTGGGACTCTTGATAATCGACGAGGAACAGAAGTTTGGCGTTTCCACAAAGGAAAAGCTGCGACAGATGAAGACCAACGTCGATACGCTCACGATGTCGGCAACGCCAATACCACGCACGCTGCAGTTCTCGCTCGTAGGGGCAAGAGACATGAGCGTCATTCAGACACCACCGCCAAACCGTTATCCCATTCAGACAGAGATTCACACCTTCGGGGCAGAGATAATCACCGATGCGGTGAACTTCGAGATGAGTCGCAACGGACAGGTGTATTTCGTAAACAACCGTATCAGCGACCTGCCACGCATCGCCGAGATGATAAGGAAATACATTCCCGACGTGCGCATTGCCATCGGACACGGGCAGATGAAGCCAGAGGAACTGGAGAAGATTATCCTTGGCTTTGCCGATTACGACTACGACGTGCTGCTCTCGACAACAATAGTGGAAAACGGAATAGACATTCCGAACGCCAACACCATAATAATAAACGGAGCGCAGAACTTCGGATTGAGCGACCTGCACCAGATGCGAGGTCGCGTGGGACGAGGCAACCGTAAGGCGTTCTGCTATCTGCTTGCTCCACCACTTTCGGCTCTTAATCAAGAGTCGCGTCGCCGACTGGAGGCATTGGAGAACTTTAGCGACCTTGGCAGCGGAATAAACATTGCCATGCAGGACCTCGACATTCGTGGAGCGGGAAACCTGCTTGGTGCCGAACAAAGCGGGTTCATTGCCGATCTTGGCTATGAAACCTATCAGAAAATTCTCAATCAGGCGGTTAAGGAACTGAAGAACGACGAGTTTGCCGAACTTTACAAGGAAGAGGCGGCAGTAAACACTCTCTTGGGCGACTTCTTCGTTGACGACTGCGCTTTGGAGAGCGACATTGAGATGTATTTCCCTGACAAGTATGTGCCGAGCGACAGCGAGCGAATGTTGCTCTACCGCGAGCTGGACAGCTTGAAAGACGACGACGAGCTATCGCGCTACCGCAGTCGCTTGATTGACCGCTTTGGCGAGGTTCCCGCAGTGGGTGAGGAACTGATGCAGGTGGTGCCATTGCGTCGCTATGGCAAGCGTCTCGGTTGCGAGAAGATAATGCTGAAGAAGCAGCGAATGACGCTCTTCTTCGTCTCCAATCCGAGGAGTGCATTCTATCAGAGTCAGACTTTCGGCTCACTGCTCGACTACATCGCCGCCAACCCTCGCCGCTGTAACTTGCGCGAAGCCAACGGCAAACGCTCGATGGTTATAGAAAATGTCAAAACCGTAGAAGCCGCCGTCTCCCTCCTAAAAGCCATCGCTCCCATCCCCCGAACCTGAGCCCGCCCCTCAGCTCCCGAACCTGAGTGCGCCCCTCAGCACCGAACCTGAGCCCGCCCCTCTGCTCCCGAACCTGAGCTCGCCCCTCAGTTCCCGTGCTTGAAGCGTCAGCTTCAAGAATACAGCCAAGTATGCTAATAATAACAACGATATTGATTTACTTCGCGGCCCTCTACACGTTCAGCCGCTTGACAAACAAAAGTTCCGACAACGACACCTTCTTCCGTGGCAACCGCCGGTCGCCGTGGTACATGGTCGCTTTCGGCATGGTAGGAGCCTCCATCTCAGGCGTGACCTTCGTCTCAGTGCCAGGCATGGTGACGAAAATAGACATGACCTACCTGCAAACCTGCCTCGGCTTCATCCTCGGCTATTTCGCCGTGGCTTTCATCCTCCTGCCTGTCTATTACCGCCACAACCTCACCACCATCTATAGCTATCTCGGCAGTAGGTTGGGGGAGAGCGCGTACAAGACAGGGGCATGGTTCTTCATTCTCTCGAAGATGACAGGAGCCGCCGTTCGCTTTTATGTGGTTTGCATCATTTTGCAGCATTTCGTGTTCGATGCTGTTGGATTGCCTTTCGGCATCACCGTAGTGGGAATGGTGGCACTCATTTGGTTCTATACGCGCCGTGGTGGAATAAAGACCCTCGTATGGACCGACACCTTTCAAACCACATGTCTATTCACAGCCCTTCTCCTTATTATATATAATGTGGCAGGGGAACTTGGCCTTTCCTTTGGCGAGGCAGTGGGCGCAGTTGCAGAAAGCCCCATGAGTCGCATCTTCGTCTTCGACGATGCTCGCTCCACGCAGTATTTTTGGAAGCAGTTTCTCAGTGGAATCTTCATTGTCATTGTAATGACAGGTCTTGACCAGGACATGATGCAGAAAAACCTCACATGCAAAACCTTGCGTGAGGCGCAGAAAGACATGTGTACCTATGGAGTCGCCTTCGTGCCTGCCAATCTTCTGTTCATGGCTCTCGGCGTGCTGCTCGTCATGCTTGCTCAGGCGAAGGGCATTGCCCTGCCGCAGCAGAGCGACGAACTGTTGCCCATGTTTGCCGCTTCGGGCGAGTTGGGACAAGTGGTGGTAGTCCTGTTTACCATTGGCATCGTGGCGGCTTCGTTCAGCAGTGCCGACTCTGCCTTGACTTCGCTCACCACGAGTTGCTGCGTTGACATTTGCCAACGTCCGTCTGACGAGCGTCTGCGCCGAAGGATTCATCTTGGATTGTCGGTGCTTTTCGTGGTCTTCATATTATTGTTCCGCCTAATAAACAGCACGAGCGTCATTGATGCCATTTACATTATGTGTTCCTACACTTACGGTCCACTTCTCGGGCTTTTCGCCTTTGCTCTTCTGACACGTCGCCAACCGTCGGAGCGCATGGTGCCTTTTGTAGCCATTCTGTCGCCGTGCCTTTGTTATGCCATTGACCAACTTTCGCAGACATTTTGGGGATATCGCTTCGGCTACGAACTGCTTATGCTCAACGGCATGATCTCCTTTGTAGGACTTTGGCTCTCGTCAAAGAAGGTTAGCTGTACTTTAAGTTAGTTCGGAACTCCTTTATCGGTTTAAATTGTCCAGACATTCCTGAAGAGAGGTCCGTTTTACCCTCCAACAATCTGCTTTTTATCTCTTCGAGATATTCCGTAGGTTGCATACCAATGTCCTTCTTGAATGATGTGGCAAAATATTTCGGGTCCTTATAGCCAACTCGGTATGCGAGTTCGCTGACGCGAATGTTTGGATCCTCGTATGCTATTCGGCAAGCCTCCTTCATCCTTATGTCGCGTATGAAGCTGCTGACGCTAAGGCCCGTTGTCGATCGTAGCTTGTTGTAGAGCGATGAGGCGCTCATTCCCATGTCGGCGGCAAAGCTGTCACGGTTGTATTCCGTGTCTTCAATGTGCCTCTGCACGCAATCGATGGCCTTCTGTAGCAGTTCTTGGTCAGGCGTGGTAAAGTTGCTTGTCTGTGGCTTCGCTTCATCCATGCTTCTTGACGTGAAGTCGTGCTCTATGCGGTGTCGGTTTTCAATTATATTTTCTATTCGCAGCAGCAGTTCGCCCATTTTGAAAGGCTTTCCCATATAGTCGTCGGCACCGATGAGCAGCGACTTGCGCTTGTCCTCTTCTTGCTTGCGTGCTGTGAGCAATATTATAGGCAGGTGGCAGAAGTCCTTGTCGGTTTTCACGGCGTTGGTAAGTTCCCAGCCGTCCATTTCTGGCATCATCACGTCAGAGATGATGAGGTCGAGGTCGTTGTTTCTTATCAAGTTCATTGCTTTCTTGCCGTTGGTGGCAGTCAGCACGTGGTACTTTGTCTTCAGCAGCTGTTTCATCAGCATCAGCAGTTCGTTGTTGTCTTCAACGAGCAGAATCTTGTATGCGTCATCGTCGGCAATGCCATCATTGTCGTTGTTGTCCTCAAGCAGCATCTGCACTGGCTTGTAGTCGAATATTGCATTCTGAGGAATGTTCACGTCGATCTTGTTTTGCTCGTCAATCTGGTCGGAGTCGAACGCCTCTTTGCCTATAGGAATCGTGATGGTGAATGTGGTACCGACATTCTCGCGGCTGTAGTAGGTTATGGTGCCGCGGTTGAGATATACGAGGTCGCGCGTCAGCGAAAGACCAATGCCCGTACCCATAGTGTTGAAGCGTCGGTAGTCGCCGTCGTAGAAAAGTTCAAAGATGTGCTTCTGCCGTTGTAATGGAATGCCGCTGCCATTGTCCTTCACCTCTATTATTATTTGGTCGAAATGGTTGTTGGTTCTAACCTTCAACTCAATGCGTCCGTCTTCACCGTTGGTGTACTTTGCGGCGTTTGACAGTAGGTTGAAGATTATCTTGTCAATCTTGTCGGTGTCAATCCAGCCCATCATGCTCTCTGGCTGGCAACTGACGTCAAACCGCAGGCCCTTGCGCACCATCAGAGGTACTAAACATCTTGCGGTTTCGCGTATGTATGCCATCACGTCGCCGTTGGACACAAGCAGTTTCAGTCGCCCATCCTTCGACTTGGTCGTTTCGAGTATCTGCTGTAGAAGTCGCACGGAGCGCTGGATGTTCAGATCCATGAGTTCGTACTCAAGATTGTACTTAGGCTCTTTTTCCTTCAAATGCTCAACGGAAGCAGAAATGATGGTAAGCGGAGTGAGCAGCTCGTGGGTGATGCTGGTAAACAGCATGCTCAACTGTGCCTTGGTCTTCAGGCGTTGGTTGCGAATGTAGAGCTGTTTTGCCACTATGAAAAAGATTATTACTGCAGCAATCAGTAGTATGTTGGCTATGAAAGGTATTTCCATTGTTTTTTATTTGCCTGCGAAGGTACATAATTTTCACGAGAAACAATAAGAAAAAGTGAAGAAAAATGCAAAAAACTCATTTTTTAGGTTCGTTTTCCAACAAAAAAGGTTTGAAAAACGTGTTTTTATTGGAAAATAAACCATAAAACTCAAATTTTATACTTCTATTTCGCAAAAATGTTGTATCTTTGCAGCGTAAAAAGTAATAAGCACTATTGCATAGTTAAAGAATTGTATTTTTTAATAGATACAAAATGGTTAAGGTTTATGGTTGATTAATTTAGTTTTTTAAGCAAAGTCAGAAGAGCTTCGCTGTGAAGCGAGGCTCTTCTTTTTTAACAAGAAACTTTTGTTTAATCATGAGGACTAACGGACCAGAACTTGAGATGAAACACTTACTCTTATTTAAAATATATATATGAAAACTGTAATATTGGACTTTGACGGTACTATTGCCGACACCAGGTCGTTGATTGTTACGACCATGCAGCAGACTATTGCACAGTTGGAACTCCCAACGAGAACCGACGAGCAATGCGCGGAGATGATTGGCTTGCCTCTGAGACAATCATTCACAGATCTCATTCCCATGGACGACACAACGGCTGATGCTTGTGAAGCAACCTATCGAAAATTGTTTGTAAGGAACAATAAGGAAGGTATTGTCAAGGCGTTCCCCAATGTCGTTTCAACGATACAGGAAATGTATGCCATGGGGATTATCATTGCCATAGCAAGCAGTAGGGGAAGTGACACTCTCTTGGATTTTCTCAAGAATATTGGGATAGACAAATATATCTCATACGTTATATCGGCTCATGACGTGCAGAATGCAAAGCCAGCACCGGACATGGTTTACAAGGTGTTGGAACATACCGACAACGACAAGTTTGATGTGCTTATGGTAGGCGACACCGTTTTCGACATTGACATGGGAAAAGCGGCTGGAGTGAGAACTTGTGGTGTGACCTATGGAAATGGAAAGGAAGAAGAACTCCAGTTCGCAGATTTCATCATAGACGATTTCCGACAGTTGTTGGATATTGTATAAGAGGAGAAAAGATAGGGGTGAAAAAAGTGGAGTGAGGAGAGATATTAGTGAAAGCCTGTCTTGTATGAAGACTGCGCAATTTACTAATATCTCTCCTCACTCCTTACTATATCCACTACTCTTATTTATTAAGCAGATAGCGTTCAGCCTCTATTGCAGCTTGGCAGCCACTTGCTGCCGCTGTGATGGCTTGGCGATAGACAGGGTCGGCAACGTCGCCGGCTACGAACACTCCTGGAATCTTTGTGCGTGGAGTTCCGTCAATCTTTTTCAGATATCCCACCTCGTCGGTGTCTAACCACTCCTTGAACACGTCGCTGTTTGGCTTGTGACCAATGGCGAGGAAGAAGCCGTCGATGGCAATGTCAACCTTCTCTTCGTCAGGTTCGCCCTTGCGTTTCACGAGGTGTGCACCTTCAACGCCGTTCTCACCGAAAAGTCCGAGGGTGTTGTGTTCGAAAAGTATTTCGATGTTCTCGGCTGCCATCACTCTTTCCTGCATCACCTTTGATGCTCTGAGGAAAGGCTTGCGCACAATGAGGTAAACCTTTTTGGCAAGGCCGGAGAGATAGAGGGCATCTTCGCATGCGGTGTCGCCGCCGCCGACGACAGCCACCACCTTCTTGCGATAGAAGAAACCGTCACATGTGGCACACGCCGAAACGCCTTGACCATTATACTTGCGCTCGTCGTCAAGACCGAGGTATTTAGCCGATGCACCAGTGGCAATGATTACCGTGTCGGCTGTCAGCTCGTGCCCTTCGTCGGTGGTAAGCCGATAAGGAGCCTTTGAGAAGTCTGCCTTGACGATGAGTCCGTCGCGGATGTCGGCACCGAAGTGCTCTGCCTGTTCCCTGATTTCCATCATCATCTGATTTCCGTCCACTCCCTCAGGATAACCAGGGAAATTCTCGACTGTCGTTGTCTGTGTTAGCTGGCCTCCTGGCTGCAGTCCGCAGTATTCCACAGGATTGAGGTTGGCTCTTGAGGCATATATGGCTGCCGTGTAGCCTGCTGGTCCGCTGCCGACGATGAGGCAACGAACGTGTTCCGCTTGTTTTTGTTCCATAATTTAAATTATTAGGTATTTGTTAATTTTTAGTTGTGGTTAAGTAGTGAAGGAGAATGTAGTATCTCCCTTCACTACCTAATTTCGATTAAACATTCTGTGCCAGCAGTTCTTCGATTTTCTTTTCAATGTTCTCGAACTTTTCCGTTGGCTCAAAGCGTGCAGCCACCATTCCGCGCTTGTCGGTGAGGAATTTGGTGAAGTTCCACTTTATGTCGGGCTTCTGCTCGTAGTCGGCATCTTCCTTGCGCAACATTCCATCGAGGATGTGAGCGATAGGATGTTCCATATCCCAACCAGCAAATCCTTTCTGTTCTTTTAGGAACTTGTACATTGGGTCGGCATCGTCGCCGTTGACCTTCAGCTTCTTGAAGCGTGGGAACTCGGTGCCATAGTTTAGTTTGCAGAACTGGTGGATTGATTCGTCTGTACCAGGAGCCTGTTGTCCAAACTGGTTGCAAGGGAAGTCGAGAATTTCAAATCCTTGGCTGTGGTATTTCTCGTAAAGGCGTTCGAGTTCTTCGTACTGCGGTGTGAAACCGCATTTTGTGGCTGTGTTCACTATCAGCAAAACCTCGTTGGCATATTCTTTCAGTGCTACGGTCTTGCCTTTTCTGTCCTTGACAGAGAAATCGAATATTGTACTCATTTTTATATTAATAATGATTTATCTATGCAAAGATAGGAATTTTTCTCCTATCTCCAAAGTTTTGCGCTATTATTTTGCTTTTTTTAGGCGTTATGGTCAACAAAGGCGTTAAAAGGCTTTCGTCCATCCTGTATTGGGGTTGGAGAAAAGGTAAAGGGTGCCTCCCAGTATATGCAACTACTCGGACGCACCCTTTCAATGTCTTGCCAATAGAAATATTGTTGTATCTTATTTCTTGGCAGCCTTACCATAGCGGCTCATGAACTTGTCAACGCGACCTGCTGTATCGACAAGCTTGCTCTTGCCCGTATAGAATGGGTGTGAAGAGCTGGAGATTTCAATCTTTACCACTGGGTAAGTCTCGCCTTCAAATTCTACTGTGTCGTTGGTCTTGCAAGTAGAACGTGTAAGGAACATATCGCCGTTGGACATATCCTTGAATACGACGGGGCGATAGTTCTCTGGATGAATTCCTTTTTTCATTTTTGTTTAATATTATTGTTATAATTAATATATTATTCCACTTTTGGTCGGCAAAGGTACGAAGATTTTCCCATTCTTCCAAATCTTTTGGCAACTTTTTAACCTTTTACCGAAAAAAAACGTGGTTATCGTTTGCCGTTTCAGATATATTTTGTACTTTTGCCTCGTAAAAGCATTACTACGGCTATTATGAAGCTATAATATATAAAGGTGAAAACTGTTTTATCTGCCGAAAATAGTCTATCAGAAGAAATAATCAATTAGCGCAACAATATGAAAATAATAGGAGTAGCAGGCGGAACTGGCTCTGGCAAGACCACCGTCGTGAAGAAAATCGCCGAGGCATTGCCGCCCCACTACGTCACGGTAGTACCACTCGACTCGTACTATAACGACACGACGGGAATGACCCCGGAGGAACGTCGGGCAATAAACTTTGACCATCCCGATGCCTTCGACTGGACATTGTTAAACAAGCACATCAAGATGCTGAAGAATGGTGAGGCTGTCGAACAGCCAACTTATTCTTACATCTTGAGCAATCGTTTGCCTGAGACAATACATGTTGAGCCAAAGCCGGTAATTCTTATCGAGGGTATAATGACCCTTGTAAACAAGAAGTTGCGCGACATGATGGACATAAAGATTTTCGTTGACACCGATTCCGACGAACGACTCATACGAAACATTCAGCGTGACGTGGTGGAGCGTGGAAGAACTGTCGAGATGGTTATCGACCGTTATCTGAAGGTTCTTAAGCCGATGCACGAGCAGTTCATTGAGCCTTCGAAGAAATATGCCGACATAATAATACCATTGGGAGGAGATAACAAGACAGGCATAAGCATCATAAAGACTTACATTGAGAAAGTGGTGAAATGACCAAGACTACACTTTTTCTCGTCCGCCACGGAGAGACATTCGACAATGTCAACCGCATCATGCAGGGACAGACTCAGGGAAGGCTCAACGACAATGGCATAGGGCAGGCTGAAGAGGTGGCAAAGAACATGGCTGGCGAACGCATTGATGCTGTGGTGGCAAGCGATTTGAGGCGGGCTGTGCAAACGGCTGAAATAATTGCAATGCCACATGGACTTGAAGTCGTCACCACGCCTTTGTTAAGGGAGCGCGACTGGGGTAGTTTCACAGGACGCTACATCCCCGATCTGAAGGACGAAAAATGGCCGAGCGACATCGAGTCACTCGACCAACTTCGTTATAGAGCGTGTTTATTCATGGATTTCATTCGTGAGAATTATGCTGGTAGGCAGGTGCTTGCCGTCGGTCATGGCATAATCAACAAGGCCATACAGTCTGTATTTTTCTGCAAGGAAATGAAGGATGTGAAACCTATGGCGAATGCTGAAATCAGAGTTCTTGAGCTTTAGCACTACCTGTTGTGTGAGTGTGACGTGCGTGAGTTCCCTGAGGAGTTTCTGCTACCGCCACTCTTAGAGCTTTTGCTTCCACTGCTAAATGAGTTTCTGCTGCCGTTACTCATCGAACTTTTGCTTCCACTACTAATTGAGTTTCTGCTGCCGCTGCTAAATGAGTTTCTGCTGCCGCTGCTCATTGAGTTTCTGCTGCCGCTGCTCATCGAGCTTTTGCTTCCACTACTAATTGAGTTTCTGCTGCCGCTGCTCATTGAGTTTCTGCTGCCGCTACTCATCGAGTTGCGGTTAAACTGCATCCTTTCGCCATTGACGCTTCCTTGTTGCTGACGACTACGATTTTCGTTTTGCTGTCTTACCGTCACTCTTGTGGAACTGCTGCGATCGTTGCCATTGCTTCGTCCGAATCTGTAGCTTCCGCTTCCATTGTTTCTATCTGTGCGGCTGTTGTTTAAGCCTCTGTCGTTTCTGACATTGCTTATGCCCCTGTCGTTTCTACCGTTGCTTAAACCTCTGTCAGTGCGGCTGTTATGCCCAATCTCTCCTCTATCCCATCTGTCTCTCATTCCGCCATTATCCACTGTTCTGCGGAAATGGTTCTGCTGTCCCATGTAATAGCTTCGTCCACCATTTGAGTGCCAGCTGTGGCCACCTCTGTAGCTAACGTACACCGTTGGTCGTGAGAAATAGAAGAAATTGCGGTGTGGGTAACGGGCATAGATTCCGAAGTGCCAGCAACCTGCATTCCAGTAGAGAGGACGATAGAAGTATGTGGCTGCGCGGAAAAGCTCCCACTGCCATTCGTGGAGAATGTAGCAGAGGTCGGTGTTGCGCCTTGTCCAGTACATACCGTACACGTCATCAATGCTTGTCACTCCCATCAAATAGTCGAGGTTTATCTCGTAGGCAGCATCATACTGGTCGTCGGTCAGGTTCAGTTCGTATGCCATCTTGTCGGTTAGGAACAATGCTTCCCTGCGTGCCTGCTCGTAGCTCATTGCGTTGGCTGATGCTGTGAAGGTCATCAATGCTACTATTGCCATCAATATCTTTTTCATAATCGTAGAGTTTAAATGTTCGACATGTTTTATATTTCTGCTGCAAAGTAACAACCTTTTTCGCACAAAAAAAAGGGATTTTCCCTAAAGACGTGGAGGAAAATCCCTATTGTGTTTCCAAAGGGTTCAAGGAGTACATGAATGTTAAAGCCGCATGTTACAGACAAAGAACTCCAATGAATGTAGCGTATAGGCTAATGTCTTTTTCTCGCTTCGTTCAAGGAAACTTCTCCTTAACTCCTTAATTCCATAAAACTCTTACATGCCTCGCTTATGGGACATTGCTCGCAATGCGGCTTGCGTGCCGTGCAGACATAGCGACCATGGAGTAGAATCCAGTGGTGGGCGAGTCCGAGTTCTTCATGGGCGATGTATTTGCTGAGTCGCTGTTCTACCTTCAGAGGAGTGTTGTCGCTCTCGTTGACGAGTCCAATGCGCCGGCTCACGCGGAACACATGCGTATCTACTGGCATTGCACCTTGTCCGAAAGCTACTGACAGCATCACGTTAGCCGTCTTTCGTCCGACGCCTGGTAGCGATATAAGCTCATCAAGTGTTCGAGGCACCTCTCCGTTGAATTGGCTCATCAATTGCCGTGCCATAGCCGCGAGGTGGCTTGCCTTTGAGTTTGGGTATGACACGCTTTTTATTAGTTCAAAAATGTCATCTACCTCTGCCTTTGCCATTGTTTCTGCGTTAGGGTAGAGCCGAAACAGCTCCGGGGTAACCATGTTAACTCGCTTGTCGGTGCACTGTGCACTTAACATTACGGCAACGAGCAGTTGGAACTCGCTGCCGAAGTTGAGTTCTGTGGTTACGTATGGCATCTCCTTGCGGAAGTGTCCCAGTATCTTTTCGTATCTTTCTTCGCGTTTCATGTTTCGTCCTTTCTGTTTTGCGATAGTTCTATTTTTTTGCAAAGATATGAATAGTTTTTGATATTTCAAATAAAATAACTATGTTTTTTAATTCTTCTATCGCTTTTGGGTTAATTCATCGCATGGTAATCGGATGAAAAACTCATGTCGCAATGGAACGACGATGCCATGATTCACACCTCGATGATATCTATTTTGCAACCTCTTTTACGTAAATGTCTCGCTTTGGGAATGGCATTTCAATGTTGTTTTGGTTGAGGGTGTCATATATGCAGTTGCGTATGTCGCCCTCGGTGTATGCCTGTTTTAGCACGTCAACCCAGCAGAGCAATTTAAGGTTGATGCTGCTGTCGGCAAAGTCGAGGAACACCACCTTTACGGGCTTTGCCGAGTCGATGTAAGGGTGGTGAAGTGCACCGATGGCATCTTCAACAATTCTGCTGGCTTCCTTGATGTTTGTACCATAACCGACACCGAAGACAATTGCCGAGAGGGCGTAGCCGTGGTTGCGGGTCAGGTTCTTGTAATTCTTGGTGAAGAGTTGGCTGTTTTGGAAGGCTATGACGGAACCGTCGGTTGATTCGATGAGGGTGCTGACATAGCTGATTGAGGTCACTTTTCCGCGAATGCCGTCGCACTCGATAAGATCGCCCACCTTTATGCGTCCCGTCATGAGCGAGATGCCGTAGTAGATGTTTTCAAGAATGTCTTTCGACGCAAAACCGATACCGGTGGAGAGTCCTCCCGTAACGACCATTAGCCATGCGAAGCTAATGCCGAGAATGGAGAGGACGATGAGGAACCACGCTCCCCAAACGATGACCTGAAGGACGTTCTTCCCCATCATGTCGCGACTGTCTGCCGTGGTTGGGTCCTGACGCATGAAATGCAGGTGCATGATGGCACGCAGGGTGTTGCAGATATATGAGAAGATGAACCAAAGGCTGACGACGATGGAGAGACGTATGATGCTCAGCTTGAGGTTGTCGAGGTTAACGAAGTTGGTGGTGAAGATTTTCCAGCAGAGTACGCTGAGGTTGAACACGTCGGCTGCCCAATAGATGGAAATCATCACAGAAGCTACGCCCATGATAGGCAGCAACGCCTCGTTGGAGAAATGGTAGAACCAAGTGGAGGTAATGGGTCGTTCCTCCACATGGCGCCGTTTGCCGATGAGCTTTATCCAACGGCTGACACTGGCGATGGTAAGTATGCAGGTGAGCTGCATGATCCACCATATAAGCACTTGTACGCTCATGAGGGTGTAACCCGACCACGAAGAGACAACGGAGAATACGAAAACCAAGAGCGAACAGTAAGAGTAGAACATATCAATACGCGGCACACGCTTGTGGTGGCGGCGAATCATGAACCACTGCCAAAGGGCGCTGACGAGCAGAATGGGCGGGAAGATGAGGTTCACCAACTCGTTGGGAATGAGAATGATGCGGAACGAGATGACGATGAAGCCCATGGCAATCAGCGGGCTGTAGATGCTGAACGCACTGCGTAGATGGTCGTGCTTCAGGCGGAGTAGGAGAGAGAAGAGCACCACGCCCAAGAGCCACGCATACTCAACAAGCAAGTCGCTTGCCATGATGACGAAGTTTTGCGTCGTAGTGGCTCGAATGACACCAAGGATTATTGCGAAAGTGAACGTCGTGGAAGCCATGATGAAGCATGCGGGACGCTTCAGGTACTCCTTCTGTCGTATGCGTCGGGGGAGCAGATATTTTATCACTACTATGTTGAGCAGCGAGGCGATGATGCCGTAGAAAAAGATGACGACGAAAAGTCCGAAGATGAACTTGCTGTCCCACTGCGAGTTGCTTAGCGGACGAGGTTGGTATTTCTCCTCGACGGTTTGTTGCATTTGCGACACCACGAAGCGGAAGCGTTTTAATATGGTGAAATATCCGTCGCTACCATTCTTAAAAATGTCTGTCTGAATGTCGTTGTAGCGTTTGTTGGCATAGTCGTTGATGTCGCGCAGATGTGCCGCCGTGAGGTTGTAGATGCGAATGAAGTCGTTGGTGTTCTTGTAGTTTTCTTTCAGCGTCTTGCTGATGGCGATTGACAGTCGGAGGCACTCGTTGCGGTCGGCTTTCGCTTTGGCGCTTAACATCTTGTCGGGCATGTGTTGTAGGCTTTTCGTCAAGCTGTCGTACCGTGCTATGTCGATTTTTGTCCTGTTGAGGAAACTGACAAAAGGAATCCTCACGCGCGTGAACTGATTATATTGTTCGGTGGCTTCGTGGCAAGCGTAGGTGAGGTCGAACACATAATCTTGCTTTTGCGAGTATAGCATCAGGGCGTTTTGGTTGCTCTTCTGCCAAACCTCCATGATTCTGTTGCGCACCTCTTCACTCTTGCGTTTCTGCAAAGCTGTTCGCGTCGCTATTTCCTTGTATTGTGTGGTCAGTTCGTTGCGCAGTATCGACAGGGTCTTCTCAAGGTTCTCCTCCTTGAGCACTGCCGAAGCGTCGGTGGCGCAGGTCAGTGCCATCATCGCTAAAGCTATTGTACGTATGAAAAAAGTTTGCCACAGAGGCAGTCGTGTCCTTGTCATGTTGAAACCTATTTTTGGTGCAAAGTTACAACGTTTCTTCCAATCGTGCAATACTTTTTTCTGTTTTTCTTACTCCGTCATTGTCTTTTTTATGTTAAAGCAGTGTTAAAACAATAAGCTTTGTCTGCCATTTTGGAATAATGTTGCTATATTTGCATATTATAACAATTAATACTGTAAAATATGAAGAAGAATGTATTTTTCGCTGCCATCTTTTTCGCAGCTGTATCGCTGTTCTCGGCTTGTGGAGGCAGCACTGAGCGCAGCAATGCCGAGTCAGACTCACTGAGAGGAGCTCTTGCCAATAGTCTCGCCAACATTGACGACATGAATCTCTTTCTTGACGCTGTAAACGTCAGCCTAGATAGTGTAGTGAATATGGAGGGCGGCATTCTCCGTACTGTTGGTGAAAGTCCTAAATCGACGCGTGAACAGATAAAGGACAATATAGTGGCATTCAAGATGATACTTGCACGTCAGCATGAACGTATTGCTGAGTTGGAGGCAAGGTTGAAGAAGGGAGACGCAAAGAACGAAAAACTGCTGAAGACAATCAGTGCATTAAAGCAACAGCTTGAGGAAAAAGACCAGGCCATCGTGGAACTGACCGAAGAGCTTGAACGTCGCAACTATGATATACAGACACTCAAGGCTCATGTCGAAAGACTGAACACGAGCGTGGCTCAGCTAAACGAGGAAAAGAAGGAACAGGAGGTGGCTCTCGAACGACAGAGCGACATGATGAACGAGGCCTACGTTATAATATGTACCAAAAAGGAACTGAAGGATGCCGGTGTGCTCTCTGGAGGTTCGCTGCTGAAGAAGAGCAAACTCGACGTGTCGAAGATAAGTTCGGAATCGTGCAAGAAAATTGACATTAGAAAAGTCAAGACATTCACCATACCGGCAAAGAAGTTTGAAATACTCTCGCAGATACCTGCCGGCTCATATACTACAATCAAGAACGACGATGGTACTGTGACGCTCAACGTTACCGATGCAACTCTGTTCTGGAGTGTGTCTAACTATCTCATCATAAAATACTAAGCGTCTTAACATGAGGGCAATACGAATATTAGCAATCCTCTTCATGGCTTTTGTCGCACATGTTCTTCATGCGCAGCAATGCGAACACATTGTTCAGCGTGGAGAGGACTTCGAATCGATAGCGTCGAAATACAGCATCACCGTGGAGGAACTGATGGAAGCTAATCCCGAAAGCAAGCTCTGCTATGCGGGGCGCAAACTGCTCATACCATTTGCAGGTAAAAAGGTGGAGCGAAAGCCCGTCAATGCCGAACCGTTGGACTTGAACCTTCGCTCGTCGTCAGACACCGTGCTTACACATTCGGCGGCCACAACATACCAAGTGGGCTATGCCAATTGGAAAAAGCAAAAGTACGATGTCGCCTACTATTATTTGCTGTCGGCGGCACAGCAGGGCGAGACTAGAGCCTATTATCCCTTGGGCGACTGCTATATGCAGGAGTCGCTTGACCAGTGCAATGAACAGGAAGCTGTAATGTGGTTCTTGAAAACTATTAACGAAGTCACAGACAGAACGAACAATGATTACTGCATGGCATCGCTGCGTCTTGCCGACTGCTACGCCAACGCCAAGGGAACGTCCAAAGACATTGCCGAGGCACGATACCATTACAAGCAGTACAGTCGCCATACCAAAGATAAGAACAACCAGCTGGCAGCTCAAATCCTTGCAACCATAAAGAGCGAGGAGGCTGCTCTTGTCAAGGCTGAAAGTGACAAGAAAATGCAGGTACAGCGGGCCAAGGAAGAGGCCTATCTCGCTGACATAAGGCAGAGGCAGACGGCAAATGCCGGTTCAGAGGGCGGTCAAACGACAGTACTGTCCACTACCACTGCCGTGGCGGTGCCGCAGCCAGACACCAGTCAACAGCCTACGTATAGTGGTGCCTACACCGTAGAGACGACGGGATATTGGGGACACAAGCAGACTCTTTATGTGCAGGCTCCGATGTTCCTCCAAGGTCTTGAGCAATCGTATCCCTTGGAGTTGTTTTTCTCTTCAAAATCATGCAGTGTCATCAGGGTGTACATCAACTACTCCGTTCAGACCCATCCGGCAGCCGTGTTCAATCCGCTCCTTGCCAATATGTGCAACTTGGTTAGTGGCTGGTCGGTCCATACTACCTTTTCAAAGGGCTATGTTCCCGGGGCTTTCGGTATTAAGAACTATACCTACGACAACAACTATTTCAGGTTTCAGGACAGTTCAGGCATCATCTACTGGCTGGCACAAGACCTCTCGTCGTTTGTCATTGCTAGCAAAATCATGGGTGCAGTAAAGTACGAATACCGCATTTCAAAGGAGCAGTATGAACAGCTGAGTCAGATTGAACAGGACTTTCTGGGCAAAGTGGATGCCTTCGAAGCAAAATGCTATACTCGTGGCTCGTCGTCAAGCACCTCGTCGGAACTGACGAGGAGCCTTAAGGAGTCGATAGAAGAGTGCGACCGTAACATCGATGCAATCAACCGAAAGTCAGTGGATAGATACACCAATCCTGACAACTACCGCACAAATGTTAAAGGTATATACTATGCTCCCGACTATACGGGAGGCCAATACATTTACAGGTGTCCCGAGTGTGGCAAGTGGGGACCAAATCATGTGCATTATAATCTGAACAAATAGAACTTAAACCGTAATAGGACATGATACTAATTGCAGACAGTGGAAGTACCAAAACCGACTGGTGCGCTGTGGAAGGGAAGGATGTGGTTAAGAGGGTTTCTACATCGGGTATCAATCCCTACCATCAGGATACAACGACCATAAGGCGAATAGTGTGTGGCGAGTTGCTTACACAGCTTGATGGAGCAGAGCCTACCGAGGTGGTGTTCTACGGCAGTGGGTGTCGCGAAGAGAAGATACCAATGGTAAGAGAAATCTTGTCAAAAGCGTTTGAAAAGGCTTCGGGAATAGAGGTTAATGGCGACCTATTAGGTGCTGCACGAGCCGTTTGCGGATTTAAAGAAGGAATCGCATGTATTTTGGGAACAGGCTCAAACTCATGTCTTTATGATGGAGAGAGAATAGTGGAGAATATCTCACCACTAGGCTACATACTCGGTGACGAGGGCAGTGGAGCAGTACTTGGTAAAATGTTTGTCAATGAGATATTAAAGAACAAGGCTCTTGCCGACGTTCGCGACGATTTCTTTCAGTTGTCGAGAATGGACGTTGGCGACATCATCGAGCGTGTCTATCGTCAGCCGCAGGCAAACAAGTTCCTTGCCTCCATTGCGCCGTTTGTTGGCAAGCACATTGGCAATCCACTTGTACGTACAGTGGTGGTCGAGAATTTCCGCCAGTTCTTCCAGAAGAACGTGATGCGTTACGGGAAGGTTCATCTACCAGTGGGTTTCGTGGGCAGTATAGCTTGGCATTTCCAGGCAGAGCTCGCCGTGGCTGCCGATTTGGAGGGACTGACGCTGGGCACTGTAGTGAAGAGTCCTATGGACGGTCTGCTCGACTATCACTGCCGCTGAAAACGTCATTCAGTAAGATTTTCTCGCAAAAAAAACGATATTATTTAAACAAAAAGCACATAGACTTCAAAAAAAAGTCTATGAAGGTTGCTTATTGCAAAAAAAATGCTTACCTTTGCAGAAAAATTAGAAACTATAATATTTTATATGAATTTTTTCTTTTTTATCACCGTCATTTTGACGGCTGTCGTCCTGGTGGTAGGAGCTTACGTTGTGGCCAAGCTCATTGGTCCGCGTTCGTACAATCCTGTGAAGGGTGAACCGTTTGAGTGTGGTATTCCGACTCGTGGCTCCTCGTGGTTGCCATCTCACATCGGCTACTACCTCTTCGCCATTCTCTTCCTGATGTTCGACATCGAAACGATGTTCCTCTATCCGTGGGCAGTGGCTGTCAAACAGTTTGGACCGATGGCTCTATGCAGCATCGGATTTTTCATGCTGGTATTAGTATTTGGCCTTGCGTATGCTTGGCGGAAAGGAGCGTTGGAATGGAAGTAAAGAAACCTGTAATCAAGAGCATTCCTTACGACGAGTTCAAGGACAATGCAGGCTTGGAGAAAATCATCGACGAGCTCCACGAGGGTGGCTGCAACGTCGTTGTAGGTTCTCTCGACCAAGCCATCAACTGGGGACGCAGCAACTCCCTTTGGTCGCTGACCTTCGGAACGAGCTGCTGTGGCATTGAGTTCATGTCGGTGGGCTGCGCCCGTTACGACTTCTCGCGCTTCGGCTTCGAGGTTACTCGAAACTCTCCACGTCAGGCAGACCTCATCATGGTGGCAGGTACCATCACGCACAAGATGGCTCCTGCCTTTAAGCGTCTTTATGACGAGATGGCTGAGCCTAAGTATGTTGTCGCCGTGGGCGGATGCACCATTTCGGGCGGTCCGTTCAAGTCAAGCTACAATGTGGTGAAGGGAATCAGCGAGATTGTGCCAGTGGATGTTTACATACCAGGATGCCCTCCACGTCCGGAAGCAATCCTCTACGGTATGATGCAGCTGCAACGTAAGGTGAAAGTTGAGAGGTTCTTCGGTGGAGCCAACCACAAGCAGAACAGCGAGGAGCGTCAGCTCGGTCTTTCCAATGCTGCCATACAGTCGGGATGGAAGAGCCCTATGGTGGTCAGTGACGTTCCCGAAGACTTTGTGAATAATATTAAAAAAGAAGAGGAGGCAGGAAAATGAAACTGAACAACCTCGTTTTTGACTTTGACAAGTTTGCACAGGAGATGGCAAACTTAAAGCTAAAGAAGCATTTTGACTATCTTGTGACCATCGTCGGCGAAGATTTCGGAGCTGAGGAAGGTTTGGGTTGTATTTATATTCTTGAGAATACCGACACCAAGGAGCGTACAAGCGTGAAGATGCTTGCCAAGAGGGTAGGGGAAAGCGACTATGTAATCCCTACGGTGTGCAACCTGTGGAAAGTAGCGGAACTGCTTGAGCGTGAAGTGTTCGACTTCTACGGCATCAAGTTCCTCGACCATCCCGACATGCGCCGCCTCTTCCTGCGCAACGACTTCAACGGCTATCCTTTCCGCAAGGATTGGAAGTTTGACGACTCCTACACGCTCGACGACGACGTGGAGCCAGAATACACGCAGGTGTATAGCCTCAATGCCGACGGACAGCTCGTCTGCCGCCAGCGCAAGCTCTTCACCGACGACGAATATGTGATCAATATTGGTCCTCAGCACCCATCAACTCACGGCGTGTTGCGTCTGCAGACAGTCGTTGACGGTGAGGTGGTGAAGCGCATCTATCCACACTTGGGATATATCCACCGTGGCATAGAGAAGATGTGCGAGAGCTACACCTATCCACAGACACTTGCCTTGACCGACCGCTTGAACTATCTGTCGGCAATGATGCACCGCCACGCTTTGGTGGGCGTCGTTGAGGAGGCACTGGGAGTGGAGCTTACCGACCGCATCAAGTATGTTCGCACCATTATGGACGAACTGCAGCGTCTCGACTCACACTTGCTCTACTGCGGTTGCTGTGCGCAAGACCTTGGTGCGCTGACGGCGTTCCTCTACTGCATGCGCGACCGTGAGCATGTGCTGAACGTTATGGAAGAGACGACAGGTGGACGACTGATTCAGAACTATTATAGAATAGGTGGACTTCAGGACGACATCGACCCCAACTTCGTTCAGAACTGCAAGGCACTGTGTAAGTATCTGCGTCCGATGATAAAGGAGTACATGGATGTGTTTGGCGACAATGTCATCACCCACAACCGCTTCGAGAAGGTCGGCGTGATGGGGCTCGACGACTGCATCAGCTATGCCGTTACAGGTCCTGCAGGTCGTGCCGCAGGTTGGTGCAACGACACCCGCAAGCGTCATCCATACGACATGTACGACAAGGTGAACTGGAAGGAAATAACCATGACCGGCTGCGACTCTATGGATCGCTACCTCATCCATATTCAGGAGATGTATCAGAGCCTCGACATCATCGAGCAGCTCATCGACAACATTCCTGCTGGCGACTTCTACGTTAAGCAGAAGCCAATCATCAAGGTGCCTGAGGGACAGTGGTACTTCTCTGTAGAAGGAGCCAGTGGCGAGTTCGGAGTTTATATCGACTCGAAGGGCGACAAGAGTCCTTGGCGTTTGAAGATGCGTCCGATGGGCCTTTCGCTCACGGGAGCTCTCGACTCGATGCTTCGCGGACAGAAGATTGCCGACCTTGTAACCACATGTGCAGCAGTTGACTTCGTAATTCCAGATATTGATAGATAAACGAAGAAAAAGAATTAAGAAATATGTTCGATTTTAGTATAGTAACAACATGGTTCGACTCTTTCCTGCGCCAGACGTTGGGGTTGGGAGATTTCTGGTCGATACTTATCGAGTGTGTGCTTGTGGGAGTGCTGATACTCTTGGCATACGCTCTGCTTGCTTGCGTCCTTATCTTCATGGAGCGTAAGGTGTGTGCTTACTTCCAGTGCCGCCTTGGCCCTATGCGTGTAGGACCTTGGGGCGTGTTCCAGGTGTTTGCCGACGTGCTGAAGATGCTCATCAAGGAGATATTCTCTGTTGACAAAGCCGACAAGTTCCTCTATTTCATTGCCCCTCTGTTTGTCATTGTAGCATCAGTAGGCACATTCTCGTTCCTGCCTTGGAACAAGGGTGCCGCCGTGCTTGACTTCAACGTGGGCATTTTCCTCTTGACAGCCGTTTCGAGCATTGGCGTTGTCGGCGTGTTCCTCGCCGGTTGGGGTAGTAACAACAAGTATTCTGTCGTTTCTGCCATGCGTGGTGCGGTGCAGATGATTTCCTATGAGATGTCGCTCTGCCTCTGCCTCATCACTGCCGTAATCTTGACTGGAACAATGCAGATGTCGGGCATCGTAGAGGCTCAGACAGGTCCTTGGAACTGGCTCATCTTCCGTGGCCACATTCCAGCCATCATCGCCTTCTTGGTGTTCCTCGTGGCAGGTAATGCCGAGGCAAACCGTGGTCCTTTCGACCTTGCCGAAGCCGAGAGTGAGCTGACGGCAGGTTACCACACGGAGTATAGTGGTATGGGCTTCGCCTACTTCTATCTTGCCGAGTATCTCAACCTCTTCGTGATAGCAGCCATCGGAGCTACGGTGTTCCTTGGCGGTTGGGCACCAGTGAACATCGGCATCGAGGGTTTTGACGCTGTGATGAACTACATTCCAGGCATCGTCTGGTTCCTTGGCAAGACATTCGCTCTTGTTTGGGTGCTGATGTGGATTCGCTGGACATTCCCACGCCTGCGCATCGACCAGATTCTGACCCTTGAGTGGAAATACCTTATGCCACTGTGTCTTATCAACCTGATACTGATGACAATCGTGGTGGCTTTCGGTTGGCACTTCTAAAAGCCCCCTCCAACTCCCCCAAGGGGGAGAGACAAAAACAGATAATTATTAAAAAGAATAATTTATATGAGCAACAAATCATATTTCGGCGGTATTGCGGAAGGATTGAAGACTTTGGCAACGGGTATGAAGATTACCTGGAAGGAGTATTTCACGCCAAAATCTACCGAGCAATACCCTGAAAACCGCAAGACCACCCTCCATGTGGCTAAACGCCATCGTGGACGCTTGGTGATGCTGCGCAATGAGGACGGTGCCGTGAAGTGTACGGCATGTACTCTTTGCGAAAAGACCTGTCCTAACGGCACCATCAAGATAACATCGCAGATGGTGACCACGGAGGACGGCAAGAAGAAGCGCCAGTTGGTTGACTATCAGTACGACCTTGGCGATTGCATGTTCTGTCAGTTGTGCGTCAATGCCTGCAATTTTGGCGCCATCGAGTTTACCAACGACTTTGAGAACTCCACCTTCGAGCGCGAGAGCCTTGTGCTGCACCTCGACAAGGAGGAATATAAGAGCTCGTTGCCAAACATTCTCGACGGTGGTGCGCCACTGACGATTGGTAAGTTCAACACTAAAACAAAGTAAGGGAGGACGTTAAGAATATGGCAAATATCGTAATGTTTTGCATTTTGGCAATCGTGATCATCGGTGCTGCCGTGATGAGCGTCACCACGACGCGCATCATGCGTGCGGCAACCTATCTGCTCATCGTCCTCTTTGGCGTGGCAGGACTTTACTTCCTGCTCGACTATACGTTCCTCGGCGCAGCCCAGATAGCTGTCTATGCCGGTGGCGTGACGATGATTTTCATCTTTGCCATTCAGCTTGTCAACAAGCGTGCCTTGGCTGGTGCCGTTGAGAATCTGAAGGTAAAGAACATTCTCCGAGGCTTGCTGCTGTCGGTTGTTGGCTTGGCAGTGGTGTTGGGCATCCTTTTGAAGAACCATTTCATCTGCCGTGCCTGCTGCATGGCAAATAATGGTGGCGAGGTGTCGATGGATGTTATAGGTAACGCCCTGATGGGTGCCGACAAGTATCAGTATGTACTCCCATTCGAGTTCATCTCTGTGTTCCTGTTGGCTTGCATCATCGGTGGCATTGTAGTATCAAGAAACGAAAAGGAGACAAAGTAATATGGTACCAGTAGAATGTTATTTCGTGCTTTCTGCACTATTGTTCTTTATCGGCGTCTTCGGTTTTGTCACCCGACGCAACCTGATAGCCATGCTCATCTCCGTTGAGTTTGTGCTCAATGCCGTTGACATCAACTTTGCAGCTTTCAACCGTCTGCTTCATCCCGACCAGTTGGAGGGCTTCTTCATGACGCTTTTCTCCATCGGTGTGAGTGCTGCCGAAGCTGCAGTGGCAATCGCGATAATCATCAATGTTTACCACCGCTTCCACAGCGACCAAGTGAACAGTATTCAAAACCTGAAATTCTAATTGAGCGTTATGGAATATAGTTATGTATTTCTCATACTTCTTCTGCCTCTTCTCTCGTTCGTAATCCTGGGATTGGCAGGCATGAAGATGTCGCACAAGGTGGCAGGTCTTATCGGCACCACGTCGTTGGGCATTGTCACTGTGCTCTCGTATATCACGGCGTTCAGCTATTTCTTTGGCCCTCGCTGTGCTGATGGAGCGTATGCAACAATCGTTCCATTCAACTTCACTTGGCTGCCTCTCGGCAACCTGCATTTCGACCTTGGCTTCATGATCGACCCGATTTCGGCAATGATGCTCATCGTCATCTCTACCGTCAGCCTAATGGTCCACATCTATTCGTTTGGCTACATGCACGGCGAGAAGGGATTCCAGCGCTACTACGCCTTCCTTTCGCTGTTCACCATGTCAATGCTTGGTTTGGTCGTGGCTACAAACATTTTCCAGATGTACCTTTTCTGGGAGCTTGTGGGCGTCAGCTCTTACCTGCTCATTGGATTCTACTATCCTCTGCATGCAGCCGTGGCAGCTTCAAAGAAGGCGTTTATCGTGACGCGCTTCGCCGACTTGTTCTTCCTCATTGGTATTCTCATCTTCGGCTACTACACCCAGTCGTTCTCGTTCTCGTTCGTCGAGAATCTGCAGATGGCAGCTGGAGCAACGCCTTTCATTCCTGTTGATGCTGCAAAGGCAGTGGCTGCTGGCGGTTTCATCCTGCCTACGGCTCTCGTGTTGATGTTCATCGGTGGTGCCGGTAAGTCGGCAATGTTCCCATTGCATATTTGGCTTCCCGACGCTATGGAAGGTCCTACGCCTGTCAGCGCGCTCATCCACGCCGCTACGATGGTTGTTGCCGGTGTGTTCCAGATAGCTCGTCTCTTCCCTCTGTGGATTGAGTATGCTCCTGGTCAGATGAGCATCGTTGTTTGGGTTGGTGTGTTCACCGCTTTCTATGCCGCAGCAGTGGCTTGCGCTCAGAGCGACATCAAACGTGTGCTTGCCTTCTCTACAATTTCTCAGATTGCATTCATGATGGTTGCCCTTGGCGTTTGCTTGCCAGGACACCACGGTGAGGTTATTGATGCTCACGGCTCATTGGGCTACATGGCATCAATGTTCCACCTCTTCACCCACGCCATGTTCAAGGCTTGCTTGTTCCTTGGTGCAGGATGTATCATTCACGCCGTTCACAGCAATGAGATGTCGGCAATGGGAGGCCTGCGCAAGTATATGCCAGTGACTCACATCACCTTCCTCATCTCTTGCCTTGCCATTGCAGGTATTCCATTCTTCTCTGGCTTCTCGTCAAAGGATGAAATCATCACGGCTTGCTTCCAGTACAGCCCATTGGTAGGTTGGATTATGACAGGCGTTGCAGCAATGACAGCGTTCTACATGTTCCGTCTCTACTACGGCATCTTCTGGGGTACGGAGAACAAGGAGCTTCACGCTCACCACACTCCACACGAGGCACCTCTTACTATGACCATTCCACTCATCGTGCTCTGCGTCATCACCGTAGGTGTTGGTATCTACACCACCATCGCCGGCTTTGCAGGTCTTGGTGGCTCGTTCGGCAGCTTCGTGACAGCCAACGGTCAGGATTACACAATCCACTTCGACCTTCAGGTTGCCGCAACCTCTACAATCATCGCCATCGTGAGCATCTGTCTTGCCACCTATATATATAAAGGTGAGCAGCAGCCAATCGCCGACCGACTCTATCGCAAGTTCCCGAAGCTGCACCGTGCGGCTTACAAGCGCTTCTACATGGACGAGGTTTATCAGTATGTGACCCACAGGATCATCTTCCGCTGCGTCTCTACTCCTATTGCATGGTTTGACCGCCACGTCATCGACGGCACGTTCAACTTCATGGCATGGAGTGCAAACGAGGCTGGCGAGACAATACGTCCTTGGCAGAGTGGAGATGTTCGCCATTACGCCGTATGGTTCCTCACTGGCTCTGTAGCTTTGGCACTTATACTGCTTGCCATTTAATTAACTCTAATGAATTAAGAAATAGAAGATATGAGTATATTAAGTTTATTCGTATTGATTCCTGTCCTGATGTTGCTCGGCCTTTGGCTGTCGCGCAACCTCAATCAGGTGCGTGGAGTGATGGTGGCTGGCTCTTCTTGCTTGCTCCTGCTCTCTGCTTGGCTTACGGTGGCTTTCATTCAGGCACGTAATGCTGGAAATACTGACGTGATGCTCTTCACATACAGCACACCTTGGTTCCGTCCGTTGAACATTGCCTACTCGGTGGGTGTTGACGGCATTTCCGTTGTGATGCTCCTGCTCTCAAGCATCATCGTATTCACTGGAACATTCGCCTCTTGGCAGTTGAAGCCGCTGACGAAGGAGTATTTCCTTTGGTTCACGCTGCTCTCAACTGGTGTATATGGCTTCTTCATCTGCACCGACATGTTCACAATGTTCATGTTCTACGAGGTGGCTCTTATCCCAATGTATCTGCTCATCGGTGTTTGGGGAAGTGGCAACAAGGAGTATTCTGCCATGAAGCTGACTCTGATGCTCATGGGAGGTTCGGCACTGCTCATCATTGGTATTCTTGGCATCTACTACTTCAGTGGTGCAACTACGATGAATGTCAACGAGATAGCCGCAATGAACAATATCGATCCCGACGTGCAGAACATCTTCTTCCCATTCATTTTCATCGGATTTGGTGTTCTCGGTGCTTTGTTCCCATTCCACACATGGTCACCTGACGGTCACGCTTCTGCCCCAACGGCAGTGTCGATGCTCCATGCAGGTGTGCTCATGAAGCTGGGAGGTTACGGCTGTTTCCGCGTGGCAATGTATCTGTTGCCTGCGGCAGCTCAGGAATTGTCTTGGATATTCCTTATCCTTACGACTATCTCTGTTGTCTATGGCGCACTCTCTGCTTGCGTTCAGACAGACCTCAAGTACATCAACGCCTATTCGTCGGTGTCGCACTGCGGTTTGGTTCTCTTTGCTCTGCTGATGATGACCAAGACAGCTTGCACAGGAGCCATCCTTCAGATGCTTTCCCACGGACTTATGACAGCCCTCTTCTTCGCCCTCATCGGTATGATTTACGGCCGCACTCACACGCGTGACGTTCGCCGCTTGGGTGGATTGATGAAGATAATGCCGTTCCTCTCAGTAGGTTACGTTATCGCAGGTCTTGCCAACCTTGGTTTGCCTGGTTTCTCTGGCTTCATTGCTGAGATGACAATCTTCGTCGGATCGTTCGAGAACGAAGGCACATTCCATACGGCTTGCACCATCATCGCTTGCTGTTCAATCGTTGTGACCGCTGTCTATATTCTGCGTGTCGTTGGCAAAATCCTGTTCCAGGAGGTTGCCGACCCACACTATCTCACATTGACAGATGCCACTTGGGACGAGCGCTTCTCCGTTTGCTGCCTCATCTTCTCAGTAGCAGCCCTCGGTTTGGCTCCAATGTGGGCAAGCAATGTCATCAACGACGCTGTTGGTCCTATCCTCGATGTAATCATGAAATAAGTAATAAGCAAAGATATGAATTACGGACAATTTCTAAATATGATACCCGAAGCCACGCTGATGGCTATTCTGGTAGTAGTATTCATTGTTGACTTCATCTTCCACAGCAAGGACAGCCGCAAACATTCGGCAATCTACCTCACTACAGCCGTGCTTCTGCTCGCTCAGTGTGCGGTGTGCGCCGTTGCTGCTCCTGCCGATGCTTTTGCGGGCATGTATGTCTCTACTGCCTCGGTCAACATCATGAAACTGATTCTAACCGCTGGTACGCTTGTCGTCGTCATCATGTCGCAGTCGTGGCTGCGCTTGAAGGAAGTGGGCAACAAGGACGGTGAGTTCTATATGCTCGTCATTTCTACGCTCTTCGGTATGTATATGATGATGTCTGCCGGACATTTCCTCATGTTCTTCCTCGGCTTGGAGATGGCATCAGTGCCAATGGCATGTCTCGTTGCCCTCAACAAGAAGCGCAAGGAGTCGGCTGAAGGTGCTGCGAAGTTCATTCTCACCGCCTCTTTCTCAAGTGGCGTGATGCTCTATGGACTTTCGTTCATCTATGCCGCTACTGGCACACTCTACTTCGAGGACACAGTGGCAAACCTTCATGTATCGCCGCT
This sequence comes from Prevotella sp., assembly GCA_051878735.1. Lineage (GTDB taxonomy): Bacteria > Bacteroidota > Bacteroidia > Bacteroidales > Bacteroidaceae > Prevotella. The sequence continues at coordinate 8,217 of JBJEKR010000218.1, read as the reverse complement.
GACCATCGTGGGTTTGGCTTTCTTCTTCAGCGGTCTTGGATTCAAGATTTCGCTCGTGCCATTCCACTTCTGGACAGCCGACACTTATCAGGGTGCGCCAACAGCTGTCACTGGCTATCTGAGCGTTGTGTCTAAGGGTGCCGCAGCTTTCACGCTGATGACAATCCTCATGAAGGTGTTTGCGCCTATGGTCGAGTATTGGGAGTATATCCTCTACATTGTCATCGTGCTCAGTATCACCATCGCCAACCTCTTCGCCATCCGTCAGACAGAGCTCAAGCGATTTATGGCGTTCAGCTCCATCTCACAGGCAGGTTACATCATGCTTGCCGTTGTGGGCAACAGTGCACTGAGCGTAACGGCGTTGACATACTATGTACTCGTCTATGTTGTTGCCAACATGTCAGTGTTCACCGTCATCAACGTGGTTGAGACACGCGGCGGCGGATCGACGAAGATGAACTGCTACGACGGATTCTACAAGACCAATCCAAAGCTCTCGTTCCTCATGACCTTGGCTTTGTTCTCGTTGGCTGGTATTCCCCCGTTCGCTGGTATGTTCTCCAAGTTCTTCGTGTTCATGGCAGCAGCTCAGGAAGGTTCATTCCTTGCATATTTCGTGGTGTTCATCGCCCTTATCAATACGGTAGTCAGCCTTTACTACTACCTCCTTATTGTCAAGGCAATGTACATCAAACCATGCGACAATCCTCTGCCAACATTCAAGAGCGACTGCAACAGCAAGCTCGCCCTTGCCATCTGCACCGCTGGCATCGTGCTCTTCGGTGTATGCAGCTGCATCTTCGACTGGATTTCAGTGGCAGCGAATTGAATTAAAAATTAAGAATTAAAAATGAAGAGTGAAGAATAAGCTGCGCATACAACCGCGTTTATCTTATTCTTCATTCTTCTTTTTTCACTCTTCACTTAAAACATTCTTCGTTTTTAAACAATGAAACAACTTACATTAGTACTGCTATTGCTGCTTTCTGCCACAACGATGTCGGCACAGCAGCGCAAGTCGTTGTCAATTCTTGGCGACTCTTACAGCACATTTGAAAACTATTTGCAACCCGACTCCAACTTCGTTTGGTATTTCCAAGGGAAGCACGAGAACACCGACGTTACGCGAGTTGAACAGACGTGGTGGAGCCTCCTGCTCAACAAGACAGGCATGAAGCTCTGCCAGAACAACTCGTTCTCTGGTTCTACCATCAGCAGCACTGGCTACAACGGCGAGGATTACTCCGAACGCTCCTTCTGCCGCCGCCTGTGGAATCTCGGTTGCCCCGATATAATCATCGTGCTTGGAGCTACGAATGACAGTTGGGCAGGTTCGCCAATCGGCGAATACAAATATGCCGACTGGACAAAGCAGGATCTCTATTCCTTCCGTCCAGCCATGGCTTACATGCTCTATCACCTTAAGAACCGCTATCCAAACACCGAGATTTATTTCGTGATGAACTCAGAGTTGAAGGAGGAAATTACCACCTCGTGCCGCACACTCTGTGAACGCTACGGCGTGCCTTTCATCCAGTTGGAGAACATCGACAAGGTAAATGGCCACCCAAGCATTAAGGGTATGGAGGCTATTGCCGAGCAAATAAGGGAGAATATTAAGAACTAATGGAAATATTGAGCCAACTCAACGAGGGACAGCGTGCCGCCGTGGAATACTGCGACGGCGCGCAGCTTGTCATTGCCGGAGCAGGGTCGGGAAAGACACGCGTGCTGACCTATAAGATTGCCTATCTCATAGAGCGTGGCATGGCACCGTGGCGCATTCTCGCACTGACCTTCACCAATAAGGCTGCCAATGAGATGAAGGAACGCATCGGGAAGATTGTTGGCGAGGAAAAGGCAAGGCAGATTAACATGGGCACTTTCCACTCTGTCTTTGCACGAATACTGCGCACCGAGGCGCATAATCTTGGCTACGACTCCAACTTCACCATCTACGACCAAACCGACTCGCGTTCGCTTGTGAAGGCAATCATAAAGGAAATGAACCTCGACGACAAGAAGTACAAGCCTGCCGCCGTGGCTGAACGCATCAGTAGCGCAAAGAACCGCAAGGTCAATGCCACGGCATACGCGCTCGATGGTCGCTTCATAAGCCGCGATACTGACAACGGTGTGCCGCAGATTGCCGAGATTTACCAACGCTACGATGCTCGTTGCCGACAGGCAAACGCAATGGACTTCGACGACTTGCTGCTCAATTTCTATTTCCTTCTGTCGAACGACGAGACGATGCGTTTGAAATATGCCAACCGCTACGACTATGTCCTCGTGGATGAGTATCAGGACACTAACAGCGTGCAACAGGAAATCGTGCTGCTGTTGACTCGCGACAAACAGCGAGTGTGCGTTGTAGGTGACGACGCGCAGAGCATCTATAGCTTCCGTGGCGCAAACATCGACAACATTCTTGACTTCGGCAAGCATTACACCGACGCGCGGCTCTTCAAGCTCGAACAGAATTATCGTTCTACGCAGATCATCGTGCAGGCAGCCAACAGCCTCATTGCCCACAACCAGCGACAGATACCGAAAGACGTTTTCAGCCGCAACGAGGAAGGCGAGAAGCTGACGCTGAAGATGGCTTACAGCGACAAGGAAGAGGCGATGATTGTGTGCAACGAGATACTGCGATTGCGCCGCCGCGAGAAGTGTGAGTATAGCGATTTCGCCATACTCTACCGCACCAACGCACAGAGCCGCTCGTTCGAGGAATACCTGCGCAAGGAGAACATTCCTTACCGCATCTACGGTGGTTTGAGCTTCTACCAGCGCAAGGAGATAAAGGACATTCTCGCCTACTACCGCCTTGTAGCAAACCCCAACGATGAGGAAGCTCTCAAGCGCGTCATCAACTATCCCACGCGAGGCATCGGAGCAACCACCATCGCAAAAATAATAGAGAAAGCTACTACGGAACACAAAAGCCTGTGGAACACTATGCACACGGCAGAAGCTGCTGGAGTGAGCAAGGCGACTGCAACGAAAATCAAGGCGTTTATCGCTATGGTGTCGGGATGGACGGAACGTCTGCTTACGGAAGATGCCTACACTCTCGGTGCGACGATAATCCGTGAGAGCGGCATACAGCACGACATTTTCTCCAAGAACGATCCCGAAGACATCTCACGTCAGGAGAACGTGCAGGAGTTGCTTTCTGCCATGCAAGGCTTCGTCGAGGGACAGCAGGAGGAAGGCATGGGCGACCACGTCAACCTCGTTGATTTCTTGCAAGAGGTGTCGCTGATGTCTGACATTGAGAGTGACGAGAGCGACGAAGAGGCAAAGGTGGTGCTGATGACCATCCACAGTGCCAAAGGACTTGAGTTTCCCACGGTGTTCATCGTAGGTCTTGAAGAGAACATTTTTCCCTCGCCGATGTCTGCCGACTCTGTCCGTGGCATCGAGGAGGAGCGGCGTCTGCTCTATGTTGCCATCACGCGTGCCCAACGCCACTGTATGCTCACCTGTGCGCAAAACCGTTTCCGCTACGGACGCATGGAGAGCGACCCGCCTTCACGTTTCATTCGCGACATATCCACGAAATACTTAAAGATAGAGGGTGGGGGAGCAAGTGCCTTTGGATTTGGAGAGGATTTGTCGCTGACGCGACAAGCACGGGGACGTTGGAACTCCGGCAATCAGCATGAGCCTGGTTGGCAGCAGAACCCTCACCCTGTGGCAACGCAGTTTATCGCCGACCGCAAGCTGCGAATAGTGCCTCCGCGCAAGGAGGAGCCGCCTGTCAATCCATTTGTCAGCAAGGTAGATTTCGGTCCAGCTCCCCTAAAGCCAGGTCAGATGATAGAGCACCAACGGTTTGGCGTCGGCAAGGTGTTGGCTGTTGAGGGCAGTGGAGAGAACGCCAAGGCTACCGTAGCTTTCGAAAACGCTGGAACGAAGCAGTTGCTCTTGAAATTTGCGAAATACAAAGTCTTGGGATAGTAGGGCTGATAATTGTATTAATTCATTGCACAGAGATAGAGATGAAGATGGGAAACGTACTGCAAGAACTGGCATCACTGCTCTTCCCGCGCTATTGCACCATCTGTAATCGACGGTTGGCAAGTAGCGAGGGAGAGGTGTGTAATGTCTGCATGATGTCAAAACCTTTCACACCCATTTTCCCCGACTCATTCAATAACAACATGGTAAAACTCTTTATGGGAGTTATGCCAATATGGAAAGCCCAGACGATGATGAGATTCATTCCAAAGTCGAAGCTTGCCAATGTCATCTACGAGTTGAAATACCATGACAAGCCCAATGTGGGGATAACTCTTGGACGCCTCTGTGCTAAAATGTTGATAAAAACGGACTTTTTTGATACTGTGGACATTATCATACCCATACCGTTGTCGAAAGGAAGAAGACGTGACAGGGGATATAACCAAAGCGAGATGATTGCCATTGGACTATCTGAGATAACCGATATAGGCATCTCGACCAAGCATCTGAAAAGGATAGGCTTTAAAAAAAGCCAGACACATCTCTCGGAACGTGAACGATATGATAATGTGGAAGGAAATTTCATTGTTGTCAATCCACATGAACTCAAGGGGAAGCATATACTACTTGTTGACGATATACTGACAACGGGAGCTACACTGAAATCGTGTGGAAGCGAGATGGCTAAAAGCATTGAAGATATAAAGATAAGCATACTAACAATAGGATGGACTGACGACTGACGAGCTTGGCTCGTAGTCGGGATTGTTAAAAGAGGAAAAAAGTAGTTAGCAAAATTTGTCTATAAGGATTTTATTTCTTACCTTTGCTCACAGTATGGAACAAAACAAGCATAATCAGAAAACTCTGGAACTTGGAACTAAGCCAGTAGGACAGCTACTGGTGCAATATGCATTGCCAGCCATAATCGCAATGACAGCCTCGTCGTTGTACAACATGGTCGATAGCATATTCATCGGGCAGGGCGTAGGAGCACTTGCCATTTCAGGTCTGGCGGTGACCTTTCCCTTCATGAACCTTTCGGCAGCCTTCGGAGCGGCGGTGGGCGTAGGTGCATCGTCATATATATCAGTGAAACTCGGACAGAAAGACTATGCAAAGGCACAGAGAGTGTTGGGCAATACCGTTACACTGAACATTATCATAGGCGTGGTGTTCAGTGTGTTCTCGCTTCTCTTTCTCGACCCAATACTCTATTTCTTTGGAGCAAGCGAACTGACCATACCCTACGCACGAGAGTATATGATTGTCATTCTCTGCGGAAACGTTGTCACCCATCTCTATTTTGGCATGAACGCCGTGCTCAGGGCTGCCAGCAAGCCGCGTGAGGCAATGTTCATCACCATGTTTACAGTGGTGCTCAATACCATTCTCGACCCGCTGTTCATCTACACTTTCAAGTTGGGCATTGCCGGTGCGGCTTACGCCACCATTCTGGCACAGGTCGTTGCCTTTATGTGGCAGTTGAAGTTGTTTACCGACAAGCGCGAACTGCTGCATCTGAAACGAGGAATATATAATCTGGAGGCAAAGATAGTGAAGAACATCCTTGCCATTGGAATGTCGCCTTTCTCGATGAATGCCTGTGCCTGCCTAATTGTCATTTTCATAAACAAGAACCTCGTTTATTACGGCGGTGACCTTGCCGTGGGAGCATACGGCATAGCCAATAGAGTGGCATTCATATTCGTTATGGTGACTATGGGTGTAAATCAAGGCATGCAGCCCATAGCAGGATATAACTATGGTGCGCAGAAACTTGACCGTCTGATGCGGGTGCTTACACTTGCTATGATTGTCGGCACGTGTGTCACCACTACGGGATTTCTTGTAGCACAGTGTTGTCCTCGTCTTTGCGTTAGCCTGTTTACCCACGATGCGGAATTGCAGAGAATGTCTGTCAATGGATTGCGCATTCTCATGGCGGCAATGCCCATCGTAGGCTATCAGATGGTGATAACAAATTTCTTCCAGAGTATTGGCATGGCCAAGATAAGTATTCTGCTCTCACTCTCTCGTCAGCTTCTTCTGCTCTTGCCTATGCTTGTAATTCTGCCTCCGATATTTGGAATAGACGGAGTGTGGATGTCTATGCCCGTGAGCGACACTTTGTCGGCGTTGCTCGCATTGGTCATGATGACCCGATACATGAGAAAATTCAAGAGACAACATAAAGAGATGATTGCCAATGGACAAGCGTGAAAATATAATAATTAACGTCGGACGACAGATAGGAAGTGGTGGACGAATAGTAGCGAAATTGCTTGCCGACCGTTTCGGTTGCAAGTTCTACGATAGGGAGATCCTGAATATCGCAGCCAAGGAAAGTGGTTTCAGTGAAGTGTTCTTTGAACAGAACGATGAACACAAGAACTTCTTTAAGTCGCTTTTCCACATTCATACTCCTTTCGTCTCCGACAGCAGCTTCTACAAGAACGACTTTTCGCAGGAGAGTCTCTTCCGCTTCCAAAGCGAGGCTATACGCAAGGCTGCAAAGGAGTGTTCGTGCGTGTTTGTAGGACGTTGTGCCGACTATGTCCTGCGCGACTATCCCAATGTGTTCAACGTGTTCATTACGGCAGACATGGACGATCGCATCAAGGCAGTGTCGCAGCGTCTGTGCTGCTCGGAAGAAGAGGCACGTAAGGCAATAGTTAACGGTGAGAGCCAACGTTCTACCTATTATGGCTTCTATACGGGCAAGAAATGGGGTCATGCTGAGAGTTATGATTTCTGCATCAACACCTCTCGACTGGGCATAGAAGGTACGGCGGAGGCTTTGGGCGAGGTCGTAGTAAAGAGTTTAAGGTTTAAAAATTGTGTCATAAAATAAGTGAAGAAAATAGGAATTATCAGCGACACCCATTCATACTGGGATGACCGCTACGAGAAATACTTTGAGCCTTGTGACGAGATATGGCATGCTGGCGATATAGGCTCTACTGAAGTGGCGGAACGATTGGCAGCCATCCGTCCGTTGCGTGCCGTGTGCGGCAACTGTGATGGAGGTGACTTGCGGCTGATGTTCCCCGAAGTGTTGCGTTTCAAGTGTGAGGATGTTGATGTGCTAATGAAGCATATAGGTGGTTATCCTGGCAACTACGATCCGAGCATACGCAACAAGATTTATGCTTCGCCCCCACAGCTGTTTATAAGTGGTCACTCCCACATTCTGAAGGTCCTTTTCGACAAGACACTTAATCTGTTGCACATCAATCCCGGAGCTGCGGGATTGCAAGGCTGGCACAAGGAACGAACCCTCGTGCGTCTGACCATTGAGGGCAGTAAGTTTACCGACTGCGAGGTGGTGACGTTGAAGAATTAAAAAATTAAAGTATTAAAATATAATGAAGACAATCGTTATTACTGGCGGTGCCGGATTCATCGGCTCACATGTAGTCCGCCTTTTTGTAAACAAGTATCCCGAGTATAGGATTATTAATCTCGACAAGTTGACGTATGCCGGTAATCTTGCTAATCTAAAGGACATTGAAGATAGACCGAACTACAAGTTTGTCAAGATGGACATCTGCGACTTTGACGCTTTCTACAAGCTGATGCAGGAAGAGAATGTTGACGGCATAATACACCTTGCTGCCGAAAGCCACGTTGACCGCTCAATAAAGGATCCGTTCACTTTCGCGCGTACTAACGTAATGGGAACACTCTCGCTGCTTCAGGCTGCTAAGCTCTACTGGGAGTCGTTGCCTGAGAAGTATGAGGGCAAGCGTTTCTATCACATCTCGACAGATGAAGTCTATGGAGCACTGACGATGACTCATCCCGAGGGCATCGAGCCTCCGTTCACCACAAAGGCATCGTCGTCACAACACCATGAAGCTTACGGCGAGGACTTCTTCCTTGAGACTACAAAATATAATCCACACTCGCCATATTCGGCATCAAAGGCAGGCTCAGACCACTTCGTACGAGCTTTCCACGACACATACGGTATGCCGACTATCGTGACCAACTGCTCAAACAACTATGGTCCTTACCAGTTCCCCGAGAAGTTGATACCGCTTTTCATCAACAACATTCGTCACCGCAAGCCATTGCCTGTCTATGGCAAGGGCGAGAACGTGCGCGACTGGCTGTTTGTGGAAGACCACGCCCGTGCCATCGACATAATATTCCATGAGGGTAAGGTGGCTGAGACATATAACATAGGCGGCTTCAACGAGTGGAAGAACATCGACATCATCAAGGTGGTCATCAACACCG
>JBJEKR010000217.1:0-1668 GCA_051878735.1 Prevotella sp. | reverse complement strand
CCTTCGTAGTCAATCCAATAGTTGTCGAGCTTTGTCTCGTCAACTGAACGGATAATGTGGCAGATATGTTGGTTGTATAATTTGAGCAACATCACCAACGTCTGCCAATCCTCATGCTGATAGTCCTGAAGGGCAATCCACAGGTCGTTGTCCTGTGTGTAGTCGGGGAAAACGAGCATACCCATTTCGGTGTTTGGCATTGAGTGTCCGCAGCGTGGGGCATATTGCAGGCGCACCATGCGCTGGTGGTTGTTTGACGCTGAGTCGATGAGATGTCCAACGAGCATCTTCACCGTGCGGTTCTGATGATTTCTTTTTACACTCACCTGTTCTTCCGTAAGGGAAAGGAGCAATGGTATCTCGCGGTTCATGACCTCATTGATACCGTCAATAACTTTCAGATTGTCGAGATAATTAAGCCGTGCCATAATCATTTATATTATTATTTTTTGCGGCTGCAAAGGTAGTGGTAATTAGCCAATATACCAAATAATTGGGACAGAAGGACTAAATATGTGACGAAAGGCGATGGATGTTTCTTACTGCATAAAGTGGATAGACAAGAATGTCATCGTAGGAAGAGAAATTCTCCAATGATGTACGTATTCCCTTGGCAATGCCCTTTGCCTCCATAAACAGGCGCAGACTTTGCATAGTGCCTTTAGAACCGGATTTCACTTCTATTGGCACGATTTGTTTGCCCAGTTGTACGACATAATCCACTTCTGCATTGCTGCCAGCCTTCTCCCTGTGCCAACAGTATAAAGGATATGGGCTATAACATGAAGCAGACTTTACCAACTCTGTTCCTACGAAAATTTCAGCAATAGCCCCACGGTTTACTACCTGTATATCATCTGATGAAAGGACATCGGATATGTCGAGGTTGAGAATCCTTTGAAGAAGTCCTGTGTCGAGCAAAATCATTCGTCGGTATTTCTCGTTGATTTCAGCGCCAAGTGGTATTCCGTTGGCAGAAGAATGTGTAACTGGATAGACAAGTCCTGCCAATATGAGGGTTTCCGCGGCAGTCTTTATTTGTGCCGTTGAAGCATCTGTATCAACACGATTGTAAACAAACTTTCCCAGTCCTTGTTCCGCAATGGAACGGAATGTGGCGCCAATGCGCGATGAAGGTACCTTGTTTCTGTATTTTGCAAAGTCATCACGAAACGACAAAACCAGTTCGCTCAGGATATTCTGACACTCCAACAGGTTGCCGTCTTCGCAATATCTTGCCACTACAGCCGGCATACCGCCAATAATCATAAAGACCCGAAGCAGTCGCAATGCCTGCTCATGAATGGGCAGAGGTAAAGGCTTGTCGGGTGACGAGGCATCGATCATAAGCGCCAATGCCTCATTGCCTGTAGCCCACAGATATTCCTCAAACGAGAAGGGATACATGAAGATGCTCCTGATTCTCCCCACTCCGTATGAAGGAAGTGTCTCCAGTGCGAACTCCAACAGCGAACCAGCCGCTATCAGATGGAGTTCGGGAAATTTCTCGTAGAAATATCGCAGTCGGTTGATTGCCGACGGGCAAGCCTGTATCTCGTCAAAGAACAACAGCGTCTCGCCAGCCACAATGGGTGTGCGAAGCAACACGGATAGCATCTGGCATATCTCTTGCGGGGAATAAGTTCCTTCAAAAAGATAATGCACATC
>JBJEKR010000216.1:0-1679 GCA_051878735.1 Prevotella sp. | reverse complement strand
GGGCTTCGGACAGGATTATTATGCTCGTTTAAGTTTTACCGGACAGCAATAATAATTTTTTAGTCAACCTCCCCGCCTTGTTCTTATTGCTGAACGAGGCGGGTTTTGTAATTTTGTCCTGAAAAGAAATCCGAGCGTCTCTTTTGAGGTAAACTCTGGAGGAAATTATGCGAAAGCTCCCTCCTACTCTCCCAAGAGGGAGAGAGAAGGGAGCCAAAAGAGTTTAAGGAGTTAAGACGAAACTTCTTAAAACGAAACTTCCAAACGAAACTTCTTAAGAAGAAACTTCTCCTTTAATTTCAAGATTCCTACTCAGCCTCAAGATAAAGCACGCGGCTGGAGTAGTCGTTCTGCTTGTGGTAGTCAACGCGGTGGTTGTAAGGAATTTCAAGACCGTTTGCCATGAGGTATGCGCCTGTATATGACTTGCCCTCAAACTTCAGCGGCTCGTTGTCGATGCGGTTAAGCTCCTTCACGCGATAACGCTTCGTTGGATTGAGACCTGCCATCTTCACTCGTGGCAAGTGCTGGTTGCAGAAGTGTTCGGTCTTCCACCAGTAGAACACTGCCTTCTGCTTTGCGTCATCGACATACATCAGCGAAGCCACGCCGAGGTTGTCGTAAGGCGACTGCAGGCGATAGATGTTGCCCAACTGAACAACAGGGCGAATGGTCTTGTAGTCGGCTATTGCCTTGCGGCAGAGTTCCTTCTCCTCGTCGGTCATGTTCTTTGGCTGAATCTCCATGCCGAGGCGACCGCTCATGGCAACGTCGATGCGATATTTCAGAGGCACGCGGCGGAACGTCTGATGGTTTGGAGCGGCACTGATGTGCGAAGCCATTGCGATGGCAGGGAAGAAATAAGACGTTCCCCACTGCATATAGACGCGCTGAAGGGCATCGGTGTTGTCGCTCACCCAGAACTCGTCGAAGTAAGGCAGATAACCCCAATTGGCACGTCCACCACCCGAAGCGCAGTCCTGAATGATGAGGTCGGGATATTTTGCACGAATGCGCTCAAGAGTACTCTTCAGTCCACGATGATAGTCAACGAGCAAGTGGCTCTGGTCGTCGGCTGAGAGATACTGCGAACCGTGGTTGGAGATGTTCATGTTTGCGTCCCACTTGATATAATGTATTGCGGGATATTTGGTCATAAGTTCGTCGATGGTGTTGAACACGAAGTCCTGCACCTTCGGGTTGCACAAGTCGAGAACGAGCTGCGTGCCGCCACGACCGTAGAGAAGGTCACGTCCTGGAGCCTTCACCACCCAGTCGGGATGCTTCTCGTAGAGCTCGCTGGGATTGTTGGTCATCTCAGGCTCAAGCCAGATGCCGAACTTTATGCCGTGCTTCTTTGCGTTGTCGAGCAATCCGCCGACACCGTTTGGAAGCTTCGTCTTATCGACAACCCAGTCGCCGAGCGAAGAGTTGTCGCTCTTGCGTGGATATTTGTCGCCAAACCAACCGTCGTCCATCACGAACAGTTCGCCGCCCATCGAGGCGATGTCAGCCATCATCTGGTCCATTCCCTCCTCGTTGATGTCGAAATAGACACCTTCCCACGAGTTGAGCAGAATGTCGCGCACCTGGTTGCCGTGTGCGAGCTGATAGTTGCGTCCCCAGCGGTGGAAGTTGCGGCTCACTCCGCTCTTTCCCTCGCGGCTGTAGGTCAGTGC
>JBJEKR010000215.1:0-1696 GCA_051878735.1 Prevotella sp. | reverse complement strand
CGGAAATGGTGGCAGGACTGGAGATGATGCGCTATCAAGCCCCCATACAGCGTCCTCGCATGTATTATTGGGAGAAGACGGGCAAGAGCATCGCCGAAATCGACTATCTCACCGTCCAGAACATGCACGTCCTCCCCATAGAGGTGAAGGCAGGCACGCAAGGCGGCATGAAAAGCCTCTGGATGTTCATGCGCGAGAAGCGACTCTCCGAAGCCGTCCGCTGTTCGTTGGAAAACTTCGGTTCGTTTGAATACACCGACAAGGAAGATGATAATGCCATTCGTCATGTCCGTATCTGTCCGCTCTATGCGATTAGTAGCCTCTTATGATTCACACACAGAAAGTGCTCCACATCGTATGCTGCGAATCCTTGCAGTTCTGAAACCACATTGACTATGTCTGAAAGCCTCACTCTTGGTGTCTCAACCTTCAATTGTGGATAGTGGTGTGCTTCAAGGCATTGGCAGCCCCTATACGGAGAACGATGTCATAGTGCAGGAGATATGCAAGCTGGTATATCATCGAGATTGATAATCTTCAATACATACTTAGGAATATTTTCTTTCTCCATAAGTGTTGTCTTCTAAATATTAACATATTACAATTATCTGTAGGATAAATCTATTTTACATAATCCATAATAACGTGAGTTCGATGAATTATAAATCGTTGAAAATTTGGCAATTATCGAAATTTTAGAAATTCCCTTGAGCTTGCGAAAAACTTTGTAGTTGCTAAAAACAATGAAACTAAAGAATTTTGCTGTGGTTACCGGGGACAAAGTTAGTGATTTTTTTGTATTGCCAATGATTTTTGCAAAGTTTTTGATGCACAGATGGCAAAATATACGTTTAAGGCAGAAGGAAAGCGCAAATACCACCGTGACAGCCGTATCAAGGCGGAAATCATGGTGATGATGATTCTCTTTCATTCATCGGGGTTTCGCTGCCTCAAGCATTCCTGTCTCGGTTACTTTATATACCTCCCATCCTTCGCTTCGAATATCGTGCTCGGCTCATATACCTCCACAGAATGCCATGCACCAAGAGGTATCTGCACCCCATACTTCCCTTCACGAGGGCACAGCCTCACACGATACCTCTCGAACACATTCGTTTCCATACCGTCAGACATGATCGTCCCGCAGTCTCCCATCACAGGCCCGCCGCAGTCCTCATTCGGACGCAAGTCATATAACACTACATCCAAACAGCCTTGCAGACAGACTACAGTCTCCGATGTCTCCAAATGCCGATGTATCGGTACTTTAGTCCCAACTTCCAACGCATTCAGCATACGTTGTGAATTATCCTCAGCAGTCGTTCTAAGATCATAATTCATACGCTTGCGCTCCGATTCCGCAGCCCGCAAATGCAATGCTGCCAGCAGATTATCATTGATTTCAATTATTTCCATTCTGATTATATATTAAATATCGACGTTAAAGTTAACGTTAAGGTCGTAATTCCGTTAATTATCGCTAATACAAAATCGATTTATTGCATTTAGTTTTGCAATTACGTCATTTTGATGTAACTTTGCCACCAAACAAAGAATATTATTCATCATTAAATCATAAGAATTATGGCACAGACAGCAATGACCGTCCGTTTGGACTCCGTACAGAAGGCAAAATTCGACCAGCTCTGCGAACAGTTTGGCATGAGTGCCAACACTGCCATCAATGTATTCGTGC
>JBJEKR010000214.1:0-7444 GCA_051878735.1 Prevotella sp. | reverse complement strand
TCGGGTTCTCTCCCCCTTGGGGGAGCTGGAGGGGGCTTCGGTCTGCCCCTACAATACCCGCGAACCAACGGTCACTGGCCGAAGGGTAAAGTAAAAGTTGACTCTTTACGAATTTTATTTACCTTTTATTCCGTTTTTATTGACTTCAAACGGGATTCGCCTTCATGCTGAAAAAGTTGACTTGTCTTATGCCATGAGCAGCTGCATGAGTGGTTCGCGCTCGTGATGTCGGCATCGCAACGTCAAAAAACTTTCGTTTTATGTCCCTTGATATAATTGAACACCCTTCATCCGCCTCTCCTTAACCATAGCCTTCCATTTATCAATATCCTTGCTTTGGTCTGTTGACACACTGACAAACACTATATCCTTATTGTCGGCATACATTTTCGATGTTGGCACTTGATTGTCTTTTTGCTGAAATTCATGTTCTGTTGACTTAAGGTTCTACTTCAGGGCTTCGTCAAGCACGGCTCTTATCTCATCAGACGATGGGCGTGGGGCCTTACTATATATTACCTTTCCGTCCTTGCCTATGAGGATGAAACGTGGAATGCCCGTGATATTGTTTGCCTTGCGCAGGTCGGCTGCCCCAGCACCGGCAAAGAGCTGGTAGCCCTTCATGTCCTTCTCCTTGACCATTGCCATCCACTTGTCGTGGTCTTTCTCGTTGTCAACGGAGATGCTCATGAAAACCATGTCCTTGCGGTCGGCATATTCCTCCTCGAGCTTGCCCATAAAAGGAATCTCGCCGCGGCACGGGGCGCACCATGTAGCCCAGATGTCGATATAGACCACCTTTCCCTTGAAGTCAGACAGCGACACCTGCTTGCCGTTGATGTCGGTGTAGGTGAACTGGTAAGGCTCCGTTGCCTCACCCTTTGGCGAGAATTTCGCCACTATGTCGCTGAGCCGTTTCTGCTGGTCGGCGGTCACGAAATACTTTCCGTACTTCTCCTTAAACGTCATGACGCCAGGATAGGTGGTGATGTATTCTGCCTTGCCCAAAATGTATTCTCCACGTAAGGTGTCGTTGACTATCTGACTATAGTCGGCGTTGACGCGATTGAAGAACGCCCTACTCTCTGCCTCGTCCTTGAACTCCCGTGTGCGTACCTGAGCGTACATTGCCTGAATTATCATCGAGAGTCCGCCTGGATAGTCCAAGAGGGACATGTCGCCCGTGAGTCGCTTCATGTCGATGTTGCGATAGAAGTCGGGGATGTCGGCTGCCTTGGGATGCTTTGTCCTCGGCGTGTGGAGGAACATCAAGGTTATGTTCATGAGGTTGTAGTACTTGTAGCTCTCCATCGCCTCGTTGAACTTCTTGTTGGGCGTTGTTGCCTTAGGATAAGCCTTGATGGTGGGGAGCATCTCCTCAAGCATGGGGAAGAAGTCCTCGTAGGTGCTGTTGTTGTAGAACGAATAGAACGACTTTGCGGCAAGGGGCTGCACTGTGTCGTGCCATCGAGTCAGCTCAATGTTCTCTGGGGTGTTGTCGCCCACCAAGCGGTAAGTGTCACGTTCCATCTCAAAAGTCAGCTGGTCGCCAGGCTTGAAGTAGAACATGTTGCGGAAGGTGTGGTTCTTTGGTTCATGTGCCACGGCATAGAACCCCTCATGCTCAGGGATAAAGCTGATGCTGAAATGACCATCGTTGCCCAGAGCCTTTGTAGCGAGCGGCACGCAGATGCCGTTCTTTATCTCGTAAACACCGATGCCCTTGTTCTTTGCGGGCGGATTAATCCACTGACCGTTGATGACACACGCCTTTTCCTGTGCCTGTATGGAGGAAAGTGCGGCGAGCAGTGTTATGAATATAATTGACAGTTTTTTCATATTTTGATGTCTTCAGCCTACAGGCTATGTTGTTATTTCTTTAGTGCCTCGTTGAGCAGCTTGCGAATCTCGTCGCCTGTCGATGGGCGTGGAGCATTGGGATTGATGATGTTGAAGTCCTTGCCGATGAGGATGAAGCGTGGGATGCCCTTGATCTTGTATGGCTGTAGGATTTCCTGCATTCTGTCGCCCGTGCAGAGCTGTACGCCCTTCATTCCTTTCTCCTTCACCATTGTCTTCCACTTGTCGATATCCTTTGTCTGGTCGGTGGAGACACTGAGGAAGACGATGTTTTTGTTGTCGGCATATTCCTCCTCAAGTTTCGTCATGTGCGGTATCTGCTGCTTGCACGGACCGCACCACGTTGCCCACACATCGATGTATATCACTTTTCCGCGGAAGTCGGAAAGCGACACCTGCTTGCCGTTGATGTCCTGGAACTTGAAGTCTATTGCCTCGTGACCTGCCTCGTTGTTGTCCAACTTGCCAAGCATCATGCGGAAACTTACCTTTTGGCTCTCGGTTACGAGCAACTTCTCGTATCTATTCTTTAGTACCATGAAGTCATCATAAGTTTTGCACATGTTAGCCTTCGACAGCATATATTCTGCCTTCACCGTATCGTTGGCGAAATAGTTTCCGTTGAGCAGTGTGTGTTGCATTCTTGTAGGCATCCTTGAATTCCTCGCCTTCGAGATTCGGATTAGCCCTCAGCGAGCAGAAATATATTTTCTCGAGCAGACCTGTGCCGTCGGGATAGTTGAGAATGTCGGTGTTGGAGGAGAGTTTGCTGATGCTCATGTCGCGGTAGATGTCGATGAAGTCCCCACTTTTCGGGTGCTCCATTCGCGGTGTGGTGATGAAGTGGACTGCAATCTCGGCGAAGTTGAACTTCTTGAACGACTCAAAGGCGCGGTTGAACTCCTTGTTCCTCGTCTTCGCAGCGGGATAAGCCTCGGCTTTCGGTAGTGCCGCCTCCAACTCTGGGAAGAAGTCGCGGAAGGTGCTGCGCTTGCGCATGAAATAAACCGACTTGCCCTCGAGCGGCTGCACGAAGTCGTGCCATTTCTCCAACTCCATGTTCTCCTCGGTGTTCTTTCCCGTGAGGTGATAGGTGTCGCCCACGATTTCCATCTGCACGGAGTCGCCTGGCTTCAAATAGGTCATGTAGCGGTACATGGCAGATTTTTCGTTGCGTCCCACAATGTAGAAGCCACTGTAGGAAGGGCGGAAGGCGAAAGAGAAGTATCATGATAGTTTTATAAATTTTAATACATTCTAAATAGTATTGTCTTTCCTTCGCCTGTGCCTTCAAACACTTCCACTGGCTCTGGATTGATTTCCGGGTTGCTCTCGCCTATGAGGTCATAGTGGTATAGAGTCCAGCCACGGCCTGAGTTGGTGAGTACCCAAAGGGAGTTGGTTTCTATATAATTGGTATAGGGGCTGTTTCTCCAATAGCAGTGCTTCACGCAGGCAACAGTCTCGTCAGACGGATACTCCACCACCACTTTTTCCTTCTCGTCCAATCCCTCAGCGTTCTCGTATGAATATACCTTGTTCCCGGCATCGAAATAAAGGAAATCAGCGACAAACGACGGGGCTATCACAGAGGCATTCATCAGTTTACTGTCCTTGTCCACTTTTTTCATTGACAGGAATGCGGTGTTTCTACTATACACTCTTACAAGCGCACCTTCACCAGTTTCGTCGTTTCTCATGAGTGCATAGGAGTAACCATAGTATCCCATAGCTGTATTTTCACCGACTAACAACATTGAGTAAGGCATGTTGGTGAACGACACTGTCTGCCCGTCCTCAAGTTTTACATCGCCAATAGCGGTCACAGGGGTGCTCATCGATGATAATTTGTAGAAAGTGTGCTCCTTCGTGTCAAAAATAGCGGCTTCTTGGAATCCGCCGGGAATGATTTTCGGGAAGAATGTGTTCATTCCGACCTTCGGTGTAAACTTTCCTATATTGGATGACATTCCGTAGATGTAGTATGCCTTGCAATCGTTTATGAGGAACATATTGCCGCTTGAGGTGTAGCATACAGCTTGTGGGTTCTTGGCGGCAGGAGCCTCATAGAACATATCGTCGAAGGTCTTGAACAGCTTCATTGTCTTGCTGTTGTAGGTGCGGCAGTCCTGATCGGTCACGATATAGAATACAGACTGGTTTATCAGTGTCGTAGCCGTTCCGTTGTCATCGTAGTCAACGTGGTAATAGCGTTCCTTCTGATAACACATGTCCAGAGCCTTGCCCTTCATGCGTTGCTCGCCGGAGAGGAGAATATCGCGATAGACGGTACGGTCGCGACTTATGTAGTCGAAATCCACCTCGTCGCCAACGTTCTTGAGAATGTACCAACCTTCGTTTGTAGGCGAGGCTGAGACGGTCAGTTTAATCTCCTTGCGCTTGTAGATGTTGAGTTCCTTGTCGGTCACGATGAAATTCAGCAAATAGGAGTTTGGCTCAAGTTTACTTCGTACGCGAGGTCTTTCGTGTCGGCAATGTCGTAGCGTTTGGGCAGACCGCCAGCAGTTATGGCTTCAGTCAATATCCACTGATAAGTGTAGCGGCTGGCGTCGTCGTTGACGATAGTCGGCGAGAGGCGAAGCGTCGTGCCTTGCTTGGCGTCGATGTTGTTGTCAAGACCAGTGATTTCTACTGGCAACACGTCCTTGGTGTCCTGGTAGTCGTAGTTGCCCTCGTCTTCCACGCACGCTGCCATGCAGAGTGCCGTAATGAGGAAGAAGATGTTATATAGTTGTTTCTTCATATCGCTCAATGTTTTTATTCAAATGTTACTAATGTTCCGTCTGCCTCGCACAATGGGGCATCTGGATGAGCTGTGTTATATTCGAGCAATGCCTGCTTGGCGGTGTTTCCCAACCAACCGCGGTATGAATAGTCATCAGGCAAGGTGTCGAAGTCGGTGTAGCCTGTGCTCTGGATGATGAATTTCATTTTCACGCTACCCCATGTCGGACCGAAATAGTATTTCCAGCTAGTGTCCCAAAGGGCAGGTTTTACCGCCTGGTCGGTGGTGGTGATAACAAAAGTGCGCCATTCGTCGATTCCCTTGCGGAAGTACTCGTTATCCTCAACGGCAAGCTCCAAACGATATTCACCCAAGGCAAGGCTCTTGTCGCGCAGGAATACGAATGGGATGTCCTGATAGACCTGTCCGGCGGGAATGACCATGTATTTCTTCATCTCAGGCGAGTCAAGACCTTCAAAATGAGTTCCCGCAACCGCGGCATCGGATTGTCCGACGTTGGTCTGGACGAGAGAGAATGGACGGTCGTAGTCTGCCACGCCTCCCATCGCACAAACGCGCACTATCACGGTATCGGTCTTCACATCGTCGTCGTAGATGAAAAACGACTGATTGACACTGTCTGTCTGAATCGAGGTGCTGTGCTCGAAATATATGGCTGGCGTGTCGTTCCATGGCTCCATCTTGTTCTCAGTGCATGCAGAGTTGAGGAGCAGTGCGGAACCGAGCGCGCTATATAATATTGCTTTTTTCATGTTCATCGAGTTTAATGTTATTCAAAGTTTGTCTGACCCTGAGGCAGCGGAATGTCATAGCCCGTGGCAGGCAGCTTAGCGCGCGAGGGATAAGTAAACTGCTGGGTGTTGTGTGACTTGTAGAAATAGTACATCTGTCCTTCACCGTAAAATTCCTTCAGATACTCGTAGGTAAGACGGTTGAGCAGGGCAGACTCGGAGGCAAACGATGTCTCGTCAACAGATGCCGTCATACCTCTTGAGATTCTGTAGGTGGTGAAGTACTCCTTTGCCTCAGCCATCGGCAGGTCCTCGGTGAGAATGAGATACATCTCCGAGAGGCGAAGCATCGGTATGCGCTTGTCGGACTCGATGTTGTCGTTGCCTACATACTTGTAGAAAGTGTTTACTACCGTTCCGTTAAGATATGTGACATTACCCCAATAGCGGTTGGGTACGGCACGTATGTCGTTGACGTTCAGCGTTGTCTCATAGATATATTGCAGATAGAGTTCCCTTACCGTAAACTGGGCAGTGCTGCTGAGATAGGAATCGCGGATGAGGTCGAGCAGGTTGACGTTGGAAAGTCCGAAAATCTGCTCTGGGTACATCGTAAGGCTCTTTGCCACGGTTGACTCCGTGCACAGCTCCGTCTTGCCTGCGTCAACCACCATCTTGGCGTATTTCGTGGCGTTCTCCTTGTCGCCCACATAGTGGTAGAAGCGTGCCTTGGTTGCGAGGACGGCATAGTAGTTGAAGCGGTCGCGGCGTTTCATCTGCCATTCGTCCTGTGGCATAGTTCCCATACCTATATAATAGGAATAGTGTGTAAGGCTGTTCAGGCTGTCCTTGTTGGCGTATGTTATGGGGTCAACCTTGCCAAGGATTTCCTCAGCCTCGTCGAGGTCGGCAATTATGGCGCGCTTTACCTCGCCCCAAGTCTTGCTCCTCAGGTCTGAGGTGTTGTTGGTAACTGATGTCACGTAAGGCACTGCCAACGTTCCATCTTCCGCCTTGGCAGGTGTAGGTCCCCAAAGGCGCAGAACATCGAGGTGGAGAAATGCCCTCAGACCAAGTGCCTCGCCCTCAATGAGCTTGTCATTGCCGTAGCTAAACTGTACGGTAGTGGTCTTGAGGTTTGCGAGGATGTCGTTGAGCTGCGACACTGCCTTGTAATATGCAGAGAAAAGATTGTTCATAACAGTCTCTGCACCGCTCTCGGTGAAGTCGAGGTTGGCTATGCTGTAGTTGGTCAGATTTGATGCCGCACTGGGCACTGTCCAGCTCTTTGCCATGAACTCTGGAACGTACATCGACGCGTTTCTGCCATAGAGATCGCCGTCGCCCATCTGGATGTAGGCACCGTTGAGAGCCTGCTTGAAACCTTCCTCTGTCTCGTAAAGAGTCTCTGCCTTCACCTGCGAGCGTGGAGTGACGTCGAGCCAGTCGTTGCAGCTTGCGAGCAGCAGCGGGAGACCAAGAATGAATGATAGTTTTATATGTTTCATGTTATTTCTTGCTTAATGATTGTGATATGTTACAGTCTGAATGTCAGAGAGAGCGAGAACTTGCGGGCAAACGGATATTCGGTGCCTCGCTCGCGCTTGATGGTGGACAGGTAGAAGAGGTCCTCGGCATAGCCGTTAATAGCGAGATAAGAGATGCCGAGGGTCTTTTTTGTCCACTCCGTTGGGAACTCATATCCTATGTTTAGGCTTGAGGCATAGAAGGTATCATCGTCGAAGATGAAGCGCGACGTAGCGTAGGTCTTGGTCTTGTCGGCAATGGACTTGAAGGTTGCCATGTCGCCTGGCTGCTTCCAGCGGTCGTAGAGCACTCGCTTGTCGAGGTTTGAGTATGGGTCGATATTCTCAACCTTGCTTGCCAGTGTCGTGTTATATGCCTTTCCACCCCAGCGATAGCCGAAGATGAGGCTCATGGAGAGTCCCTTCCAGCGGACGTTGGTGTTGAAGTTTCCCTGAACCTTTGGCTCGGCAACACCACATGCCACTTGGTCTTTGGCATCCCATGTGTAGGTCTCGGTGCCGTCGGCCTTGATGAACACTTCCTTACCGTTGCTTGGGTC
>JBJEKR010000213.1:0-7446 GCA_051878735.1 Prevotella sp. | reverse complement strand
TCACGTTATTTGATGATTTTTATTAACCGTGCGAATTTATCGCACCAGTACTAATGTCAAATCATAAAAAAACAGCCAAAAAGTTTGTGGTTTCGTGGAAAATGTGTAAATTTGCAGCCGTAAACATAAAAATACAGCAAAAATATGAAGAAGCAGAACAACAATACATGGTGGTGGCGTAACTCGAGATTCAAATAATCGCGGGATACGAAGCTGTGTACGTTGTATAAGCATAGAAACACCAGGCTCATCGTTAACGCGATGGGCCTCTTTTTTTAGCAATCAATTCAAAAAAGAAAAAATTTAAAAATTAAAGATATGAAGAAATCGTTTTTAGTTGACGAAAAAGGCTTTTACGGAGAGTTTGGCGGATCATACGTTCCAGAAATTCTCTATGCCACAGTGGAAAGACTCAGAGAGCAGTATCTGCCAATACTTGAGTCGAAGGAGTTTCAAGACGAATACATGGCTCTGTTGCGCGACTATGTCGGTCGCCCCTCGCCACTCTATTTTGCAAAGCGAATGAGCGAGCGCTACGGTTGCCAGCTCTACTTGAAGCGCGAGGACCTCAACCACACTGGCGCACACAAAATCAACAACACCATCGGTCAGATTCTATTGGCGAAGAAGATGGGAAAGAAACGCATCATTGCCGAAACAGGAGCAGGACAGCACGGAGTGGCTACCGCAACGGTTTGCGCACTGATGGACATGCCATGTGTGGTTTATCAGGGAGCACTCGACGTTGAGCGACAGCACACCAACGTTGAACGAATGAAGATGCTCGGCGCAGAAGTAAGACCTGTAAAGACAGGCAACTGGACGCTGAAAGACGCTACCAACGAGGCAATACGCGATTGGTGCTGCCATCCTTCAGACACATTCTACATAATAGGCTCTACCGTTGGCCCACATCCCTACCCCGACCTCGTGGCGCGCCTGCAGAGCATCATATCGAAGGAAATAAAGGAGCAGCTGCAAGAAAAGATTGGTCGCGACTATCCCGACTACCTCATGGCTTGCGTCGGCGGTGGCTCAAACGCAGCGGGTACGATATACCACTACATCGACGACGAACGAGTGAAGATCGTACTTGCAGAAGCTGGCGGCCTTGGCGTTGAGACAGGACACACGGCAGCTACGATACACGCTGGTCGCCTGGGCATTCTTCATGGCTCACGCACACTTGTAATGCAGACACCCGATGGACAAATAATCGAAGCCGAAAGCATTTCCGCAGGTCTTGACTATCCGGGAATAGGTCCTATGCACGCCAATCTTGCATCGCTGCATCGTGCCACAGTTTACAGCATCAACGACGACGAGGCAGTGAAAGCCGCCTACGAACTGACGCGCACCGAGGGAATAATCCCCGCATTGGAAAGCGCACACGCTCTGGGAGTTCTGCCAAAGATGCAGTTCAAACCCGATGACGTAGTTGTGCTGACAGTAAGCGGACGAGGCGACAAGGACGTTGAAACATATTTGGCAAACAAAAAAATGGCTGGAGAGTATGGCAATTTCTGATTTCATCAGAAATTGCAATTAAGAATTAAGAATTAAAAATTAAAAATTAAAGCATTTAAGAATTAAAGTATTAAAGCATTAATGAATTTAAGTATTTAGTATTAAAGTTCGTTATACATTATATATAAAAATGGACAAGGTTTTCTCATATTCAACCGCAAGTCGCACACTGCTTGCAGACCTCTACACGCCAGTGGGAATCTACATGCGTCTGCGAGACATCTACCCACAGAGTGCGCTCATGGAGAGTTCCGACTACCACGACTCCAACAACAGCCGCTCGTTCATCGGCATCAACCCGATAGCGTCAGTGGCAATAAGTCACGGCGAAGCAATCTGCACCTTCCCCGATGGCGAGACAACACGCCATGAGGTGAACAAGGAATACAAGTCGGACAAGGCGATAAACTCTTTCATCAAACGCTTTAAGATAGATGGTGAATATTCCTCGTATTGTGGACTTTATGGCTATACTGCCTTTAACGCCGTTCGCTACTTCGAGGACATCGCCGTCAAGGACACCACAATGGAGAAGAACGACGCTCCCGACATGATGTACATCCTCTATCGCGACATCATCGTCTTCGACCATTTCAATAACAAACTGACGATAATTACCCTTGGCGACGAGTCGGCACTTGACGAAATATTCCGTCAGATGAACAAGGCAAACGTACACGCCTACGACTTCCACCCTGTTGGCGACACCACTTCGCCACTGACCGACGACGAGCACAAGGCAAACATTCGCCGCGGCATAAAGCACTGCTTGAGAGGCGACGTTTTCCAGATTGTCATTGCACGCCGATTCATCCAGAAATACGAGGGCGACGACTTCAAGCTCTATCGTGCGCTTCGTTCCATCAACCCGTCGCCATACCTCTTCTACTTCGACTTCGGCGGCTTCCGCATCTTCGGTTCGTCGCCTGAAACACACTGCAGAATTGACGGACGAAAGGCATACATCGACCCCATCGCCGGCACCACGAAGCGAACAGGCGACGCAGAAGCCGACCGAAAGGCAGCCGAGTATCTACGCAACGACGCAAAGGAGAACGCAGAGCACGTGATGCTCGTTGACCTTGCACGCAACGACCTCAGCCGCAACTGCCACGACGTAAAGGTGGATTTTTACAAGGATTTGCAGTATTATTCGCATGTCGTACACCTCGTGTCGCGCGTCAGCGGAACACTTGACGAGGGAGCCGACCCGATAAAGGCATTCATCGACACCTTCCCCGCAGGCACTCTCTCAGGCGCACCAAAGGTGAGGGCAATGCAGCTCATCAGCGAAATCGAGCCACACAACCGCGGAGCATACGGCGGCTGCATCGGTTTCATAGGTCTTGACGGCAGCCTCAACCAAGCGATAACCATACGTACCTTCGTTTCGAGAAACGGCGAACTGTGGTTCCAGGCAGGCGGCGGCATCGTTGCCAAGAGCGACGAAGAATATGAGTTGCAGGAAGTGAACAACAAACTCGGCGCACTGCGCAGGGCAATAATAATGGCAGAAAAAATGTAGTCATCATGAAGACAGTAATAATAGACAACTACGACTCGTTTACATACAATCTGAGTCACTTGATAAAGGAAATAGGTGCAGACGTGACGGTAATCCGCAACGACCAGTTCACACTGAACCAGCTGATGCCGTTCGACAAGATAATCCTCAGCCCTGGTCCTGGCATTCCTTCAGAGGCGGGGTTGCTGCTCGATGTCATAAAGACCTACGCCGGCAAGAAGCCGATGCTTGGAGTGTGTCTCGGCCACCAAGCCATAGGCGAAGTGTTTGGCGGCACACTGGAGAACCTTAGCGACGTATTCCACGGCGTAGCCACCGAGGGCACGCAGTTCTCCAACGACTACATCTTCGACAACCTGCCCAAGCGCATCACGATGGGACGCTACCACTCATGGGTGGTAAGTCGCGAAAACTTCCCCACCAACCTTGAAGTGACAGCCGTGAGCGACGAAGGACAGATCATGGCACTAAAGCACAAGAACTACGACATTCACGGCATACAGTTCCATCCCGAAAGTGTGCTGACGCCCGAAGGCAAGACAATGGTAAAGAACTTCATTGAACACCAATGAACTTTAATCTTTTAATTTTTAATCTTTAATTTTAAAATATAATTTTGACATTATGCAAACAATGAAAGATATCCTCAACAGAATGTTGAATCATGAGGAACTGACGAGAGAAGAAACCAAGAACATCTTGGTAGGAATAACAAAGAGTGAATACCCCAACGAGCAGATTACAGCTCTGCTCACCGCACTGCAAATGAGGGGAATAACGGTTGACGAGCTGCTGGGCTTCCGCGACGGAATACTCGAAACGGGAGTGCCTGTTCCTCTCGACTGCGAACGATACATCGACGTGGTTGGCACAGGCGGCGACCGCAAAAACACGTTTAACATCTCAACCACATCGTGCTTCGTCATTGCCGGTGCCGGCTACAAGGTGGCAAAACACGGCAACTACGCCGCTACAAGCACCAGTGGAGCATCGAACGTGATAGCCAATCACGGAGTGAAGTTCACCGACGACATCGACAAGCTGAACCGTTGCATCAACAAGTGCGGCATCGTCTATCTCCATGCCCAGCTCTTTGCCAAGGCGATGAAGTTTGTAGGTCCTATCCGCAAGGCGTTGCAGTTCCCTACGTGCTTCAATCTGCTTGGCCCTATCGTAAACCCATCGAAGCCGCAATGCCAGCTGCTCGGCGTAGCCAACCTCGACCAGATGCGCCTTTACAGCAATGTATATCAGAAGATTGGCATCGACTACGGAATAGTAAACAGCATCGACGGCTACGACGAGATTTCGCTGACAGGCGACTTCAAGGTCACTACAAACGACTACGAACGCATCTTCAAGCCCTCTGACCTCGGCTTCAGCATAACGAAACCCGAAGAGTTGCGTGCAGGTGCCGACGAGAAGGAGGCAAAGGAGATCTTCGACAACGTGCTTGCCAACACTGCACTGCCTGCACAGAAGAACGTGGTGCTCGCCAACGCCGCCTTCGGAATACAGGTGCTCGAACAGGGAAAGAAGGACATTGCCGAGTGTGTTGAGATTGCACGCGAGTCGATAGACAGCGGCAAGGCTCTCGCCACATTCAAGAAATTCGTTGAACTGAACAGTTGAGTATGAAAGACGTATTGGAAGAAATCGTTGCCTACAAGCGCATCGAGGTGGAACGGTTCAAGGAGGCGTTCCCCGAATCCGCCATCCACGCCCGCGTAGAGGGGCTTATGACCGCACCCGAAGGCAGCATTGTCCCGTCGATGCGTAAGGCCATTGCCGAGTCGCCGATAGGCATCATTGCGGAGTTCAAACGCAAGTCGCCGTCGAAGGGCTGGATAAAGGAGGAGGGACGAGCTGACGTCATTCCACTGTCATACCAGCAGAACGGCGCAGCGGCAATAAGCATACTGACCGACGAGGAGTTTTTTGGCGGCTCAGACAAGTTCATCGTCAAGGCAAGGCAGTCGGGAGTGACGATTCCTGTGCTATACAAGAACTTCGTCATCGACGAATACCAGCTGTTCCTGGCGCGTCTCTGCGGAGCTTCCGCCGTGCTGCTCATCGCCGCCGAGCTTTCCAAGGCAGAATGTAAAAGCCTGCTTCACACAGCACACGAACTTCAGTTGGAGGCCTTGCTTGAAATGCACAGCGAGGAAGAGTTGGAATATGCCGACCTGGAACCCGACCTTTGCGGAATCAACAACCGCAACCTCGGCACCTTCATCACCTCTGTTGACAACTCCTTCCGTCTTGCTTCGCTGCTGCCCGCAGAAGCCGTAAAGGTGAGCGAGAGTGGCATTTCCAATCCGCAGACGATACGTCAACTCAAGCAGGCAGGATTCCAAGGTTTCCTCATCGGCGAGTGTTTCATGAAGCAAGACAACCCCGGCGAGGCCCTTGCCAAATTCACGTCTGAGATATGATAATAAAAATATGTGGAATGAGGGAGCCCGACAATATCCGTGCCGCTGCACAGACAGGCATCGACTGGATGGGCATGATATTCTGGCCGCGTTCGTCGCGCTACGTCGATGACCTTTCCGCTGCCGACGCCATACCCGAGGGAATTGTCAGAGTGGGCGTGTTCGTTGACCAGCCGGTGCCGTCCATATTAGACATTGCTGCAAGATGCCGCCTCAACGTCATACAGCTGCATGGAAACGAGAGCGCAGAAAGCATCACGGAGCTGAAAGCCCTGCTTCCTAAGGATGTCAAGCAGATGAAGGCAATAAGCATTTCCTCTGCCGAAGACATGAAGAAAGCCGCCTACTATGCCGAAATAGTTGATTATCTGCTGTTCGACACAAAATGCCAAACCGTGGGAGGAAGCGGAAAGCAATTCGACTGGTCGATAATTGACGACTACGAGGGTCCCCTACCCTTCCTTCTGAGCGGCGGCATAGGTCCTGACGACGTGGAAGCCGTCAGCACCTTTCAGCATCCCCTCATGATGGGAATAGACTTAAACTCAAAGTTCGAGACAGCCCCTGCACACAAGGATGTCGGAAGGATCTCTACGTTCGTTGGGAAATTAAAAATTAAAAATTAGAATTTGCTGCACAAACCGAACGCAGAGCCAAGCTCGCTTGAACAATTCCGAGTCGCGACAGAGGAAGACGAAGTCAATTAAAAGAATAAATATTAAAAGCTATGAATAAAATCAATGAACTGTTCGCCAACAAAGGCGACCGCAAACTGTTATCACTCTATTTCTGTGCCGGTTGTCCGCAACTTGAATGTACAGGCGAGGTCATAAAGACAATGGAGCGACGAGGCATCGACTTCATCGAGGTCGGCATACCTTTCAGCGACCCTATGGCAGATGGCCCTGTAATTCAAGACGCAGCAACCACAGCCCTTCGCAACGGCATGTCGGTAAAGACACTCTTCAGCCAGCTTTCTGCCATCAAGAGTGAAGTGAATATTCCACTCATTCTCATGGGCTATCTCAACCCCATACAGAACTATGGCATAGAGAGTTTCTTCAAGAGCTGCGTTGAGACAGGTGTATCGGGAGTTATTATCCCCGACCTGCCCTTCAAGGACTATCTCGACGAGATAAAACCCGTTGCCGACAAATACGACATTCGCGTCATCATGCTCATCACTCCTGAGACGAGCGAGGAGCGCATACGATTCATCGACGACCACACCGACGGTTTCATCTACATGGTTTCCTCGGCAGCGACGACAGGTGCCCAAAAGAGCTTCGACGAGAGCAAGCAGGAGTATTTCCGCCGCATAAACGCCATGAACCTTAGAAATCCCCGCATGATAGGATTTGGCATCAGCAACAAGCAAACTCTCGAAAGTGCGCAACAGAATGCCGCAGGAGCAATCATCGGCAGCAAGTTCGTCACCTTGCTAAAGGAGAGCGGCAACGCCGACGAAGCCCTCGACAAACTCTTCGATGCGTTGGCGAAATAAGGGAAACAAAAAAGAATTAAGAATTAAAAATTAAGAATTAAGAATTAAAAATTAAGAATTAAGAATTAAGAATTAAGAATTAAGAGAATATATTATGGCGTTTATTATGCACACAAACTATTTCTCTTAATTCTTTCCGATTTTTAATTCTTTCCGATTATAGTGTTCCGCAAGCTGGGAGTGTGGGCATCTCGCCCGCACCCAACGCACCATCCAGCACAAATCAGCGGTAGTGGGGTATTTCTTGTGGGCGAGGTGCGGGCGAGATGCCCACACTCCCAGTCGTTAGCACAAAATCAGCGGTAGTGGGATATTTCTTTGTAGGCGAGGTGCGGTAACTTGCTCCCCCTCTAAGATAGAGGGGGTGTCACGAAGTGACGGGGGCGTATGACTGCCGCGTTATATGATTAATCGGACGTACATACTCCCTCCCCCCTTCGGGGGAGTTGGAAGGG
>JBJEKR010000212.1:0-31150 GCA_051878735.1 Prevotella sp. | reverse complement strand
TTTTCAATATGAAAATTCATCGAACTCACGTTAAATTAGGCAAGTAAGTGATAAAGCTCTAATGCTGTTCACCTCATAATAAAAAAACGCTGCGAAGCCAAATGCCTCGTAGCGTTTTTTAGTTTGAATATTATTGGTGAATGACAGTTTCCTTTGGGCAACAGTCTATCCCGATTCTTATTTCGTTTGCAGTGTAATGGTCTTTTGTAGATTCCGCTGTTTGTCGGTTGCAGTCACCTTGATAACACCACTTTCTTTTGCACTGCGGACAATGAAAACGGCCTTGCCGCTGAAGAGTTTCATCGTGGGCTGACGCATAGACTGGAGCGAGGTGGCATCGCCGTTGCAGGCAGCCTCGAATGTTCCTGCGCCTTCGACTGTCAAAGTGATGTCGTCAGAGAGGGTGGGGCAGAAGGTTCCATCCTTATCCGTAAGGCTTACGGTGATATAGGCAAGGTCAGAGCCATCGGCACGCAACGTGTTGTCGTCTGACGATGGACATTCCACGTCGAGGCACATTGTCGTAGGTTCGCCGGCAGTCTTGACAGATGTCTCGCCCATTACCGTGCCGTCAGCATTGTAGGCAACGACACGCAGTTCGCCTGGCTTGTAGATAACGTTGTTCCAGCGCAGACGGAAACGGTCGAGGCGACTGTCTTTCTGGCGGCTGATGCGTCCTTGGCTCTTGCCGTTGACGAACAGTTCTGCCTCTGGAGCGTCGGTGTAGCAATAGACTGGAGTCACCTTACCCTCACGTCCTTTCCATGTCCAGTGTGGCAGCAGGTGGAGCGTGTGGTCTTCGGTCTGCCAGTGGCTGCGGTAGAGATAATAGCGGTCTTTGGGCAGACCTGCGAGGTCGCAGATTCCGAAATAGCTGCTGCGGCTTGGCCAGTAGGTGTCGTATGGGGTAGGCTCGCCAAGGTAGTCGTAGCCTGTCCATACAAACTCACCAATCACCCACGGATAATCCTCTTGACAACGCCAGTCGTCGTCGGGTAAGTTGCTCCATGAGCAATATTCGGTGTCGTAGCTTGAACACTGACCATCGGCATAAACTGCCTCGTCGCTCACTACGACGGGGAACTTATATACTCCACGTGAGCTTACCGTGGATGCCGTCTCTGAGCCGAGAAGGAAACCTTGTGGCAGCTGTGCGATGTTGTTCTCGTACTTATGAACGCGGTAGTTGAATCCTGGAACATCCATAACTTGAGCAAAGCCAGACTTCAAGGCCTCCTCAGCGCGATCCATGCCTTGGGTAACGGGACGAGTTGGATCGTAGTCATGGCATAGGTTCTGCAAACGAGTGGAAATCTCCACTCCTTCTTGGCTCCATTGCTCTGGTATTTCGTTTCCTATGCTCCACATCACGATTGAAGGATGGTTGCGATGGTGCTTCACGAGATTTACGATATCCTTATCTGCCCATTCCTTGAAGAAGGTGGCATAGCCGTTCTTGCACTTGGGATAGATCCACATGTCGAAACTTTCCGCCATCACCATCATGCCGAGTGAATCGCATAGCTCCATCTGCATTGTCGACGGCATGTTGTGAGCTGTGCGTATGGCATCGCACCCCATGTCCTTCATGGTTTTTATTTGACGTATGAGGGCTGCCTTGTTCTCTGCCGCTCCAAGGGGGCCGAGGTCGTGGTGGAGACAGACACCCTTGATTTTTCGTGTGACGCCGTTGAGTTGGAATCCACCTTCTTTTGACACGCTTATAGTGCGTATGCCAAAGCGAGTCGTTTCCTGATCCAATACCTTATTATTGCCGGTGATGGCTGATAGTCGCAGTGTATATAGATAAGGTGACTCTGGCGACCATAGTCGTGGGGTGCTGACAGACAGGTTTGGAAAAGTGATGTTACCATCCTTTGAATCACTGATAGCATGGCTGACCCTATTTCCTTCAGAGTCGAGGACTACTGCCTCCACTACTGTTCCATTTGGGAAATCGAGCAGCTTTGTTGAGACGCTTATGCTTGCTTTCGATGCGTCAGCCGACAGTGTGCGGACAAAAGTCTCCCACGGGGCAAACTGGCATTTGCCCGTCAGCAGAAGGCGCACGGGGCGATAGAGGCCGCCTCCGGGATACCAGCGACTGCTTTCTTCGACGTTCTTGAGGTCAACGGCAATCTCGTTGTCGCTGCCGTCGAACTTCAGAAAGTCTGTTGCATCGATGTTGAAAGCGTTGTAGCCATACGCCCAGAAGCCAGCCTTTTTGCCGTTGATGGTTACTGTGGGCTGACTCATGGCTCCGTCTATCATGAGAACGGCACGTGAATAGCCTTCAGGCAACTTGATGATGGTGCGATAATGTCCCTCGCCAATCCAAGGCAATGCGCCTGAACGTCCTGATTTCTCCGATCTCTCCGTCTCTCCATTTTGTTCAATAGCCACGAACTGCAAATCCCATTTTTTGTCGAAAGGACCTGCTATGGCCCAGTCGTGTGGTATGCTTACGTTTTGCCATGTGACATTGTCACGAGAGAACTGCCAACCGTCAGTCAGTGTAAGAAGCTGTCGTGGCTGTGTGAAGGCAACGCTGCTAAAAGCCATTGCCAAAAGTGTCAGTATGTTTCGCATATAGTTTGTTTCTTGCCTATTTGTCAGATGTCCAACTCATTAGAGATAGACATCCTCATAGGTCGGTTTCTTCTTCTTGTTTTCTGTCGCTTCGGGTTTCTTATGGTCATCGTGTTCCTCAAGAGGCGTGGTGGCATTTTGTTCTGAACCCTTTTGGCCGCCGATGCCGTTGTCTATAGGATTTCCCTCTTCGTCAAGCATTACGGGTTGCTCGATAACCACTTCAGTACTGTCAACCAGTGTGGAGTCCTCGTCACGGCTGTGCCAATAACCTGAGCAGTTGTAGTCTTCGTAGGCAATGTTGTCCTTTGCCTTCGGGAATTTGCCGTGATACTGTTTCATGTTTGGATCGTCAAGCACAGCCTGGAAGAAGTAGCCGCAGATGGGGAGTGCCGTTCTGCTTCCCTGTCCGAGGGCACCTGTGCGGAAGTGTATGCAGCGATACTCTCCTCCTACCCATGCTCCTGCTACGAGGTTTGGACTTACGCCCACGAACCATGCGTCGGAGTGGTTGTTTGACGTACCGGTCTTGCCACCGAACTCTGTGTCGTTGTGTTTTCCAACATATCCCCAGAGACTCATGCTCGTACCTCCAGGTTCTTTAAGTCCGCCTTGCAACATCTGCTGCATGAGGAACGCACTGCGATAAGGAATGGCCTGCTTCTGTTCTGTTGGAGCTGAATACACTTCGTTGCCGTCTCTATCAAGAATGTGCGTTACGAGTATTGCCTCATGCATCTTTCCGTCGTTGACAATGGTACTGTAGGAGTTTACCAGTTCGAGGAGGTTGACATCACTGGCACCAAGGGCGAGGGCAGGAGCATTGTCGAGCTTGCTCTTTATTCCCATGGCATGTGCCGTCTCGATGATGTTGGGTATTCCTGCCTCTTGTCCGAGTTTTACGGCAATGGAGTTGATGCTCTGCGCGAAGGCTGCCTTAAGAGGTATCGTGTCGCCGGTGAAGTAGCCGTTGGCATTAGTAGGGCACCAATTTACTTCCTTTTGCTTCTGTTTGTCGTAAACCTTCATGCAGATGAATTCGTCCTTACGGCGGTCGCATGGTGTAAGGCCCTGATTCATGGCTTCTGTATAGACGAAAAGCTTGAAAGTGGATCCCGGTTGTCGCATGG
The DNA here is from genome assembly GCA_051878735.1 of Prevotella sp. Lineage (GTDB taxonomy): Bacteria > Bacteroidota > Bacteroidia > Bacteroidales > Bacteroidaceae > Prevotella. The sequence continues at coordinate 27,431 of JBJEKR010000212.1, read as the reverse complement.
CTGTAACCTTGTCATACTTCCACGACTTGAAATCGATGTCGCCAACCCATGCCTTAACATGTCCGTTGTGTGGGTCCATTGCCACGAAACCGCAGTGCATGAAGCGCACCATGTAACGTATGGAGTCCATCGACGACATTTCCATCTCGACCGTGCCTTTCTCGTAGTCGAAGAGTTTTACCTTGTGTGGACGGTTCATGTAATATGTGATGGAATCGGGGTCATTGGGGAAGCGTTGCTGCAGTTCCTTGTAGCAAGGCTGTCGCTTGGCTATTCCTTCTATGAAGCCAGATATCTCTTGGTGTTTCTCGTCCTGCCAGGGATTGGTGTTGCCCCAGTGGTTCTTGAAGTTGCGCTGCACCACCTTCATCTGCTTTATGGCAGCCTCCTCGGCATATTTCTGCATCCTGGTGTCGATGGTGGTGTAAATCTTCAAACCGCTGGCATCAAGGTCGAAGCCATTTTCGCGGCACCACTCGTCGAGATAGTTGGCTACGGCTTCGCGGAAGTATTGCGCCTGTCCGTCGTAACGGCTCTCAACGCTATAGTCGAGCTTTAGCGGTATGGCCTTAATGGAGTCATAAGCCTCCTGTGTGAGATGCCCGTGTGTCAACATATTGTTGAGTACGGTATTGCGGCGCTTGAGGCTGTTGTCGGGATTGATGCGTGGATTGTAATATGTCGTTGCCTTAAGCATTCCGACGAGTACGGCAGACTGTTCCGTGGTCATCATCTTTGGGGTGGTGCCGAAATAAGTCTTGCAAGCCGTCTTTATGCCGAAGGCGTTTGAACCGAAATCGACAGTGTTTGCATACATGGTAAGGATTTCCTCTTTGCTGAAGATCATCTCGAGCTTTACTGCCGTAATCCACTCCTTGCTCTTCATTATCAGAATCTTAAGTCCTGGAATGTTGCCAAGCAGTCCTGTTGAGTAGTTGGTGCGAACACGGAAAAGGTTCTTTGCCAACTGCTGAGTGATGGTTGACGCTCCTCGCGCATCGCGATGGACGACATAGTCCTTTAAGGCAGCAAAGATTCCGATGGGGTCGATGCCCTTATGATGGAAGAAACGCTCGTCTTCCGTGTCAATGAGGGCACGGAAGAATTCAGGGTTTATCTCCTCGTATTTCACGGGAGTACGATTCTCATTGAAGAATTTTCCAAGGAGGACACCGTCGGCACTGTAAATTTCCGATGCCTGATTACTGATAGGATTCTTTATCTGCGAGATGCCTGGTGACTTACCGAAAAGCCAAAGGAAGTTGATGTCAACGGCACCAAGATACAGGACGAGTAGCAACATGAAGGTTACTATAGCCACAATTGTCTTTGTGTACCATTTCCTGCCTTTATACAATCCTTTGTACCACGAACCGAAACGTCGGAACGCTGACCAGATGGATTTTGCCACACGGGCAAATGCTCCACTATTTCTCTCTTCATTATTGTTCATAATCGAGATATTTTTTATTCAGTAAACTCATCAACCTATTCACACGTCAACTCGCCAACTAAAAGTAACCAACTCATCAAGTCATAAACTCGTCAACTTGTTCACTTGTCAACTTGTTCACTTGTCAACTCGTTCACTTGTCAACTCGTTCACTTGTCAACTCGTCAACTAAAAATTTATTAATTCTTTCTGTCTCGTCGGCATCAAACCATGCGATGTCGTCATCTTTTTTGTACCATGTGAGCTGTTTGCGTGCATATCTGCGTGTATTGCCTTTTATGCGCTCTACAGCTTCGTCACGTGACCATATCCCCTCGATGTAGTTGAACATCTCCTTGTAGCCCACGGTGTTGAGAGAGTTGAGATGTCGGCGTGGATAAAGTTGTCGTGCTTCCTGTTCCAGTCCGTCAGCCATCATGGTATCTACGCGTCGGTTGATGCGGTCGTACAACTGTTCACGTTCGCGGTTTAGTGCAATCTTTATGATTCTGAACGGACGCCGTTTCCTTTCCTTGACGCGGAAAGACGTGTAGGTGAGTCCTGTCTGATGGCATATTTCCAAGCCATGCACCACACGGCGTGCATTGTTGCGGTCAACGATGTCGTAGTATTCAGGGTCGAGAAGTCTTAATTCATTACAGAGAGCTTCCAGGCCTTCCTCGGCAAGCCGTTGCTTGAACATCACCCTAACGTCGTCTCTTATTGTTGGGATGTCGTCGATGCCGTTGCACACGGCATCGATATACATCATGCTTCCTCCTGTCAGCAGTGCTATGGCATCGTCTTTTCCTTCAAACATCGTGTTTAGGAGTGTCATTACGTCCTGTTCATACATCGATGCGTTGTAGTAAGCGTCAATGTCCAGTGTGCCGACGAAGTAATGCTTTACTCGCATTAGCTGTTCGGCTGTTGGTGCCGCCGTGCCTATGCACATTCCTCGGTAAATCTGGCGTGAGTCGGCATTGATGATGGGGATGCCGAATTTCTCTGCTATCCCAAGACAGATTTCCGTCTTTCCCACTGCTGTGGGTCCTGTTATGACGAGGAGAGTGTTCATTGTCAGCGTATCACACCGCGCTTTGAGTCCTCGAAGAACTTGCAGATGTATTCCACTTCCTTCACTCCAGGGTATTTTGCACGCGCCTCCTGTATGCCGTCCTTTATTATGCCGTTGGCGTAGATGGTGCGGTAGGTGTCGTGAATCATGTCAATCTGCTCGTTGCTGTAGCCTCTACGACGGAGTCCTATGATGTTTATTCCGCAGTAGCGTGTCGGCTCTTTTCCTGCGATGATGTAAGGAGGAATGTCGAGGCTGAAGCGGCAACCGCCTTGAATCATCACGTAGCCTCCAATGCGGCAGAACTGATGACAAAGCACTGTGGCGCTGATGATTGCGTTGTCGTCAATCTCAACCTCACCAGCCAACTTCGTAGAGTTGCCAATGATGATGCCATTGCCGAGGATGCAGTCGTGAGCTATGTGCATGTTCTCCATAAGCAGGTTGTTGGAGCCTACTACGGTCTTGCCACGGCTTGCCGTTCCACGGCTGATGGTAACGTTCTCGCGGATGCTGTTGTTGTCTCCTATCTCGCAAAACGATTCCTCGCCCCTGAACTTCAAATCCTGTGGCTTGGTACTTATGCTTGCACCAGGAAAGAACTCGTTGCCGTTGCCGATGCGTGCTCCCTGATGAATGGTGACGCTGTTCAACAGTTTGTTGTCGTTGCCAATGACGACATTCTTGTCTATGTAACAGAATGGCCCTATCTCGTTGTTGTCTCCCAATTTTGCCTCGGGATGAACGAAGGCCATAGGACTGATGTTGTTCATTTTTCTACGAAAAGATTTAAAATTAAAATATTAAAGGATTAAAGTTCCCTTGGCGCAGAATCATTTGTTCTTCACAATCTGCGCCGTGAACGTTGCCTCTGAAACGACGTGGTCGCCTACAAAGACGTAGCCTTTCATGGATGATATTCCATGACGTATTGGTGCAAGAAGGTCAACCTTGAACAGCAGCGTGTCGCCGGGAACCACCTTCTGGCGGAATTTCACGTCGTCGATGCGCAGGAAGTATGTTGACCATCGCTCCGGCTCTTCAACAGAGTTGAGAACCAGTAGTCCGCCACATTGCGCCATTGCCTCAATCTGCAGCACTCCCGGCATCACAGGCTCCTGTGGGAAATGTCCCTGGAAGAACGGCTCATTGCTTGTAACGTTCTTCACGCCTACGATGCTTGTTGCACCAAGTGCGATAACCTTGTCAACGAGCTGCATTGGGTAGCGGTGTGGAAGTAGTTCGCGTATGCGGTTTACATCCATCAGTGGCTCATCGTTTGGATCGTAGATAGGCGCTTGAATCTCGTGTTTGCGGATTTCCTTGCGCATCTGACGTGCAAACTTGTTGTTGATGGTGTGTCCCGGGCGAGTGGCGATGATACGTCCCTTGATGGGTTTCCCTATCAGTGCCATATCGCCGATGATGTCGAGCAGCTTGTGGCGAGTACACTCGTTCTCCCACACGAGAGGCTTGTGCTGTATGTAGCCAAGATTTGTTGCGTCGCGGTGCTCGGCGTGCAGCATGTCGGCGAGTTTGTCGAGCTGTTCCTGCGAAATCTGCTTCTCGTAGATTACGATGGCATTGTCGAGGTCGCCGCCCTTTATGAGGTTGGCATTGAGCAACGGCTCTATGTCGCGTACGAAAACGAAAGTGCGTGCTGGCGAAATCTCCTTTGAGAAGTCCTCCATGCGGTCGAGTGATGCAAACTGGCTGTCGATGTACTTTGAATTGAACGAGCACATGGCAGTGATGCTGAACTCCTCATCGGGTAGTATGGTGATGCAAGAGCCGGTGTTCTCGTCCTTCACTTCAATCTTCTTTCTGATGATGTACCAATCCTTTGGTGCGTTGAGTTCTTCTATTCCTACCTCGTTGATTTTCTCAACATACTTCACTGCACTGCCGTCAAGTATAGGGAATTCAGGTCCGTTGACCTGTATGAGGCAGTTGTCGATGCCAAGGGCATAGAGTGCTGCCAGTCCGTGCTCTACGGTGGATACGCGCACCTCGCCTTTCCCAAGAACGGTGCCGCGCTGCGTGTCGATGACATTCTCGGCTATGGCCTCCACTATGGGTTCTCCCGGTAGGTCGATGCGTTGTATTTTGTATCCGTGGTTCTCGTGTGCTGGATTGAAAGTCACAGTTAAACTCAGACCAGTGTGAAGTCCTTTTCCACAAAGTGAAAAACTTCCCTTTAAAGTTGTTTGTTTCGTCATATTCATTTTAATTGAGTATTGTGCATGTCATGGCAAAGCGGCCATGGCAATAGTGGTTACTACTTGTTCTTTGTCAGTTCGTCAACCTGTTTCTGCAATTCGTTGAGCTGCTTGTAGATGTCTGGCAGACGGCGGAAGATGGCCTGCGACTTGAAATAAGCCTTTGGCTCCATTGGCGGTGTGCCGATAAGTGTCTGGTTGCCTTTTATGTTGCCTGGCACTCCCGACTGCGCTCCAAGGAATGTCTTGTCGCCAATCGTTATGTGGCCTGCAATGCCCACCTGCCCTCCAAACATGCACCAAGAGCCTATCTTCGTGCTGCCGGCGATGCCTACTTGGGCAGACATTACGGTGTTTTCGCCTACTTCGACATTATGAGCCACCTGCACGAGGTTGTCGAGCTTCACGCCCTTATGGATTATTGTGCTGCCCATAGTGGAACGGTCAACGCAAGTGTTGGCGCCAATCTCCACGTTATCCTCGATGACGACATTGCCGATCTGGGGAATCTTGTCGTAGCACTCGCTGTTGGGTGCAAAGCCGAAGCCGTCGGCACCGATTACGCAACCTGCGTGAAGGACGCAGTTGTTGCCCACCTTACAATGGTGGTAAACTACGGCATTGCTGTAAATCTCGGTGTTGTTGCCAACAGAAGCCTCTTCGCCTATCGTCACGTGGGGGTGAAGGACGCAGCCGTCGCCGATAACCACGTTAGGACCGATGGCAACGAAAGGACCTACGTAGCAGTCCTTACCAACCTTTGCCGAAGGATGAATGAAAGCCAAGGAGTCTATTCCCACTTTCTTGGGTTTCATGGAAGCATAGAGTTGTAGCAGTTTTGCCACACATTCGTATGCATCCTTTACTCGAATGAGAGTTGCCCGTGTCTCCTTTTCCAACTTCACGTCTTCGTTTATCAGCACTATCGACGACTCTGTGTCGTAGATATAATGCAGATACTTCAAGTTGGAAAGGAAAGAAATAGCACCTTTCTTGCCTTCCTCAATCTTTGCAAACGTATTGACGCTTGCCAATTCATCTCCTTCTACTTTTCCGCCGACAAATTCGGCTATCTGTTTAGCTGTAAATTCCATTTTGTAGTATATTGTTCTGCAAATATAGCAAAAATAAATCAGATGTGCACGATAATGATGAAAAATAATCTACTTTTTAAGATTATTATTCAAAAATTACAGTCCGTGTTCTTTAAGAACGGCATCCATCTGCTCTTTAAGTTCTCTTGCCTTCTCGCCTGCAACAGTGGCGAAGTCGGTGCCGTTGCTGGCGTAGATTATTCCGCGCGAGCTGTTCACGAGAAGTCCGCAGTCGGAGTTCATTCCGTAGCGGCAGACTTCCTCAAGGCTTCCTCCCTGTGCACCAACGCCCGGAACGAGCAGGAAGTGGTCGGGGGCTATACGGCGAACGTCCTCAAACATCTTGCCTTGTGTGGCACCTACCACATACATCATGTTCTCCGGCGTTCCCCACTGCTGGCTTGTGCGCAGCACCTTCTCGAACAGGCGTTCGCCGTCAGTGTCTGCTGTAAGCTGGAAGTTGTGGCTTCCCTTGTTGCTGGTCAGTGCAAGGAGTATCACCCACTTGCCCTCGTAGCCGAGGAATGGGGTTACGCTGTCTTCGCCCATGTATGGGGCAACGGTCAGCGAGTCAACGCCATATTCCTCGAAGAATGTGCGTGCATACATTGCCGACGTGTTGCCGATGTCTCCACGCTTTGCGTCGGCGATGATGAAGTGGTTGGGATAATATTTCTTCAAGTAGTTCACCGTCTTTTCAAAAGCCATCAACCCATTTACGCCAAAAGCCTCATAGAAAGCGAGGTTTGGCTTGTAAGCCACGCAGTATTCTGCCGTGGCGTCGATTATTGCCTTGTTGAAAGTGAAGATGGGTTCTGCACCTTCAAGCAGGTGTTGTGGCACTTTCTTGAGGTCGGTGTCAAGACCAACGCAAAGGAATGTTCGCTTTGTCTTGATTTCATCTATCAGTTGTCTTCTGTCCATTATTTTGTTGTTTCTGTCCTTGGCAGTTCTTTAAGTTGCTTTATGGTACGCATCTTCATCGAAATCATGCGATTGATGAATTCCTCCGCCTGAACAGTCTTTTCGCGCTGTTCGTCGTCTTTCTTCTTTGTGTAGATGAGTCCCATAAATTTTTAATTTTGAAGCCTTGAAGCCCCCTCCAACTCCCCCAAGGGGGAGAGAAAGGATAACTCTTTAATTTTTAATTGACTTCGTCGAACTTCGTTTCTTAATTTTTAATTTTTAATTCTTAATTTTTAATTGTCAGAGCTCTACTCTGACTACAGTTCCGCTTCCTTCATTCGCTCTGCATTCTCGGCAACGGTGAGGGCGTCAATCATGTCCTGTATATTGCCGCCGAGGAAGCCTTGCAGGTCGTGGGTTGTATAGCCGATGCGATGGTCGGTTACACGGCCTTGTGGGAAGTTGTAGGTGCGAATCTTGGCACTGCGGTCGCCAGTAGAGACAAGGGTCTTGCGGCGGTTGGCAATGTCATCAACATATTTCTGATGCTCCTTATCATATATAAAGGTACGTAGGCGCGAGAGGGCGCGTTCCTTGTTCTTGGGTTGGTCACGCGTCTCGGTACACTCGATGAGAATTTCCTCCGTCTCGCCTGTATTGGGGTTCTTCCACATGTAGCGAAGGCGTACGCCAGACTCAACCTTGTTGACATTCTGACCACCGGCGCCTGAGCTGCGGAACGTGTCCCACTTTATCTCTCCTTCGTTGATTGTAACCTCAAACTTGTCTGCCTCAGGCAGTACGGCAACCGTTGCGGCACTTGTGTGCATGCGTCCCTGTGTCTCCGTAGCGGGAACTCGCTGCACGCGGTGTACTCCCGACTCATATTTCAATACACCATACACTCCGTCGCCGCTGACGGCGAAATCTATTTCCTTGAAGCCGCCCACAGCACCCTCGCTGACGCTTGTTATCGAGAGGTTCCAGCCTTTTGAGTCGCAGAACTTCTTATACATCGAGAAAAGGTCTCCGGCAAAGAGAGCCGCTTCGTCGCCACCTGTTCCGGCGCGAATCTCCATCTGCACGTTCTTTGCGTCCTCGGGATCCTTCGGCACAAGTGCTATCTTAATTTCTTCTTCAATCTTGGGTTGCAGCTCCTCGTTTATGGCAAGCTCTTCGCGTGCCATCTCCTTCATCTCGGGGTCGCTTTCGTTTGCAATAATGTCCTTAGCCTCCTTTATCGAGTTGAGGCAGGAGATATATCGTTTGCGAGCGTCCATGATGTCGCCGAGGTCCTTGTATTCCCTCGTCAGTTTCACGAATCTCTCTTGATCGGCAATCACCGAAGGGTCGGTGATGAGTGTCGATACTTCTTCAAAACGGCTCACCAGTCCGTCAAGTTTCTGTAGTATGCTGTTGTTCTCAATCATTTGGGTTCAACGAACTTTTAATTTTGAAGCCCCCTCCAGCTCCCCCAAGGGGGAGAGAAAGGATAACTTTTAATTCTTAATTCTTAATTTTTAATTCTTAATTACAGTTGTACTGTCATTCGTAGTCAAACGTTCCGTACTCCGACTTTATCGTCAGGCTTTTCTTGCCCTCCTCTATGTGACCCACAATCTGTGCGTCGATGTTGAAGCTGCGGCTTGTCTCGATAACCTTCTCGGCATCCTCCGGGCCTACATAGATTTCCATGCGATGACCCATGTTGAACACCTTGTACATCTCCTTCCAGTCGGTGCCGCTCTCGTCGTGTATTACGCGGAACAGTGGCGGTATTGGGAACATGTTGTCCTTCACCACTCGGCAGTTGTCGCCTACGAAATGCAGCACCTTTGTCTGTGCGCCTCCAGTGCAGTGTACCATGCCGTGAATCTGTGGACGCATCAGGTCGAGCAGCTTCTTTATCACTGGAGCGTAGGTGCGGGTAGGGGAGAGGACGAGCTGTCCTGCGTTCACCTCCACGCCCTCAACCTCTTGGTCGAGGCGATAGCTGCCGCTATAGACGAGGTCGTTGGGAACGGCATGGTCGAAGGTCTCTGGATATTTCTCTGCCAGATATTTGTTGAACACGTCGTGGCGGGCAGAGGTCAAGCCGTTGCTGCCCATGCCGCCGTTGTAGCGGTCTTCGTATGTTGCCTGTCCGCATGACGAGAGACCCACGATGACGTCGCCGGGACGAATGTTTGCATTGTCTATCACGTCGCTGCGCTTCATGCGGCAAGTCACCGTTGAATCGACGATGATAGTGCGCACGAGGTCGCCCACGTCGGCTGTCTCGCCACCAGTGGCGTAGATACCAATTCCCATCTCGCGCATCTGTTTCAGCAGTTCGTCTGTGCCGTTGATTATGGCGGAGATAACCTCGCCAGGCACGAGCATCTTGTTTCTGCCGATGGTGCTCGACACGAGAATGTTGTCAACGGCACCCACGCAGAGCAGGTCGTCGGTGTTCATGATGAGCGCGTCCTGTGCAATGCCTTTCCACACGCTGAGGTCGCCAGTCTCTTTCCAGTAGGCGTAGGCGAGCGACGATTTCGTGCCTGCACCGTCGGCGTGCATTATGTTGCAATAGTCAGGGTCGCCGCCCAGAATGTCGGGTATGATCTTGCAGAAGGCCTGCGGGAAGATGCCCTTGTCGATGTTCTTTATTGCATTGTGTACGTCCTCCTTTGCAGCGCTGACGCCACGTAGCATATATCTGTTGTCTTTGTTCATATCGCGCTTAACTGAAGCCCCCTCCAACTCCCCCAAGGGGGAGAGAAAGGATAACTTTTAATTTTTAATCCTTAATTCTTCAATTTTTACTTGCTGTGCCAGAAGTCCCAGCTTGCGAAGGCTTGGAGCAGCAGCATTTCGAGTCCGTTCTTTGTCGTCGCTCCATATTTCTCGCCGTTCTTCATGAAGAGCGTCACGTCGGGGTTGTAGATGAGATCGTAGAGTATCGTGCGGTCGTCCATAGCCTCGTAGGGCAGTTCGGGACATTCCTCGGTGTGTGGATACATTCCGCATGGTGTGCAGTTGACTATTACGTTGTATTCCTTCACGATTTCAGGGGTTACCTCTTTGTATTGTATCGTGTCGGGACGGTCATAACGGCTTACGAAGACAGACTCCAGTCCAAGGCTTTTCAGCCCATATTGTATGGCCTTCGATGCGCCTCCCGTTCCAAGAATCAGAGCCTTTTTGTGATGCTTTTCAAGCATAGGCTCAATGCTTCTCGTGAATCCGATGACGTCAGAGTTGTAGCCTTTCAGTATTGTGTTCTTGCCTTCGTGTTCCACCTTTATGACATTGACGGCGCCGATGGCTCTTGCCTCAGGGCTAACCACGTCGAGGAAAGGCATCACCTTCTCCTTGTATGGTATGGTGACGTTCAATCCGCGCAGGTTAGGGTTCGTCTCAATCACTTCCGTTAGTGTGTTGATGCTTGGTATTTCAAAATTCTCATAAACGGCATCCAACCCCTCGTCGGCAAACTTCTGGTTGAAGTAGCTGATGGAAAACGAGTGTCCCAATGGATATCCTATCAAACCGTATTTGTCCATGATGTATATATCTTTTTTTTATTGTCATTTTGTTGCCATATAGAGAGTGCATATTCCGAACGTCAGTCGTCGGAACGATGTCTCCGCAAATCCCGCACGCTGCAGTATTGCCATCATTTTCTCGCCTTGCGGAAAGGCCTCGATGGTGGCAGTGAGGTAGGAATACGCCTTGTTGTCTTTCGAAATTATGCGTCCCCAAGTGGGCAGTACGGTGTGGGAATAGATGTTGAATAGTGTTTTCATGGGATTTTTTGCCGGTTGTGTCAGTTCTATCACGCAGAGGTGACCTCCTGGCTTCAGCACGCGACACATCTCGGCAAGTCCTTTGTCGAGGTTGGGGAAGTTGCGTATGCCGAAGGCTGCCGTTACGGCATCGAAGGTGTTGTCGGCAAACGAAAGGTTCATGCAGTCTTCCTTTGCAAATGAAATGATGTCGCCAAGCCCTTCCTTCGCCACCTTTTCGCGTCCGATGTTCATCATGCCCTCGGAAATGTCGGCACCTACCAACTTTTCCGGACACAACAATCGTGCTGCGAGTATGGCGAAGTCGCCAGTTCCCGTAGCAACGTCGAGGATGGTCTTTGGCTTGTACTGCGCCAATGTCCTGATGGCTTTCAGCCTCCATCCCTTGTCGATGTTCCACGACAGCCGATGGTTCAACTGGTCGTAGGTCGGAGCAATGCTGTCAAACATTTCTTCCACCTGCTTACCCTTGTCGCCTTTACTGTCGTAGGGCTTGATTTTCTCTTGTTCGTACATAATATTGCAATATCAGCCGCAAAGGTAGTAAAAGTTGCCCGAACTACAAAATTATTTCTAATATTTATTCATTTCAAGGCATAAGTTTCCTGACAAAAGCCTATGAAAAAAGCGCAGTTCACTTGCTTTTTTCCAGTGAACTGCGCTTTGTACGTTTGTAGCTGCGATATTCGTCGAGTGGAATCTCTATGTCCGATTCTTCAAGTTTCGATGCTTGTGGAAGCTGGAACTTCATGTATTTTATGTTCAGTCCGCGTTCTATCCATTGCGACTCATAGTAGGTTCTTATACCGAGTATTTGTCGCGTCGCTTCGTCAATTCCCTCGGTGTGATAGAGGTCGTCGGTCTTGAACACGAGCGGCAGCTTATTGTGCTCCACCATCAGCGACGTGTAGGTGAAGAGGAAGTTGCTGTCGGTCTTTAGGTGGATTAGTCCGCCGTCGATGAGGAACCGCCTGTAACGTTCCAGGAAGAAGGTACTCGTCAGTCGCTTGTGTACGTTCTTCATCTGTGGGTCACTGAATGTCAGCCATATTTCCTGCACCTCGCCAGTGGCGAAGAAGCGGTCGATTATCTCGATGTTGGTTCTAAGGAAAGCCACGTTCTTTAGGTTCTCTTGCAGAGCCTGCTTCGCTCCTGCGTACATTCTCGCACCCTTTATATCCACTCCGATGAAGTTGACGTCGGGGAACAGCTTGGCAAGTCCCACCGTGTATTCGCCCTTGCCACAACCAAGTTCGAGCACTATGGGATTGTCGTTATGGAAATAGTCGCTTCGCCATGCTCCTTGCAGGGCAAAGGGCTCTTCGGTCATTGCTGAATAGGGATACTGGAAGACGTTGCTAAACGTCTCCATCTCAGCGAATTTCTGCAGTTTTCCTTTTGACATATTTTTTATGTTTGGTTGACAAGTAAACGAGTTGACAAGTAAACGAGTTGATAGTTTATTCGCCAGTCACCTGTAATAGTAACAACTTGTTAACTTGTTTACTTGTCAACTAAAAAGTGACAACTTGTCCACTTCTTCTCATTTACTGGAACTATTTTCCAGCCAAGGGTGATGCCTGAGTGTAGGTGCGTGCTCCAAGCTCCTTGTCGAGCATGTAGAGTCCGAAACCGTTGTCCTTAATCATCTTGATGTTGTCGATGTAGCCCTGAGCTGTCTCCTCTTCCTCAACCTGCTCGTCAATGAACCACTTCAACATGCTTGTCGTAGCGTAGTCGTTCTCGGCAACGCTGAGTGCATAGAGATTGTTGATGAGACCAGTCACCTTCTGCTCGTGAGCCAGTGTGTTTTCAAATACGTCGAGGATGCTCTTCCACTCTGTTGGTACAGCTTCGATTGGCTTCAAGTCAACCTTTCCGGCACGTGAGATGACATAGTTGAACATGATTTTGGCGTGATCCTGCTCCTCCTGGAACTGAACCTCAAACCATTTGCCCATACCAGGGTTGCCGTTAGCGTGGCACCATGCTGCCATCGACAGATAAAGATAAGCCGACCAAAGTTCGGCGTTAATCTGGGCATTGATAGCCTCTTCTACTTTCTTGTTTAACATAGCCGTAAGTGTTTAATATTAATGACTTTAATTTTTAATTCTTAATTCTTAATTTCGTAATCGAATCTCATTCGATTACGACAGTCGTCCATCCGTGCTTGTCCTCTTCAGTTCCGTATTGGATGCCGCGCAGGTGGTTGTAGAGTTTCTCGCTCATTGGTCCCGGCTTCTCACCGAAAACGTAGCTCTTGCCTGTCTCCACGTCGTCGATGCGTGAGATGGGTGATATGACGGCTGCCGTGCCGCAAGCTCCGGCTTCCTCGAATGTCTCAAGTTCCTCTTCTGGAATGTGGCGTTGTTCCACTTTCATTCCAAGATCCTCGGCAAGCTGCATCAGCGACTTGTTGGTGATTGACGGCAGGATGCTTGTCGATTTCGGTGTAACGTATGTGTTGTTCTTGATGCCGAAGAAGTTGGCGGCTCCAGCCTCGTCGATGTATTTCTTTTCCTTTGCGTCGAGGTAGAACTCGCATGCGTAGCCGAGGTCGTGGGCTTTCTTGTTTGCAAGAAGCGATGCGGCATAGTTGCCTCCCACCTTATATATGCCAGTGCCGAGGGGAGCAGAGCGGTCGTGGTCGCGGATGATGACGTAAGGGTTAGCAAAGAAACCGCCCTTGAAGTATGGACCTACTGGTGTAACAAATATCAGAAACAGGTATTCGGTGGCAGGGTGAACTCCCACCTGTGCGCCTATGCCTACGAGCAGTGGGCGTATGTAGAGTGTAGCACCGCTTTCGTAAGTTGGTATCCACTCTTGATTGAGTCTTACCACTTTCTTGACCATCTCCTCAAACAGTTCCGTTGGCAGCTCTGGCATGAGTATTCCGCGGCAGGTGCTCTGCAGGCGCTTTGCGTTCTCGTCCATGCGGAACACACGCACCTTGCCGTCGGGACAGCGATAAGCCTTCAGTCCCTCGAAAGCCTCCTGACCGTAGTGCAGACAGGTGGCAGCCATGTGCATGTTGATGTACTCGTCGGAGCAAACTTCTATCTCGCCCCATTTTCCGTCGCGATAGTAGCAACGAACGTTGTAATCAGTCTTTCTGTAACCGAAAGAGAGATTTGCCCAATCCAAATCTTTCATATTCTGTCTTGTTTTATGTTTCTACGCTAAATTGTTGCAAAATTACGAAGAATAATTTTAATATCCAACTATTTCACAATTTTTTTTATTCTTCTCTTGCAGTTAACACCTTCTTAACCTCGTTGTCTGCCTTCGTTAGCTTGTCTTTGCACAGCTTTATGAGCGTCTGGGCACGCTTCAGTTCGGTACTCAGCGAGTCGATATCAAGCTCGTTGTTCTCCATTCGCCTAACGATGCTTTCCAGCTCTTTAACGGCGTCTTCATACTTCATTGTTTTTTCCATCTTAGTATCAGCCCCCTCCAGCTCCCCCAAGGGGGAGAGAAAAGATAATTCTTAATTTTTAATTCTTAATTCTTAATTCCCAACGGAACTTTAATTTTTAATTTTTAATTCTTAATTTTTAATTCACAACAGATGTTATTGTTCCTTGTGATAGCCTCGTTTCAATCCTGTCGCCTGCCTTCACTTGCTTTGGGTCGCGCAGGGCCTTGCCGTCAACCAAGGTTATGCTGTAGCCACGACGCAGTAGCAGTTGCGGGTCGAGGTTTTTGGTGCGTCCTTCGAGCAGTTCGAGACGATGCCTTTCGAGCATCAAGAAGCGTTCCGCAGTTAGCGAAATATTTTTCTCCAACTGACGAACAAAATTTCCACAGTTGGAAAGACGCATTTCGGCAAGTCGGAACAGACGTTCTTGAAGTATGTCGAGACGTGCCTCATGCTTATACTTCACCGTGCTGAAAAGTGCTGGCAGACGCTCTGCCAATCGACTTAGGCGCAGCTTCTCCACTTCCATCTTACGTGTCGTCAGATTTACCATTCGTTGCCTTGCGTCGTCTATTCTCTTCTCTACGGCGTGAAGGTTGTCGATGAGCAGAGCGGCGGCGGCGGTCGGGGTCTTCACCCTTGTGTGCGACACCATGTCGAGTATGCACTCGTCGCGGTCGTGCCCAATGCCTGTTATTATGGGCAACGGGAAGTTTGCCACGTTCTCCGCCAGTTCGAGAGCGTCGAAGCCCGACATGTCGCTCGTGGCTCCACCACCTCTTATTATTACCACACAGTCGAAGTCGTCGCAGCGGTCGTTGATGGCGTTCAGTGCCTTTATGATGCTTCGTTCCACGTCTTCGCCCTGCATTGTGGCTGAAAATAGCTCTGCCTCAAAATGATAACCGTAGGCGTTGCCGTAGAGTTGGTTGGCGAAGTCGCCATAACCCGCAGCCGTCTTGCTCGAAATCACTGCGATGCGCTGTGCGAAAAGCGGCAGTTCAAGCTGCTTGTTCAGGTCGAACACGCCTTCTTCCTTCAGTCGCTTTATTATCTCCTGTCGGCGGCGAGCCATGTCGCCGAGAGTGTAGTTCGGGTCGATGTCGGATATTATCCACGAAAAGCCGTAAGCCTCGTGAAACTGTGCATACACCTCGATCAGCACCTTCATGCCAGCCCTCAACCGTTGTCCCGTGGTCTGTTCGAAATATGGTTTCACCATGCCCCACGTCTGTCGCCAGCAGCGTGCCGAAGCCTTTGCTATCGGGGTGTTATACCGCTTGTCTTTCTCTATCAGCTCGAGGTAGCAGTGGCCTCCGTTCTCCCTCAGTTCCGAAATTTCCGCCTCCACCCAATACGACTTTGGAAGGCCAATCTCTATGGTCTTCCTTACAAGGCTGTTGAGTTCGTATAGTGTTATTGTCTTCATTGTCTCTTTAGATTGTTCAATCTCTCAATTGTTCAATCCTTCAGTGCTTTCATAAAATCCGGCATCCCATAGCCATAGATGTTGTCGGGATGGGCGTAGTTGTCGCCACATCGGCGCACGATGTCGATAATCTCCAGAGCCGTCTTTTCGGGCATGGCTTGCCAAAGGCAGGCTATAAGGCCGCAGACGAGTGGAGTGGAGAACGATGTCCCCATGTCTTCCATCACCGTGCCGCGAGCCGAGATGAGCGAGGCGGGACTGCCTATGGCCATGAGGTCGGGCTTAATACGTCCGTCCTGAGTCGGTCCGATGCCGCTGAACGGAGCGTTCTTCAGCTCCTGTGTCAGTGCGCCTACGGTGATGATGTCCTCAGCGTCGGCGGGGAACGTGATTTTCTTCCATGGTCCCATGCCGTAGTTGCCAGCGCTGTTGACGAGCACTATTCCCTTCTTTGCCAGCATCGATGCAGTGCGTGAGATAAGTGTCGTCCGTCCGTCCATCTCCCAATAGTAGTGGTCGCCGAGGTGATTGTCGTATTCGTTGTAGCCAAGGCTGCTGCTTATCATGTCAACCCCCACCGAGTCGGCAAACTCAGCCGCCATGGCCCAATAGTCTTCCTCCACGGGTTGCTCCGTCTGCTGGTCTTCGCATCTGAGCAGCCAATAGGTAGCCTCTGGCGCACTGCCTATATATACCGTCGGCGCATTGACGCCGAGGGCTGACAGCACCTTCGTTCCGTGGTCGGTCTCGTTGTAGATGTCTCTTGAGCGTGGGAAGACGAAGTCGGCATCGCCGACAATCTTCACGTTCTTGAAGGCGCTGAGACGGTCAACGTTGGCAAAGCCGCCGTCGAGAATGGCTATTGTCATTCCACGTCCGCGAAAGCCTCTTTCGTGCAGCTTGTCGCCGTTCATCAGTGACAGCTGAATGTGTGCCGAGCCGTGTGGCACGGTTTTCAGCGTGTCCCACTTGTTGAACCTGTCGGTTAACTTCTTGCGCTTTAGTGTCGGGGCGATTGAGTCGGGCGATGTCCAGACGTGCTGACAGGCAGTGACGAATGGCAGTCGGCGAATGTCCTTGATGACGCTTGTGTCCGTGAGGTTCACCACCACGGTGTTGTTCCACTTGCTTGTTCCCACGAGTGCGATCTCGTCGGTCTTTGCAAGAATCGTCCTCACGTAGCTTCGCGTCACGGGCAAGTCAGTCGAGTCAATGGCAATGTGTTGTTTCCTGCGTCTTTCAATGGCTTTTGCGGAAAGAAACAGCCTCGGCTTCTCCACAGAAAAACCGCAGCCTTGCTTGTTGGCGAGGGTTATGCGGAACGTGTGGCTCTTTTTCCCAGGGTATTTCACTCTGGGAGCGTGCTCCTGTGAGGCAGCCATTGTCCATGCTGCGGCGAGGACGATACAGAATATCGTAACAATTCGTTTCATTCGTTTTCGGAAAAGTTGTGCAAAGATAGCGTAAAAAAATGGTTTAGCGAAGGAAAAGGCAAATTTTTTATTGTTTTGAAACGAAAAAAGCCCAATCTCACGACTGGGCAATTTCTACAATAAACTTATATAATAATACACGTACGGTCCACATTGACAATGCAATGCGAACAAACCTACGATGTCGATAGTCAATACGCCAATGCCGCACGAGGGGCGTCAGCTTAACTTGTCTTTGGGGCGCTTCCCAATCCTTACACCGAGGACGTTCAGCCATTGTCATTCGTTGAGGCAGGTCTTCTGACTTCGTTCCGCCGCATACTCCTTCCCGCTTCTAAAGCCTTAACTGATTGTAAGGCATCCGTCGGCAGTGGATTTACTGTATGCGAACGATAAAGGAACTTACAGCTGCGGGACAGTTGGGGATTCACACCCCATTCCCTTTTAATCGCTGTTACGCGAACCTCAATATTCTGGCTGCAAATGTACGAAGAAAAAAAAGAACGGCAAAGAAAAATGCAGAGAAAAATCATAATAAAATGTAAAAAGTCATAATCTGGCTTTCGTAAGCAGGAAAACTACTATATGTTGAGACGACTGTCACCCTTTGACTGTTGCCTGTCATAGTGATGAAGGTCGGCTGCCATAATAGTGAAAGTCTTGCAGAAAACGTTAGTCTTCGTAGCCGAACAAACCTCATTGCGCTTGTATATAAGCCAGCTTCGCTACAAATGACAGTGTGACAGGTAAGTGTGATAAGACGTGATAGTCGAACTTGCCATGGAAGACGGAAAAAGGATAGCTAAAAAGTTACAATAAAGAATTGAAACGTTAATTTATTGGAAAAGCGGAAAAAATAAAATAATAGTTATAGCCCAAACAGACAAATTTGATTATTTTTGCATTAAAAAATCGAACCAATGATGATTAATCATAAAAACACCTATTGGCAATTGTTTGTTTGCCTTATTTGCTCAATGTGTGTCGCCTGCGGCGAGTCAAACCGCAACGAGGAGGGCGTTGAGGCTCTGAAAGACAGCATAAGATACTATAGAGAAGAGGGTACCAAGATGAGAAATGCCAACAAATACTACCAAGCCATCGACATTCACAATCGAGGTCTCTCATTGGCACAAACGGCAAAAGACACTACTGAAACAATAAGGGCTCTGAACAACATCGGTACCGACTACCGACGGCTGGGTATTCTCGACGAGGCCTCTACGTACCACTACGAGGCATTGGAGCTGTGCGGCAAATTCAGCGACAAGACGAGTGCTACAGCCAGGAAAAACCGAGTGGTCTCACTAAACGGCATCGGAAACATTTGCCTTACGATGCACAACATTCAGACGGCTGACAGCATGTTCCGTATGGCTCTCGAAGGTGAACGACTCCTTGGAAGCCATTTGGGACAAGCAATAAACTATGCCAACATCGGAGCCTTGTTTGAGATGGAAGGCAAGACTGACTCGGCAATGGCATATTACAAAATGTCGATGGAGAATAACCGCAAGGCGAAGTCGGAACTCGGGCTGTCACTATGCCACACATATATAGGAGGACTGTATGAGAAAAACGGCAAGACGAAAGAGGCGGCTGCTGAATATGAGGAAGCTTACCGCCTGATGAAGAACAACGACGACAAATGGCATTCTATAGAGTCGTGCCTCGCATTGGCAAATCTCTACGTCAACAACGGAAGAATGAGCGAGGCAAGGCCTTACATTGAGGAAGCAAAGGAGGCTGCAAATGAAATAAACTCGCTGGAACATCTGGAGCGCGTTTACGACATGGGTTACAGAATTTATAAGCAGCGAGGCGACTACAACAATGCTTTGGAATGTTACATCAGAAGCCGTGACTACCACGACAGCATCAACAACGAGCGAACTATGGAACATCTGCACAATGAAAGAATAAACTACGAAAGGCAAAGGAAGGATGACGAGATTAGGCTGATGCAGATGAATTTCGACTACGAGCGACAGCGACGTGACATCATAGAATGGGCTTCACTCGCATTGATAGTGATTGGTGGCGTGGCAATCGGCTTCCTTGTCATGGGCATAAGACTGAGGTCGAGAAACCTTCAACTGCTGAGGGAAAAATACTTACACCTGATTGAACAGGAGGACACTACGGAAACAACAGGGCTGTCAGAGCGCGACAAGGCGTTTATCGATAAATTCAGAAAGGTGGTGAGCGAAAGCATTGTTAAGGGAAAAATTGACTACGATGCACTTGCCTATTCACTCTGCACGTCAAGAACCAGCCTTAATAGGCGAGTGAAGTCGATTTCTGGCTACACTACCACGGAGTTCATTCTGCAGGTGAGAATAGCAAAGGCAAAGAAGCTGCTCGACGAGACCGACAAGCCTATAAACATAGTGGCTATGGAGTGTGGCATTGACAATGTTCCCTATTTCAACACCTTGTTCAAGAAGACTACGGGAATGACTCCTACTCAATACAAAACTAGACAAAAAGGTGCAAAAATGTTATAAAATACTACCATTTTCACGTTATTGAAAGACTGTGGCACTAAAATGAAAGTAGGATTTGTGAGATGTTAATAACTTTGCACTGCATTAAAAAAACATCTTGAACAGTGAGAAAAGTTATCATCACATTTGCCGCAGTAATACTAATAGGAAGCTGCACTAAGGGCAACCAATCAAAAGCTGACAAGGACAATGAACGTCAGATTGACTACATGCTGAAGAACATGCGAGACACCGACTCGCTTGCCAATTTTGCAGCCAAATATCACGCAGAAGAGAACCTCTTCGGTGAAGCCGCTGCTTACCGTGAACTTGGCAAACGACTGAGAGAGGCAAGCAACTTCACCAGAGCCATCAACGTACATAAGGAGGGACTGCGAATAGCGAAGAGAATATGCGATACGATGCTTATTGTGAATATCCTTAACAATCTGGGAACAAGTCATCGACGACTCGGAGTAATGGATGAGGCGGCAACGTATCATTATCAGGCTTTGTCGTACAGCGACAAGTATAGTGACCAGAAGTCAAAATCGACGCTAAAGAATCGCGTGGTGTCGCTCAATGGTATAGGAAACGCCATGATGTCGCTTGGAAACTACGAGACTGCCGACAGCATTTTCCGTAAGGCTTTGGAGGGAGAGAGAACGCTGAACAGCGAGTTGGGAATGGCTATCAACTATGCCAATTTAGGTACGCTACAGGAAAAAGGAAAGAATTATGATTCGGCAAAGGTGTATTACCAAAAGGCAATGGAGATGAACATGAAGGCTAAGTCAAGACTTGGCATCTCACTCTGTCACACCCACATCGGACAACTCTACGAGAAGAATAACAAACTTGACAGCGCGATAGCGGAATACGAGAAGGCATACGCCATAATGAAGGACAGCAGAGACTTGTGGCATTGGCTGGCCTCATGTCTCGCTCTGGCACGTGTAAATATATTAAAAGGTAACATGACAGGCGCATGGAACTATCTCTCTGATGCTGACAGAACTGCCCAGGAAATAAAGTCGATAAGGCATCAAGCGCAGGTATATAGGCTGAAATACCAGTGGTTTGAGAAGAAAGGCGACAAGGGAAATGCACTTGACTCGTATGTGAAATGCCGCGAGCTGGAGGATAGCGTCAGCAACGAGAAGAACCAAAGCCATGTGCAGAATCTCACAATGCAATATGAACGCCAGCAGAAACAGCTCGAAATAAACAAGATAGAGAACGAGCTGAACAAGAACAAGCTGGAGTCGGCTTACATTGCCTTCGGAGCTGTTACAGTGGTGACAATATTGCTTGCCATTCTTGTAATATCACAGATGAGGGCGCGACGACAATTGAAAAGAGCAAAGGACGACATTACAGAGGCTTATAGGCAAACGAAGTGCGCCTTGGAGGTGAAGACTTCATTCATGAAGAGCATAAAGCATGAAGTGCGTACACCACTAAACGGAATAATGGGATTCTCACAGGTGCTGTCGTCGATGATGCAAGGTAACGAGGACGTGAAACAGATGACGGACATCATTGAAAAACAGAGCGTGCAACTGGCAAAGATTATCGACGACATACTTGAAACTGCTGACATCGGCAGTCAGACTCCGAAGATTGAAACGGTGAATATAGATGAAATAATGGCTACGGCAATAGCGCATACTCAGATGAAGGTTAAGCCTGGAGTGAAACTGAGTTACAATACGACCGACCACACACGTAAGATTGAAACCGATTCTGCAATGATAGAGCGTGCATTGATGCAAGTGCTTGACAACGCAGCGAAGTTTACCGACGAAGGAACTATCGACCTTGACGTCTCATACGGCCATGACTCGCTTGTCATTGCCGTGAGCGACACTGGCTGCGGAATTCCTATTGACAAGCAGGAATGGGTGTTTGAACAGTTTACGAAGGTGAATGAATTCATACCTGGAACAGGCATGGGGCTTACGCTTTGTCGAGCTATCATGGAGCGACTGGGTGGCAAGGCGTATGTTGACAAGAATTACACGAAGGGTTGCAGAATGTTGATGCTTTTGCCACTGAAGTAGTTTCATGAAGAAACTTGTAGCCATCTAGTGAAATCCCCCCATGGCACTATTGCAATTATGCGCCGTGGGGGGATCCTTGTGTCTTGATTATGAAATGCCTCAATTCTCGTCGTCGTCAATGGGAATGTCAATGATTGGCAATTGCCTACTGATGGCAGAGTTGAATGAGATAATCGTTTCGCTTCTTGACAGTCCAAGAGGTTGGAGTTTGTCGTGAATGATGTTGAGAAGATGATGGTTGTTGATTGCATAAATCTTGATGAACATATCGAAATCACCTGTCGTGTAATGACATTCCACTACCTCAGGAATTCCTCTTAGTTTACCAAGCACCTCATCAAAACTCTCAGGATTCTTTAGGTTGAGTCCAATGTATGCACAGGTCTCATAACCAATCTTTTCTGGGTCGATGATGAATTTTGACCCTTTTAGAATACCCATGCTCGTCAGTTTCTGTATTCGTTGGTGAATAGCAGCACCACTGACGTTGCATGCACGTGCCACCTCAAGGAACGGAACGCGTGCGTCTTCTGCAATCATGCGCAGAATTTGCTTATCAAGCTTGTCTAATTTCTGATATGCCATTTCTTTCTTTTCTTATTTGGCTACAAAGGTAATGTTTTTTATTGACAATAACAAGGAATTCATAAGTATTTTTTGTGCTTGTCTGTGAATTTGTTATTTTTCTCACTTAACATTGACCTTTGTGTGTCATAATATTCAGCACCATGTCGTCAGTGACTCGCATTGCATCGGCACCAATGCTCGTGAGATTGTGGATGCTACGGTCAACATCGTCGTCGATGATGCCTTCGGCACTGCTTACGCATTTACCTTCCATGGAGAGGAGAGCGGAGAGAATGGCTGTGCTGACGCCTGACGAGATTTTCAGGGCGCAGCTTGGCTTTGCACCGTCACAAATCATGCCCGTAAGGTTGGCTATCATATTCTTGACGGCATTGCAGATGTGCTGATAGTCGCCACCCATCAGGTAGGTGATGCCGCAGCTGCTGCCGATTGACGCTACCACACAGCCGCAGAGTGCCGACAGCTTGCCAAGGCTCTGCTTGATGTAGATTGCCGTGAGGTGGCTCAGCGTGAGGGCGCGAATCAGCTCTTCCTCGGTGTTCTCGTTCTCTTTGGCATATACGGCAACGGGATTTGTGGCGCAGATGCCTTGATTGCCGCTGCCGCTGTTGCTCATTACAGGAATGAGCGCACCACCCATACGTGCGTCGCACGCCGATGCCGTGCGTGCAATGATATGTGAAAAAATGCTCTTTCCAAAGATGCCTTGAGCAAGCGGACGATCGATGGTCTTGCCAAGATTGTGACCGTAATTGCCGAGAATGGCCTTGCGTGCGGCATTCATGTTGTATTCCTTTGTCTTCAGAATGAAGCGAATTTCCTCAAGTGGGGCAGTAGTGGCAAAGTCGTAAACCATGCGTAGGCAGAGCTGGATATCGTCGTCGATGGTGTCAGCTGTATTGCCTGACTTTAGGTCGAGAAGTGTCTCTGATGGGCTGCTTACGAAAACGAAGCGTGTGTGTCCACCAGAAATGATGGCCTTAGCCTCCTTGCCTTGTTCGTCGCAACAGATTATTTCGACATAAAGCTTTTCGGTGATGCCTTCCTTCAGCTTTATGTCAATGCGCTTTTCGTCGATGTATGCCTTTCCTGTTTCGAGAGCCTCGGGAGTCGTGTCGCGGAGCACTTCGAGCTGATATTCCGACTTACCGATGAGTGCGCCAAGTGAAATGGCTATCGGCAGTCCTATCATGCCTGTACCGGGAATGCCCACACCCATAGCGTTTTTAAGGATGTTGGCACTGAGCAAAGCTGTAATCTTTGCTGGACGTGAGCCAAGGGCTTCCGTTGCGCGTGCTGTAGCGAGTGCCACTGCCATAGGCTCTGTGCAACCTATGGCAGGGACAACCTCTCTGTTAATCAATGATATTATCTTATCTCGTGTGATTTTGTCTTGCATACTCTTTTATTTCTTATAGTTGTCGAAACCCTTCTGCAGGAAGTCGATGTACTGCTGTATGTCTTCGTCGTAAGAACGGCTTCCGTTCAGCGGCTTGCCCTCGTTGTCGATAAGTACATAGAATGGCTGAGTGTTGGCACCGAACTTGACGCGCTGCAAGTAGCTCCACTTGTCGCCTACGGTGCGCAGAGTGCGCTGTGTGCCGTTTTCAGTCACGGTGATAGGCTCTGCAAGTGGTGTCTTGTCGTCAACATAGAGAGAGATGAGGACATACTTGTCGTTGAGTATTGAAGCTACCTGTGGGTCGGTCCAAACGGCAGCCTCCATCTTACGGCAGTTGACGCAGCCAAATCCAGTGAAGTCAATCATGACAGGGCGACCTTGCGACTTGGCGAGTGCCATGCCTTCCTCATAGTCGTGTGACTTTGGCTCTACAGCCGACTTGTGAAGGTTGAAGTCCTGGGTGAACATTGGTGGGGCAAAGGCGCTGATAGACTTCAGAGGAGCACCCCACAGACCTGGAATCATGTAAATGGCGAAAGCCAGCGAAATCATGCCGAGGAAGAACTGTGGCACGTTGGTGCGATGCTCTGGATCGTCGTGTGGGAACTTGAGCCAACCGAAGAGGTAGATGCCAAGCAGGCCGAAGATTACGATCCATAGGCAGAGGAACACCTCGCGGTCGAGAATGTGCCAGCCGTATGCCAAGTCGGCAACGGAAAGGAACTTCAAGGCAAATGCCAACTCGATGAAGCCGAGAACAACCTTGACTACGTTCATCCAGCCACCCGATTTTGGTGCCGACTTCAGAAGGCTTGGGAACATGGCGAACAGTGTGAAAGGTATGGCAAGTGCAATGGCGAAGCCTAACATTCCAATGGTTGGTGCGATAATGCTGCCCTGTGTCGATACGGCTACGAGAAGGAAACCGATGATAGGACCTGTGCAAGAGAACGATACGAGCGTGAGGGTGAAAGCCATGAGGAAGATGCTCAGCAGACCGCTGGTGTTCTCCGATTTCTGGTCAATCTTGTTGCTCCAAGAGGAAGGAAGCGTAATCTCGAACGCTCCGAAGAACGATGCAGCAAACACTACCAAAAGGAGGCAGAAGAATATGTTGAACAAGGCGTTAGTTGATAGAGCGTTAAGTGCGCTGGCGCCGAAGAGCATCGTTACAACAAGACCCAATATCACATATATTACTACAATTGATATTCCGTATGTGACGGCTTCGCGTATGGCCTTTGAACGCTCCTTGTTGCGCTTCAGGAAGAAGCTGACAGTCATCGGTATGATTGGCCACACGCAAGGAGTGAGAAGTGCGAGAAAACCACCAGCAAAGCCTGCAAGGAATATGTAAAACAGCGAGCTGTCAACGGGATTGTCCTCGTATGCCTTCAATTCGCTGATGACTGGTGTATAGAGGTCAGCCTCGATGTCGCTGCTTGCAACTGCCGCTGTATCGACAGAAGCACTGTCAGGTGCTGCTGCCGTTGCTGATTCCTCTTCTGCTGTCGTCTCTTCCTGCTTTTCCGTTTCGGCTGCTTTTGTGTCCTTTGCCTCTGGCTCTTCTGCCACGGCAGGAGACTTACCGTCAGCCTTGAAAGGCACTTCCGTTGGAGGCATACAAGTCTCGTCGTTGCAAGCGCCGAATTCCAAGTAGCAGTCAATGCTGTAGTTAGGTTTTGTGAACTTTATTTTCTGCACAAAAGTGACGCTACCCTCAAAGTATCTGAGCTTCATTCCGAACAAGTTGTCGAACTGTGAAATCTCATTACCTTTCGGGGTCAGCTTTCCAATAGCCTTGGCACCGTCCATTTTCACGGTATTGAAAGTGGCAGAGATAGGGCCGTCGTTTCCAAGGTCGGTGGAATATACGTGCCATCCGTTGTCAATTTTTCCAGTAAATACGATTTGTGCCTCGTCGCCTTTAAGCATTTCTAACTTAGCGGTGAACTTCACAGGGTCAACCATTTGCGCAAAAGCCGCAAATGAGAGTCCGAACATCAGTAAGAGTGTTAATACTTTTTTCATTATTAATTATTGTTTTGTTATTGCTAATCAAGGTTATTAGTATAACAGGCATCATCAAATGTATTTGCTGATGCTCGCTTTCATAAATAAAACAAGGAAAATGGATGAATGGGTCTTTTTTCTTGCAAATATTAACTTAATTAAGTTTTTTTATCGCAAGACGAGTTCTACAGGGCAATGGTCACTGCCCATGATTTCGGTATGAATAATTGCGTCGGCAATGCGATTGTCAATCCTTTTTGATGTGACAAAATAGTCAATGCGCCAGCCTGCGTTCTTCTCTCTCGCCTTAAATCGGTATGACCACCATGAATAAGTAATCTGATTGGGATAGAGAAGGCGGAACGTGTCAGTGAAACCGCTCTCAAGCCAAGCTGTGAATTTTTCGCGTTCTTCATCGGTGAAACCTGCATTGCGCCTATTGGTCTTTGGATTTTTAAGGTCTATCTCCTGATGTGCCACATTGAGGTCGCCGCATACTATGACAGGCTTTTGAGCATCAAGTTTCTTAATGTAGGCGAGGAAGTCGTCCTCCCAGCACATTCGATAGTCAAGACGCTTCAATTCGTCTTGGGAGTTGGGCACGTAAACAGTTACGAGGAAGAATTCTTCCATCTCCAGTGTTATCACGCGTCCCTCATGGTCGTGCTCGTCAATGCCTATTCCGTATGTCACGTTGATAGGTGTATGGCGAGTAAAGACAGCCGTTCCGGAATAGCCTTTCTTGTCGGCATAATTCCAGAACGACTGATATCCTTCATATTGCAAGTCGAGTTGTCCTGCTTGCATTTTCGTTTCCTGAAGGCAGAAAAAATCGGCATCGAGAGCCTTGAAGACTTCGCTGAAGCCTTTTCCCTCGCAGGCTCTGAGTCCATTGACATTCCAAGAGATGAAACGCATAATTAGAACTTTGCCATTTTAATTGCAACTACAGCACACTCGTCACCCTTGTTGCCCAAGCGTCCTCCACTGCGGTCTATGGCCTGTTGCTCGTTCTCGCAAGTAAGCAGTCCATAAACGATAGGAGTGTGGCTTGTGGCGTTGAGGCGTGCTATACCAGCTGTCACGCCTTCGCAGATGTAGTCGAAGTGAGGTGTTTCTCCTTTTATGACGCAACCAAGAATGATGACTGCATCGAACCCATCGTTGAGTGTCATTTGATGCGCACCGTAAATGAGTTCGAAGCTGCCGGGGACGGTCTTGACGTGAATGTTCTCGGGAATGGCACCATGCTTCTCAAGCGTGCTCACACAGCCGTCGAGAAGTGCTCCAGTGATTTGTGGGTTCCATTCCGAAACAACGATGCCAAAACACATGTTGCTTGCGTCGGGTACAGTCTCAATGGCGTATTCCGAAAGATTCTTTGTTGCCATTACTTTGAAACGCGTTCGATGTACTTGTCAATAGACTGGTACTGCATGGAGTTGTAGTACTTCGTCTTCACCTGCTGATAGAGCTTCAGAGCCTCTTCTGTCTTGCCTTGGCTTTCGAGAATCTCGCCAGCCTGAATGAGGAACGTGGGTGAGAGGCTGTTGTTGTCAGCTTTCTCTGCAGCGTTCTTCAAGTGCTTGACAGCCTTGTCGAGTTGTTTCAGATGAGCGTAAACGTTGCCGAGTGCTCCTTCTGCTGCAGGGCTGATCATCTGGTCGCCCTTCTTGTCAAACTTCTCGATGTACTGTGCTGCCTCGTTCCACTTGCCGAGGTTTGCATAGCACAATCCTGCGTAGAGATTAGCGAGATTACCTGCATCGGTGCTGCTGTACTCGCTTGCCACGTTAAGCAGTCCTGGGAAGTTTGCTCCGTCGCCCTTGAGAGCCTTTTCAAACTGCTCCTCGCCGAAGAGCTGCTGTCCTTTGGCGAGAATGGTGCTGGCCTTGTCCTCACGTGGGGCAGAAACATAGTTGTTGTAAACGATGATGCCTGCGATGATTACTACTACCGCTACGACACCATAAATGATGGCTTTCTTGTACTTTACGAAGAAAGCTTCCTGAGCGCTGAGGGTTTCCTCAACCTGCTGAGCACCCTTTTGGTCTTTGATATTTGCCATTATTT
>JBJEKR010000211.1:0-7592 GCA_051878735.1 Prevotella sp. | reverse complement strand
GGCTCATGGCTCCCTGCGAGTTGTACTTGAAGTTGTCGAGCTGCTTGTCGCCAAGGCGAATCTGTGGCGTGACAGTGCGTGTGCGGTTCTCGGTGTTGGAAATGGTAGAGCCGAAATTGCTCACGATGCCGACCCTATACACGTCTTCTGCCCGATAGCTCATGAAGTAGGGCTTCACCTCCTGCTTCTGCAGTTGGTCGAAGTTTGCCTTGAGTTCCGACTTCAGTATTTGCAGCAGCTTGTCGTTCTGTTGCGCATACGAAGCGTGCCATCCAAGGCAAAGAGCCATTGCTGTGATTAATAACTGTTTCTTCATATATCTATTTCTTTATTTATACAATCCCACCTCAGCCAGCGAAACCTGATAATTCTTGAAATAGGAAGGAGTCAGAACAACGATGCGTACATACTGTATGTCGGTGGCTTCGGCAAAGTTGATGTAGTTCACCTCGCCGGTGCTGTTGCCGATGGTGGTTTCCTCGGTGAATGTAGCCACGGGATAATATGAGCCGTTGCTTGACTTGTATATCTTGACCATGGCAGGAGAGAGCGAACGGAACGACGCATTGGCATCGTCGTAATAGCTCTGCACGAGACGCATGCCGCGCACCTTGTGTGTTGCCTTCATGTCGATGTCGAGAGTATATTCAACGCTCTTTTCCGACATATACGGATTCCACAGTGAACCTTCGTCGCCATCGACAAGGTATTCGGGATGAGAGCTCCAACCCATATCCACAAGTTCCTCATCGTCGGCAGGCATCATTGTTACGGTGGCGTTGCTGAGATCGATCATGTCGAACGCCGGCGCGCCGCTGTGGGTAACTTCGTGGATATAGCTTGCCGAAGCGAGCTTACTGTAGTGGCCGTCGTAGCGGTTTACCTCCAAGCCTGTCAGCTCGTGCATCTTCATGAGCACCCAGTCACAAACCTCATTGTCAACAAACCTGCTCTGTCCCTTCTCAGTGTCGCCCTGCTGGTCGGCACGCACGTAGCGGTTCTTGCCGAGGTTGAGGGTCTTCAACTTTGGCAGCTTGAACAGGTCGAGCAGGTTGCTCATGTTCCAGTCGATGTCGAGCGAGGTGACGTTGTCAGCCCACTCCTGCGGAATGATCTGGTCGTAGCCGAACTGTCGCTTCATCTCGCTCTTGAACTCAGCGTCGAAGGTGATGTCGGTTTCCAGCGTTATCGGCTCGTTGACGATAAGGTCGTCACATCCCTGCAGATAGCCGTTGCGGTACAGCAAGACAGGTTTAGTGGCATCGACATCGGGCAGGTCGAGCAGCAGTGAGTTGACCGTTTCCGGTGTCAGCTCATACTTAATCTCCTTGCCTGAGCTTTTCTGGGTATATACGATATATGCCTCGCTGATTTCCTCACCCCACCCTACAAACGTGAGCAGCAGGTGGTTGTGGAGGAAATAGTTCTTCGACACTATTCTCGTGAACGACTGAACCATTTCGTGGTCGGCGTTGTACGGACGCGTGTAGGTGGTTTGGGCAATTGATTCCTTCATGTTCTTGTCAACCGACATCACACTGATTTCGTATGTAGAGCCGGTGGTGAGGTCCTTAATGTCGTAGGAGCTTGTTCCTACGGGAAGGAACACCGAGTCGCGCGTCTCGCCCTCCACCCATTTCACCTCCACCTTATCGACGATGGGGTCGTTGCTGTTTGTCCAGCTCACCGTTATGTGCTGCCATCCGGGAGTGGCGACGAGGTCGGTCACCTTTCCCACATATCTTATCTCGCCGTCGCCGGCATAGTCCTTGTAGGTGTCGAACAGACTTTCACCACAAGATGACATAAGTGCCGCGGCGGACATTGCAAAAATGTATTTCTTCATAATCAGTTCCTCTCTGTTTTATTTCTTGGTATAAACCTCAAGTTCGTTGAAGGTGAGCACCTTCATCATAGTGTTTGTTCCGTTGGCATACTCATATTGCAATCTATAAGTATCGTTGAACACAAGTTTCAGATAGCGGAAGCCATCACCCTGACCAGCCGCCATGAAGTTTATCTCCATGTATTTGGGGTCAAGGGCCTTCGTGTCTTCTGCCGTGGCATCACCGCCATATCTTGTATCAGTACATCCTATGAACCAGCAGCTATTATAGTCGTCCTGAGGCAATGTGGGAGATTCCTTGAACTGCCCTATCTTTTCCCATGTCATGTGTTCAAAGTCTTCTGTCGCATTTGGTTCACGGCTGGCATAGACATCAACGTTGCATGGCAATCTGTTGTAGTAGCAAGAATTAAGCAACTGCCCTACAAGATTTGTTTCAACAAAATTACAATATGTACTACCGAAACATGGCGAACCCGACCAGCAGACACCCCATCCGGTTCCTTGGAATAAATAAGCGTAAAGGCGCACCGATGCTGTTGGAGTCACCTCGCCAATGTCAACATACATTGGTGCTGAACCTTCACCTATTCCACCCTTCTTCGAGATGAAGGTATAGAACTTGTGGTCGTCACTCGACTCAAACCAGCGCCATCCGTTGGTATCGCCGTCGGTGAGATATTCAATGCCGACCTTCTCGTTGTCGTCTTCCAGTGAGTTGGCATAATAGATTTTCCTGATGTCGTGCTTTCCTGTCTGCATAGCCTCCACCTGCCACTGGCGCTGTCCGACTATGTTGCCGCGATTGTCCTCTGCCTTGATGATGATGTCAAGTTTTGCCATTTCCTGTTTTGGCTTGTAGATGATGGTGTCGCCACCGGCAACTATACCTCTTGTCTCAATCAACACCGTGTCTTCCAGCTGTGTGTAGGTGTTTATACCGAGATAGTAGATGTGGAACAGTCCCTTGACGTTCTCGGGAGCATCGTAGTTGACGGAAAAGCCGTCCCAACCTGACTCAACCTTTACCGACTTTATGAAGGTGATAGGGTCGGAGTCGAGAGTGCTGAACGTGATGGGTATGCCCGCGCTCTCAGAGCCGTTTCGGAACTGCAGCGTCACCTCTGCCGGCACGTTTTCAGTTGCCTCGTTGAAGCCCGTCAGTTGCAGCGAGTCAACGATGGAACTGGCAGTTTTGAGAATGGGATTGCCGTAGCAGTCGTTATATCTCACGTGAATGCCCGCTATGTCGGGATCGTCAGGCAGTGCATAGTAGAGCATTGCTCCGCCCGGTGCTGGCTTGACAACGAGAGCGTTGTCAGCCAGGTTAACGTGTATCAGCTCTTTCTCGTCGCTACAAGCGAAGAGCGACAAGACAGCCAACAGCATAAATATTGCCTTTTTCATACTTTCTAAATTTAATTGTTTTATTTAAACTCATTACCATCCC
Source organism: Prevotella sp. (assembly GCA_051878735.1). GTDB lineage: Bacteria > Bacteroidota > Bacteroidia > Bacteroidales > Bacteroidaceae > Prevotella. The sequence goes on along the minus strand of JBJEKR010000211.1, from coordinate 4,296 downwards.
ATATTCTGCCTTACACCCGAAATAAGTATCTCCTCGGCATTGATTGGGAAGAAATAGTCGCGCGGTACAGTAAACGAGCGGTCCTTCCATACCACCTTAGGGCCACGATAGTCATTGTAGAACTTCTGGTCGGTGGTAGCGAGAATGTTCCAACCCATAACGCTCTGGTTGCACTCCTCAGGGGCGGTCATCCACCGGCGCACATTAAAGAACCTCTTGCCTTCGAAGCACAGCTCAATGTTCTGTTCCTGGCGGATGATGCTGCGCATACCTGCCTTGGTGGTCACATTCTTAGGATTGCGTGCGTAGGTTTCCCAAGCCTGTCTGACAGGCAGGATGCCCGCACGCTCGCGCACTTCGTCGAGAGGTGCATACACTCGCTCGTCGGGAGCGTCGAGATATTCGTTCCAAGCCTCGGCGCTGGCAAGCAACAGGTCGGCAAGTCGCCACAAGATGTCTGCCCTGTCACCTACGTATCCTACATTATACTGATAATTGTACTTGCTCACGTCGCTGACATCGTATTTCTTGACGTAATAGCCGGTGATGCACTGCGGTATGTTTGACACAAGACGTGACTGGTTGGTGCCGTATTTCTCTCCCTTCAGCATGTTGCAGTCGATGGCTTCATACTTGCTTGACGACGACGACATCTTGTGATACCAGCAAGTGCCGTGGGCGATGATGTCGGCATAGAAGCGTGGCTCACGGCGACGGTGGAGGTTGAGTACCGGCTTGTCGAACATTACCACATTTTTGTATCGCTCGTCGGTTTCCTTGGATGCCTGATACATGTTTGCCATCCATTGCTTGTCCTCGGAGATAGGCAGTCCGTGCTCAGTGTAGAACGTCTCTACCATCTTCAACGTGGGATAGACGCCACTCTGACACCGCCAGTCATAGTATGCCTTGTATTGGCTTTCCACCTTCGGATGGTAATAGCACTCAAATATCGCTCCGTGATTATGAATCATGACAAGGGCTTCCTTGTTGGTATAGCTGATTCCATATGTTGACATCTCTATGTCGCGCATATGGTTCATGAATGTTGTAGGACGGTCAGCATATCCCGATTCCAGTTGATGGCCGTTGGCCTTTGCCAGTTCGATGGCCTCATCGGCTGCCTCAGCTGCCCTTTTCCACTTCTCCTTGTCGTATTCGGGGAACATGCGCTCGCCGTTCTTGTTGGTGAACTTGGCAAACATATCGTTGCCGTTGAACAGCGGCGATGCGGCATAGAGCAGTAGCATTGCCTTGAGTGTTGCCACGCCTTCCTTGCTGTAGAAGCAGTAGTAGTCGGAGCTTAATCCTTTCATTTCGGGCAGAAGTTCAATAGCCTTGTCGAAGAGTTCCACCGTGGCGTTCACGCAGTCGTCAATCGACGAGCGCGGTATCTGCATCTGCGATATGTCGGCATTGGCATCGATATTCTCAGGCACGAGAATTATCGGTCCGTAACGGCGGATAAGCTCGAAGTACATGTGCCCCTTGCAGGCCAACACCTGTCCCTTCCACATGTTGCGCTCCTCGTCTTCCATGTTATATGTGTTGTCGATGTTCGCAAGGAAGATGTTGCAATACCTGATGCCGCCATAAAACTTGGTGCTGCTCCAGATGTTGCCGTATGGATTCTGTGTCTTCTGCTTTCCTTCGGCAATCATTATGCCCGGTATCCTTTCCTTGGTAGAACCGAGTCCTTCCGTGTGTGTGTATTCGTCGGCAACCACTTCGTCTGACCCCCAAAACGAGGGATTATACCTAAGGTCTGACAAATCATAGTCGCGCATTGACATGCAGGTCAAAAGCCATTGTTCGGCATCCTCACGCTTCTCGAAGGTGGTCTCGACGGTGGTGATGTCGTTCTTCGGCACAAGGTCGAGATAGTCGTTGCATCCTGTCATCATTAGGGCGACGATGCCGACTACCGTTGGTTTGATGTATCTTTTTGCTTTCATTTTATTCCTGTTTGCGTTAGAAGTTTACATTGATACTTGCGGAATAGGTGCGCTGGATAGGATAGTTGAAACCGTCGCTACCAAGCTCAACATCCCACAACTTGAAGTTGGTGATGCAGAACGGGTTGTTGGTTGACAATGTGAACTTGACGTTCTGCAAACCCATCTTGCGCACCAGTTTCCTCGACATATTGTAGGCAAGGGAGATGGCGGTGCAGCGCAGGAACGAGCACTCGCGCATGAAATAGGTCGATTTGCGGGTTTCGGCATTGGCATACCAGTCTTCCTGCGGATTGTGTACCACGATGTTGCTTGTAGAGAGACGCGGCCAGAACGGACGCTCTGCCTGGTTGTCCTCGCTCCAGTGGCTGTCGGCAATGGCCTGCAGCATGGCATGGTCATTATAGAAAGGCGAGATGCTCTGTGCGTCGATGAAGAACGAACGCTTGCCGGAACCCTGGAATGAGGTGTTGAACTCGAAGTTCTTGTAGTTTATGAAAAGGCTCAAACCGTAGATGAGTCGTGGAGTTTCGGGATAGCCGATGAAGGTGGCGTCGTTGACGTCGATCTTTCCGTCGCCGTTGATGTCGCGATACTTGATGTCGCCCGGCTGCACGTCGCCGTCCTGACGCGGCGAGTTGTCAATCTCTGCCTGGTCGCGGAACAGTCCTTCGGCAATGTAACCCATGGCCTGGCTGATTTCGTGTCCGGTCTTTATCTGCCATTCGGGCTTGTCGGTTGCTTCCTCTATATACTTGTACTTTGCCCTGCTGTAGGTGAGCGTACCGTTGAGAATGAACCAGAAGTCGTTGCTGAACATGTGCTGTATCTTCGCCGAGAGGTCGATGCCTCGCGAGTCAACCTCGCCGATGTTGTCGAGCGGAGCCACCTCAATACCGACGTTCTGCGGAATGACATAGCGGCGCGAGAGAATGTTGTGGCGCAACTCGCGGTAGATATCGGCCTGGAACTCAAACAATCCGCCGAACAACTTGCCCTCGATACCAAGGTTTGTCTGTTCTGCCACTTCCCACTGTATGCCGGGGTCGCCGTAGAAGTTTATGCGGTTTCTTGCAAATCCGTATGGGTCGTTGGCTTTTACGCCGTTTGAGAACATGCCAACCCCCTTAATTGATATATCCTGCAGATAGACGTAACGCGGAGTGCTGATGATGCCGTCGTTACCCACCTTACCCCACGAGAGGCGAAACTTAAGGTAGGGCAGCACTTTCTGCATGTTTTTCATCCAAGGCTCTGACGATGCCACCCAGGCACAACCCAATGCGGGGAAGAAGCCCCAGCGATGTTCCTTGGAGAATCGCTCTGAACCGTTGTAGCCGCAACTTGCCTCAACAAAATAGCGGTCGAGAAGTCCGTAGGAGAAACGACCGGAAAAGGTGACGTTGCGCTGCGGAAGACCGTTAAGCACCGACTCTATAGGGGTGAAGGTGCGCTCATACAGCTGGGCAACGCCAGTGAACGATGTCTGGTGAAGGTTGTCTTCGGCACCACCCCATGCAGCCGTGTGATAGATGCGTCCCTCAAAGGTGGTTCGGGTTTCGGTGCTGTGGTTGTCGCCTCCAGCCACCAATGTCTTTGATGCATTGGCGTTTTCGGGGTGAGCGGCAAGTGAGAACTCTCCCGTTTCGGGTGTATAGCTACTAAGATAATACTTGTATGGTTTTGTGGTGAATGTGTTGTCATAATAACCGCTCTGCACTATTGAGGCAATGAGTCGGTATTCCAATCCTTTGACGGCACGGTCGAGCTTGTGGATGAACTCAGCACGGTTGGTGGTGCTGTAGCGGGTGCGCTCGATATATCCCTGCTGGTTGTACATATAAGGATTGAGTGCTCCAGCGGCAGTAGTACCGAAACGGATGTGCGGGAATGAATAATTGCCGTCGTCGGGATAGACGGGGGCGAAATCTACGGGCGACGCGTTGAAGGCGTAGGAATAAGCCGACTTCTGGTCAACCACAGGACCGTGGTAGCGGTCGATGTTCGTAGCTGAATTGACGACCAACTGAATGCCTGCATTGAGCTGTATGTTCAGGTTGGTGCGGAAGTTGAACTGGTTGTTGGTGATGTTGCAGTCGAAGTCGTTCAGCTTGTCGCTCTTCAGCATACCCTCGTCGCGGTTGTAGTTGAACGATGCGTAGTACTGCACTTTGGGCGAACCTCCACGGATGGAGATTCCGGCACGGTGGTTGATGCTGCGCTTCTTGAACAAGATGTCATACCAGTCGTTGGCAGGATATGCCCATGAGGGATAGTTGGGGTTGTTGGTGCGGGAAATGCGGTCCTGTGTATATTTCGGAGTGCCGTTGTTGCTGCGTCC
>JBJEKR010000210.1:0-31316 GCA_051878735.1 Prevotella sp. | reverse complement strand
AAAGGTAAACAATTAATTTGGACAGTACAATACGTCTTCGTGGAGACGCTTACTTGTAATGAGACTTGTTCGGCTACTGTGACTAACGTCTTTGCAGACGATGCATAACGTCTCTTCAATGTCTGTCACACTTGTGGCAGGCGACTGTCACAGTTATGACAGTCGCCTGTCAAAGGGTGACAGTCGGCGAAACATAAGCTAACGTGTGAGTTCAACGTTTTTATGCCATTACAATGTCGAATGTCATCATGAGGACAAAACCTATGGCAAAGCCAATGGTGCTTAAGTTCGTGTGCTTGCCGCTTGACGCTTCTGGTATCAGTTCCTCTACGACGACATAGAGCATTGCTCCTGCTGCAAAGGCAAGCATATAAGGGAGCATGGGGACTGATACCGCCGACAGCATTATTACGGCAATGGCACCCAGTGGCTGTATTACGCCGCTGAGACAACCGAGAGTGAACGAACGCCAACGGCTCTTTCCTGCTGCACGCATTGGTATGGAGACGATTGCTCCTTCGGGAATGTTTTGTATAGCGATGCCAAGGGCAACGATCAGCGCGCTCATTGAGGAAATGCCAGTGTCAACCTGCTCTGAACCTGCCAAGACCACTCCGACAGCCATTCCTTCAGGCAAATGGTGGATTGACACGGCAAGCAGAAGCATCGTGGTACGCGAGAGGTGCGAGCGCGGTCCCTCGGGCTGGCTTGTACCGAAATGCAAGTGTGGGGTGAGCATGTCTATGAGCAAAAGGAAGCCAATGCCAAGCAGAAAGCCTATGGAGGCAGGCACTACCGACCATTTGCCCATGTCTGCACACATATCTATCGAAGGCAGCAACAAAGACCATACCGATGCTGCCATCATCACGCCGGCGGCAAAGCCGAACAGCGTTTTCTGCAGCAACTCCGACATCTGTTGGCGTGTGAAGAACACAACCGCAGAGCCGAGAATGATGCCCAGCATCGGTATGAGCAAACCTGATAGTATTGTCATCAAAATTTATTTCTTTGCTTCTTCCATGTTCCCCTCAACGTATAGGCGAGTCATCTCTATGGCACCATTGGTGCGCACAGTGATTGACTTCTTGAAATGTCCTGGAAATTTGCCAGTGCCGTTGTATGTCACCTTAATCTGTCCCTTCTCTCCTGGCTTTATTGGAGCTTTTGGATATTCGGGAATTGTGCATCCACAGCTGGCTATAGCCTGATTGATGACCAAAGGCAATGTTCCTACGTTGGTAAAGTTGAATACACATGTCACCTTTGGTGCAGACTCGGAAAAAGTGCCGAAGTCATGGGTGGTTTTCTCAAACTTTATCTCAGCCTGCTTCTTCTCACCTTCTGCCTGTGCGAAAGTGTTTGTTATGGCGCACAGAGCCATAATGGTCAAAATGATAAACTTCTTCATAATGTGTTTTCGCTAAAAATGTAATTCCGTGGCAAAGGTACGGTTTTTTTATCTAACGAGCAACAAAGTATGGGTAATCAATCAAAAATTTAGTTAATTTTGGAGAAAAAGTCGATTTCACTATTGTCTATGCCGTGTGGAGTGGGGTGAGAAACTTTAGAGAAAAGAAAAAAGAACGCTACCTGCGTCCTTTTGTAGTGGATAGGGGAATCGAACCCCTATGCCAAGATTGAGAATCTTGTATCCTAACCATTAGATGAATCCACCATGAGGTCTGTCGTTTAAAAAAGGGTCTCAGTAGTTGGCTGAAATCCTCGCTACATTTGTTGGTAGTGGATAGGGGAATCGAACCCCTATGCCAAGATTGAGAATCTTGTATCCTAACCATTAGATGAATCCACCATCTGTCGAGAATGCTGCGGAAGCTGGGGGATTCGAACCCCCGGTACGATAAACTCGCACGGCAGTTTAGCAAACTGCTGGTTTCAGCCACTCACCCAAACTTCCTTTGCCGGTGTTCACCGCAGCACTTTCTCTCAAATGCGGTGCAAAGGTACTAACTTTTTTTTAGACTGCCAAATCTTTTCGCTCTTTTTTTTCAAAAACAGTGAAAAAAGGGCTACTGTCAGTTGTTTTTCACTGCAACGACCTTTTCAAGTGACTCGTCAAGGTAGTAAGTGTCGCAACATTCTGTTGTTCCGAGCTTATAGTTTACACGCATTATGTACAGCATTTTCCGTGCTGAAGGCTGCACATACTGCAAGCCCTTCTTGTAACGTCCACTTGTCTCGGCATTCTTTCGCAAAACGACAATCACCGAGTCCTTAACCTTTGTTGTGGAGTCGAGTCGGCTGAAGTTGGTTATCTTCATTTCATTTGCGTCGTTGAGGTTTACCGCCATGAACTCTGCCACTGTGTTCTCTGCACTATGCTGCCGCCCGTTACACGAGACGAGCAGCAGCATTATACCTATTATTATATATATGTATTTCATTACTTTACTGGCACTTCTTTCAATATTGCCAAAAGATGATCCCATACCATCTGTACGGTTGGTATGTGGATTCGCTCCTCTGGAGTGTGGACGTAGCGCAACGTTGGACCGAACGAAACCATGTCGAGCTGCGGATAACGCTCAGAGAAGAGGCCGCACTCCAGTCCGGCATGGATGCCACGCACTATCGGCTCCTTGCCGAATAGTCGCTTGTAGGTTGCCACGACAGCCTTTGTCAGCTCGCTGTTGGGGTTCATCTTCCATGCAGGATAGCCGTCGTTCTGCTCCACCTCTGCTCCTGCCAGTTCAAACAGAGCCTTAACGGTGTTGCACTGGTTGTCGAGGTTGCTCATTACGTTGCTTCGCTGCGATGCCACTACCTTGATGTTGTCCTCGTTGGTCACGATGCTTGCAATGTTGCTCGATGTCTCAACCATGTCGGCAAGAGCCTCGTCCTGACACATGGCAAACACACCGTTGTCAACAGCCTGCAAGGCACGCACGAAACGACCTGCCACGTCTTCGGGCAACACTTCCTGTGGGTCGGCAGTCTGCATCGCAGCCACCAATTCTGTGTCTGTTACGTGATATTCCTCCTCCACTTGGCTGATAAACACGTTCCAATCTACGCGCACCGTCTCTTTCTGGCTTTCGGGAACAGCGATGACGAACTTTCCGTCGCGTGGAATGGCGTTGTGCATCTTGCCTGAGTTGAACTGTGCCACACGCACGTCCATCTTCTGCATCTCAGCATAGATGAAGCGGGCGAGAATCTTGATGGCATTGGCACGCTTCTTGTCGATGTCGTCGCCGGAGTGTCCACCCTTCAGACCCTTGACTGAGCCTTCGAGGAAGAAGTAGCCAGCGGGAGCAGCCTCTCGTGTAAAGTTGAAAGTGGCGAAGGTGGAGCGTCCACCGGCGCAGCTTACGAATATCTGTCCCTCGTCCTCGCTGTCGAGGTTGATGAGCATGTCGCCCGTCATGAATCCGGCTTCCATTCCGCTTGCCCCCGTCAGTTGAGTCTCCTCGTCGCGTGTGAAGACGCACTCCAATGGTCCGTGCTCTATGTCGTTGCTCTCAAGTATTGCCAGTTCTATGGCGCAGCCTATTCCGTCGTCGGCTCCCAGCGTGGTGCCTTTGGCTGTCAGCCACTCGCCGTCTATGTATGTCTGGATGGCATCGTTGTCGAAGTCGAACTCCACATCGACAAGTTTGTCGCACACCATGTCCATGTGGCTCTGCAGAATTACCGTCTTGCGGTCCTCATAGCCAGGCGTTGCAGCCTTGCGTATGATGACGTTGCCAGTCTTGTCAACTCGTGTGTCAAGATTGTGGCTCTCGCCCCAGTTCTTTAGGTACTCGATCATCTTCTCCTCGCGCTTCGAAGGGCGTGGAATTTCGTTGATTCGTGCAAATTGCTCGAATACGCATGTAGGTTTTAAATCACTTTTAGTCATTATTTTGCTATTTTTTTATGATAGTTGTCCGATATTTGATTTATTTGTATTACCTTTGCGGCAGAATTGCAGCATTTCACACAAAATCGTTTGCAAAATTAATAAATATGTTCGAGATATTGGTATCTACCGCGTTAATAATTGCTATAAGCATGGCATTTTTATGCGTGAAACTCATTTTTCGGAAAGACGGACGCTTCGCCTCGCAGCACATTCATGACAGCAAGGCGATGAAAGACCGTGGCATACACTGCGTCATGGACCAAGACCGCGAGGCACGAACCAAGGCAAAATGCGCAGTGAAAGAAAAGGCATAATATAAAAACAACGACAATAATGACAAAGACATTAAGACGCGCTTCCTTGTGCATTCACTCGGGTTATGAGCCGAAGAACGGTGAACCCATCGAACTGCCCATAGTGCAGAGCACCACGTTCAAGTACGACAACAGCGACGAGATGGCAATGCTCTTCGACTTAAAGAAAGAGGGCTACTTCTACACCCGACTGCAAAACCCAACCAACGATGCCGTGGCACGCAAGATAGCCACGCTTGAGGGTGGAGTAGGGGCTGTGCTAACCTCATCGGGACAGGCTGCCAACTTCTATGCAGTATTCAACATCTGTCAGGCAGGTGACCACATCGTCACCTCCAACGAGATTTATGGCGGAACATTCAACCTTTTCGGCGTTACGCTGAAGAAACTCGGCATCGAGTGTACATTCGTCAGCCCAGAGGCTTCAGATGAGGAAATACAGGCTGCTTTCCGTCCCAACACGAAGGCACTCTTCGGCGAGACAATCTCCAACCCTGGTTGCAAAGTGCTCGACATCGAGAAGTTTGCACGCATAGCCCATCGCAACGGTGTGCCACTCATCGTTGACAACACCTTCGCCACGCCTATCAACTGCCGACCATTTGAATGGGGCTGCGACATCGTAACCCACTCCACCACGAAATACATGGACGGACACGCTACTCAGGTGGGCGGCTGTGTGGTTGACAGCGGCAACTTCGACTGGTTTGCACATGCCGACAAGTTCCCTGGACTCTGCACTCCAGACGAGTCGTATCACGGACTTACTTATGCAAAGGCTTTCGGCAAGCTCGGCTACACCACAAAACTTGTTGCCCAACTGATGCGCGACCTCGGCTCAATACCTGCTCCGCAAAACGCGTTCTTGCTTAACCTCGGACTTGAGACTCTGGCTATACGCATGGAACGCCACTGCAGCAACGCACAGAAGGTGGCTCAGTTCCTCCATGACGATCCACGCGTAGCATGGATAGACTTCCCTGGACTTGCCGACGACAAGTGCCATGCCTTGGCAGAGAAATACTTGCCAAATGGCAGTTGTGGCGTGATGGCATTCGGACTGAAGGGCGACCGCGAGACTGCAATCAATTTCATGGACTCACTGAAGATGATAAACATCGTCACCCACGTTGCCGACCTCCGCACCTGTGTGTTACACCCCGCCAGCCACACCCATCGCCAGCTCTCCGAAGAGCAGCTCCGCGAGGCAGGCGTAGCTCCAGACCTCATACGTCTCTCTGTAGGCATCGAGGACGTTGACGACATCATCGACGACCTGAAGCAGGCGATGGAAGGGATAAAAAATTAGAAATTAAGAATTAAGAATTAAAAAATTAAAAGATAATACAAATGAACAAGAAGAACATTTTCCGCACACTGAGCATTGCAGCCGTTTCTGCTTTCGTGTTCACGTCGTGCAACAACTCGGCTCCAAAGATGGACGAGAAGCAAGAGACAGCCACGGCTACTTCAACAACCGATATGAAGATTGCCTTCGTTGAGGTCGATTCAATCATGTCACAGTACAAATTCTGCAAGGAGTATTCGCTTGTGTTGCAGAAAAAGAGCAACAACGCACGCAACACACTTGCCGCAAAGGGCAAGCAACTACAGACCGCAGCAGCTAACTTCCAGCAGAAACTGCAGAACAACGGATTCTCAAGTCGTGAGCAGGCTGCAAGTGTACAAGCTGCCATTCAGCGTCAGGAGCAGGATCTTCAGGAACTACAGAACCGCCTCGGCTCTGAACTTGACTCTGAGACAGCGAAGTTCAATGCCGCACTTCGCGACTCAATCCAGAACTTCCTAAAGGACTACAACAAGACAAAGAAGTACGACCTTATCATCTCCAAGGCTGGCGACAACATTCTCTATGCCGATCGTAAGCACGACATCACTCAGGATGTAATAAATGGTCTGAACAAAAGATATAAGTCAACAATAAAGGAAGCTGACAAGAAATAATATCCACAGACATAATATGAGCTAAAGAGGTTGTGTCAGAATAGACGCAACCTCTTTTTTATTTTGCTTTGACATTATAAAAATGGATACTTAGTTGCAAAACTTCCACTCTACGGAGTCGAATAGTCCGCGGTCGGTGAGTTTCAGTTCGGGAATGACGGGAAGACACATGAAAGCCATGGTGATGAAAGGGGATTTGAGTTGGCAACCTGCCCTACGCACCGTCTCGCGCAGTTGTGAGCTTAGGTATGCAATCTCGTGTCCGCCAAGTGGAGATATGAGTCCCGCTATGGGCAGTGCAATGTCGGTCATTTCCTCGCCCGCTATTGCCACTTCGCCGCCTCGCATCTCAATAATTCGGTTGATGGCCTTTATGATGTATTCGTCTGTAGAGCCTACGGCAACGATGTTGTGGCAGTCGTGTGCCACGGAAGCTGCCATAGCTCCATTCCTTATTCCGAAACCGCGAACGAGTCCCACTACGGGGCGTGCCCCCAACTTGTATCGGTTATAGACAACGATTTTCTGAACTTCGTTCCATGGATAGTGCATGTCGATGAGTGGATTGCCTGTCACGCTCACCGTGTCGTGGTCGGTGAGCAGGCTTCCGTCATAGGCTCTTATTATGTGAGCCGTATCGCCGCCGTTGAGCGTCATGCTGATGTCTTCGGTGGTTATGGGTGTAGCAACGAAACGATTGGGGTAGTTGTCGAGAATTGCCATTTGGTTGCTTATCGACTTAGCTTGCGACTGTATGGTGCTGAGGTAGGAGTTGCAGTTATATACCTCCTTCCCCTTCACCACGGTGCTGAGTACACGGAAATATGGCGTGAGACTGTCTATGGCAATGAAATTTGCCGCATCACCTTCCTGCAACAGTCCCCAAGCAAGGTTATAGTGTCGTTGAGGGGTTACGCATGTGGCTGTCAGTATGTCCCATAGGTCGTAACCATCGGCGAGTGCTCGTCCAACAATGCGGTTGATGTGTCCACGGATTAGGTCGTCGGGGTGGCAGTCGTCTGTGCAGAACATCACTTTGTCGGGATGCTCCTTCAGCAATGGAATTAGTGCCTTGTAGTTTTTTGCTGCCGAACCTTCACGTATCTGTACCGTCATGCCAGCCTCGACGCATGATCTTGCCTCGTCGAGTGTGGAACATTCGTGGTCGGTGGTTATGCCTGTTCTTGCATAGCGCAACCGTTCCTCGCCAAGCAGACCAGGAGCATGACCGTCGATGGGCTTGCCGTTGTCGAGTGCGGCTTGAATCTTTGACAGTGTCTCCTTGTCGCCTCCGAGCACACCAGAGTAGTTCATCATCTCGCCAAGAAACCCGATGTCGTTACGCTGCATCAGTTGTCTGATGTCGCCGCTGTCGAGTGTCGCTCCGCTCGTCTCTATATCAGTGCCGCATGAAGGCACGCACGATGGAGCACCGAAGCAGAAATTGAATCTTATGTGTCGTCCGCTGGTAATCATGAAGTCGATGCCTTCCTTTCCCAATACGTTGCCTATCTCGTGAGGGTCGGCAATGACACCTATGGTGCCTTGCTCCACTGCTATGCGTGCAAACTCAGCAGGCACCATCATGCTGCTCTCTATGTGGACGTGACTGTCGATGAACCCTGGCAACAGGTATGGGGCGTTGGCTGGCACCGTGTCGCTTGGCACTATGCTACTGATTATGCCGTTTTCAACCGTAACCACTCCATCGTAGATTTTGCGTCTTAAAACGTCCAATATATGACCTTTATATTCCATATAGCCTAAGTTTAAGTTGTCTGCAAATTTAAGATTAAAATTCTAAATTTCCAAACATTTCTCCCTTTTTATCGAAATCTTTTTTATTAATAGCCCTTTCATGCGGTTGTAATACGTTTGTAATATGGGTGTTGTACCTTTGCAGCGCAAAATAAGAACAAAAGTGATAGAACGAGTATGAAGACATTATTTTCAGCCTTTCTCCTGATGATGGCTACGACGGCGGCAGCGCAGCAGTTCACACCGGAGATTCACGGAACTATCCGTGGAAAATATGAATATCAGACTGAAGAGGGCGAGGGACGCTTCGAGGTGCGCAATGCCCGAATCAGCGTTACGGGAAAACTCATTGAGCAGGTTTCTTACAAGGCTGAGATAGATCTTTCGGACGAGGGATCGATAAAGATGCTCGACGCATACGCACGTGTCACGCCATTGGAACGGCTGAACTTCACCATCGGACAGTTTCGTGTGCCTTTCACCATTGATGCCCACCGTTCGCCCCATCAGCAGTATTTCGCCAACCGCTCGTTCATAGCCAAACAGGTGGGTAACGTGCGCGACGTAGGTGCTACGCTGGGCTACACCTTCAGTGGTGCTAATCCCATAATACTTGAGGCAGGACTGTTCAATGGCTCTGGCCTAACCAATCAGAAGGACTACTGGACAAAGGCGGTGAATTTCTCTGCAAAGGCGCAGTTCTTCCTGCCACGTGGCTTCAATGTGACACTTAGCACACAGAAGATTACCCCTGGAGGCAACACAACGATGATGTATGACCTTGGCACATACTACCATGCCAATGGTTGGCACATTGAGGCTGAATATCTCTACAAGCACTATAGCAACGACATGTTTGACGATGTGCACTCTTTCGACGGCTTCATCAACTACGACATAAAAATGCACCGACGCGAGAGCCTTGTGAAAAAGGTCTCTCCACTGGTTCGCTACGATTTCATGAGCGACCACAGCGACGGTCAGACTGTTGACACCGATGGTCTTTTGAAACTCACCGATTACAAGCGTCAGCGTCTGACGGCTGGTGTCACCCTAAGTCTTGCAAAACCCTTTGTCTCCGATATACGTCTCAACTTCGAGAAGTATTTCTATCGAGACGGGGCAACCCCTAAGCCTTCTGAAAAGGATAAGATTGTATTCGAGATAATGACCCGCTTCTGACGAATTCAAAAGTGTGGTAGAATAGCGACATTCGTTACACCCTCTTGCTATTAAGAATCCTGTTTCTGACACTCTTAATGGCAGGTTTGTAGTAGTCTATTTCCATGGCTTCGAGGGTGCGTTTCAGCTCTCCCATCAGTTCAGGGAAAAACGAGCACATTCTGTAGGCGAGTTTCAAGCAGAGTGACTGTATGCCGGGAAATTCCTCGACATCGATGGCGTGTTCCAGACAGAAGTCGAGAAAGTCGCTCCTCAATTCGTCCTTTTCCATTTTCAGACGTTCCACTACATTGAGTGACAGGCGGCGGACTGATGGGTTATCGGTTGTCATGGCAAGGTCGATGATGCTGTCCTTGATGGGCTCGAGTTGAGCCAACTCCGCCTTGCTTGCCTTTGTCAGTCCCCAAAGCATGTTGCGTGCTACCTGATAGTCCTCGTCGTGCATGTACTGCCGACAAAAGCCAATGAAGTCGCCTTCTATCTTGGCCTCGTTGTATATGGCAAGGGCCTCGCCCTCACTATACGATCCCTTCAGTCGTTCTCTTGTTATCATACGAAGACCTATTGCACCACCTTGAATCGTATGCGGAAGGAGTGTGCAAGTTCGTCCCAGTTGGTGCCAAGGAGTTCGAAGCGACCTATCTGTGAGGTGGAACGAACGTGCTTGCCTATGCACGGACAGACATCGTAGTCGCCAATGCGAACAAGGCGTATAGCCTCTGACGCGTCATCAGGAAGACGGTCGAGGCTTACATCGTCGGGCAATGTGTCGCGTGTAACGAACTCGAACGTAACAGGAAGGTCATCGGCAATGAGTTGATTCATGCGATCGGCAATCTCCTTCTCCTCTTTCCTTGTTGGCTTGTGGTCAACGATGAATGAGATCTTGCTTTTCTTTCGCTCTATGTGAGCATTGCGCGAACGCTCACAGCCAAATATCCGTTTCATGGTTTGATTGAGCAGATGTTCGGCTGTGTGTGCCGGTGGAAACTCTTCTTTGTTGTGTGAGTTGAAAATAGGTTCTTCCATGTCCTTATAGTACTATCTTATAGATTGATACGCCATTGCCAGGAACGGTGGCAGGCAGACTGCCGTCTCTTGTGAGCGAAACGGGGATAGCCATATCGGTAAGCAGTTCTGTTGCCTTGTGGTCGCCCTCCTTCATTTCGAGATAGTCGAAGGCATGGGAAGGAATGTTCACCCTGACCTCGGCCTCGTCGCTGCTGAAGTTTGCCACGACAAGCAAGAGCGTCTTGCCAGCCTTGCGGAGGAAGGCATAGTGTCTGTATGGATTGAACACTGCTGAGGCAGGGTTTACATACATGAGATCGAAAAGTAGGCCTTCGCTGACTGCCTTTTCCTTCTGTGCAATGGCAATAAGCCTCTTGTGTGTCTCTGACAGGCGCTGCTCGTCGGCAGTGAGCTGTTCTGCTGTGGCACGGCATAACGTGTCGATGCTCCAATAATCGAAGATGGTGGTGCGTCCATCGAGTCCGCTGAATCCCTCGGAATCCATGCCTCGCTCGCCGTATTCCTCGCCCTCGAAGAGCATGAATGGGTTGCGGCGTAGAAGCAGGGAGACTGCAAGTGCGGGAACAGCCTTGAACGGGTTGCCGGCAAAGAAATCGCTTGCTATGCGCTGCTCGTCGTGGTTCTCAAGGAAATAGAGCATGTTGTCGGCAATATCGTCGGTGGATTGCCATGCTTCAGTTATGGCAGAAGCGGAACGGCTGCCGCATATTACGGCTCGCAGAGTGTCGTACATTCCCACTTTGTCGTAGAGGAAATCAAAGCCGCAGGCAATATATGAACGATAGAGCGATGGATTGTAAACCTCACCTATGATGATGGTTTCGGGATATTCCTTCTTCAGTCGGCTTAGAGACCACGACCAGAATGCGGCGGGGACCATTTCAGCCATGTCACAACGGAAAGCGTCAACTCCCTTTGATGCCCAAAAGCGAAGGATGTCGAGCATCTTCTGCCATGTGTTGGGTATGGGATCGAAGAGTCCTATGCCACCGGCATAATAGTCAACGCCATAGTTGAGTTTCACTGTCTCGTACCAGTCGTTTCTGCCTGGTCGAGAGTCGAAATGGTCGTTGCCTGTGGCCTTGGCAGGATTTTCTGTGTATGGTTCTTCCTTGCCTGCATAGAGGTCGAAATATGGCGAGAGCTGTTCACCTGGGCAATAGTAGAAATTGTTTTGTGGAGAAAATCCCTGTTGTGGGTCGTCATCATCGCCAAGTCCCTTTATGCCAGCGGGTTGAAAGAGAGATTTGTATTGGCGTGCCACATGGTTTGGAACAAAGTCTATTATGACCTTCAATCCTGCCTTGTGGGTGCGCTCGACGAGAGCTTCGAACTCTTCCATGCGCTTCTCCACGCCGTCGGCTAAATCGGGATCAACGTCGTAGTAGTCGGCAATGGCGTAGGGAGAGCCTGCCTGTCCCTTGATCACTGCTGGATGCTGGCATGGTATGCCAAACGACGAATAGTCTGTCTTTGTTGCGTGGCGGATGATGCCAGTGAACCAGATATGCGTTACGCCTTTGCTCTTTATGTCCTTGAGTTCTTTAGTCGTGAAGTCATTGAACTTTCCGCAACCGTTTTCCTCTATTGTGCCGTTAGGCTTTCGAGTGGTGTTGCGGTTGCCATAAAGACGAGGCAAGACTTGGTAAATAACGGTTTTCTTCATTGTCTGTTTTAGGTGGAGTAAATAAAAAAGTTCGGAGCACACTGAGAACTCAGAATGCTCCGAAACAAAGGTATTGTCTTAAGAGATGCCGCAAACGGCAACATTCCTGTCGATTCTTCCAATCATGCCTTGCAGAGCTTTGCCAGGACCGCACTCTGTGAAGTCGTCAGCGCCGTCGGCTATCATGTTCTGAACGCACGAGGTCCAGCGCACGCTGCTTGTGAGCTGAGCGATGAGGTTCTCTTTGATTTCTGCTGGGTCGGTGTGTGGCTTGCCGTCAACGTTCTGATATACAGGGCACTTAGGAGCGGCAAACTCTGTCTTCTCTATGGCTGCCTGAAGTTCATCCTTGGCAGGCTGCATGAGTGGCGAGTGGAAAGCGCCGCCGACCTTTAGTGGCAGGGCACGCTTTGCTCCAGCTTCCTTAAGTTTCTCGCAAGCTGCGTTGATGGCTTCTACAGAACCTGAGATGACGAGCTGTCCTGGACAATTGTAGTTGGCAGGAACAACGATAGGCGTTGTCTCGCTCACTTCTGCGCAGATAGCCTCAATCTTGTCATCGTCAAGGCCTACGATGGCTGCCATTGTGGAAGGTGTCTTCTCACATGCCTTCTGCATCGCCATGGCACGTGCATATACGAGTTTCAAGCCGTCCTCGAAGCTGAGTGCGCCGGCGGCGACGAGAGCGGAGAACTCTCCCAGAGAGTGTCCTGCAACCATTGAAGGCTGGAAATCATCGCCGAGGCTAATGGCCTTTATTACACTATGAAGGAAAACTGCTGGCTGGGTCACCTTGGTCTGCTTCAGTTCGTCGTCGGTTCCGGCGAACATGATGTCGGTTATCCTGTAGCCAAGAATCTCGTTTGCTTTCTCAAACAGTTCTTTTGCCTTTGGGTCGTTGTCGTACAGGTCCTTTCCCATACCAACGAATTGTGCTCCCTGTCCTGGGAATACGAATGCTTTCATTTCTATTTCTTCTTTAATGATATAATAATAATTCTTTTATTTTAACAAAGGAACGATGACGCTGAATGTACTGCCTTCGCCAAGTATAGACTCCACCTCAACGTCGCCGCCATTCTTGACAGCGAAGTCCTTGCAGAGCTGTAGGCCAAGACCGCTACCTTCCTCGTTGTTGGTGCCGTAGGTCGTTTCGCCCTTATGGAACAGACCCTCGATTCGGTCGGGTGCGATGCCGACACCGTGGTCGCGCACGCTTATCTTTGCATAATCGTCCTTCTTGGTGACGATTATCTCTATTGAGCTATTCTCAGGCGTAAACTTGATGGCGTTACTGAGGAAATTGCGCACTACGGTGTTGAGCATGTCCTTGTCGGCACGCACCTTTAACCCTGTGTCCTTCTCCTCCATGCTGAGGGCAATCTTCTTTGTCTCGGCAATCATGGTAAAGATGCCATAGACACCGGTGACAACATCCATCACTTCGAAATCTTGGTAAGCCACCTTGAGTCGTCCTGTCTGACTCTTGGTCCATTTCAGGAGGTTGTCGAGAAGGTCGTGAGTTTCTTCCGTCTCTTTGTTTGCCTTGTCGATGAGATAGTACATCTCTGGACCTATGGCCTCAGGCGAAACGGTCTGCACCACGAGGTTGAGCACCATTCGTATGCTCGCCATTGGTGAGCGTAGGTCATGGGCAATGACCGAGTACATCTTGTCGCGGTTGTTTATCGTCCTTCGCAGCTCTTCGTTTTGCTGCACAATGATTCGTTTAGCGGCAACGAGCGATATTTGATGCATCACTCGCATGACGAGTTCTTCCTTGTTGAAAGGTTTTGTAAGGAAGTCGTTGGCACCCACCTGGAAACCGTGTACGAGATCGGAAGGGCTGTTGAGTGCTGTAAGGAAGATGATGGGGATGTCGGCAGTCGTGGGGTCCTTCTTGAGGATGACGGCAGTGTCGAATCCGCTTATATCGGGCATCATCACATCCAACAGGATAAGATCAGGATGCTGATTCTTGGCTGTCTCTATACAGCTTGTTCCGTTGTTTGCCGTTAGTACCTGAAACTTCTCGTTAGTCAGCAATATCTTCAATAACAAGACATTGCTGACCACATCATCAACCACAAGTATCTTATAGTCACTGCGGTTTATCTTCGATTCAAAATTTTCGCCAGAGTTCATAAGCAAGCATTATTACATAATTCGCTGCAAATATACGGTTTTTTTTTAATTCACACAACTTTTTGGCATTTTTTAATACTCAGACCAACTCTTGATGCCAATTCCGTCAATACCAACTGTGCAGAAGGCGTAGATGAAAGCGGAAGCCAATCTACTGTTGGTGATGAGCGGCACATTAAGGTCGATGGCGGCACGACGAATCTTGTAGCCGTTGGAAAGTTCTCCTGCAGTAAGGTTCTTTGGTATGTTCACCACCATGTCAATCTCATGGTGGTGGAGCATGTCGAGTGCCTGTGGGTTGCCTTCCTCTGACGGCCAGAAGACGCGAGTGTTGTCAATGCCGTTGTCGGAGAGGTAATGCGATGTACCGCCGGTGGCATATAGCTTGTAGCCGTGGCTGACGAGCATACGTGCTGCATCGAGCATTTCTGCTTTCTGCTTGGCACTACCCGTTGACAGAAGGATGTTTTTCTCAGGTATGCGATGGCCTACGGAGAGCATCGACTTGAGCAATGCCGTGGAAGTGTCGTCGCCAAGACAGCCTACTTCGCCTGTTGAAGCCATGTCAACGCCAAGCACAGGGTCGGCCTTCTGCAAACGGTTGAATGAGAACTGGCTTGCCTTTATGCCTACGTAATCGAGGTCGAAGAGACTCTTGTGCGGCTTCTCGACAGGCAGACCGAGCATTACTTTTGTTGCAAGTTCTATGAGATTAATCTTCAGAACCTTGCTGACGAATGGGAATGAGCGTGAGGCGCGAAGGTTGCACTCAATCACCTTAATGTCGTTCTCGCGAGCGAGGAACTGAATGTTGAACGGTCCGCTGATGTGTAGTTCCTCAGCTATTTTCTTGCTGATGCGCTTTATGCGGCGCACTGTTTCGCAATAGAGTTTCTGTGGTGGGAACTGTATGGTAGCGTCGCCGGAGTGGACACCCGCAAACTCGATGTGTTCGGAGATGGCGTAGGCGATTATTTCGCCGTTCTTTGCCACTGCGTCCATCTCAACCTCCTTGGCGTGCTCAATGAACTGGCTAACAACCACAGGATGGTCTTCGCTGACGTTAGCCGCAAGACGGAGGAACTTCTCAAGCTCTTCCCTATTGGAGCATACGTTCATGGCTGCACCTGAGAGAACGTAGGAAGGACGGACGAGAACAGGGAAGCCAACCTCGTCGATGAACTTGTTGATGTCGTCCATCGAGGTGAGTGCGCTCCATGCCGGCTGGTCAATGCCGTTGCGTGAGAGCATCGACGAGAACTTGGCACGATCCTCGGCGTTGTCGATGTCCTTTGCCGATGTTCCGAGAATGGGCACGTTCTGTGCGTCAAGTCGCATGGCAAGGTTGTTGGGTATCTGTCCGCCTGTTGACACAATGACTCCATGAGGCACCTCAAACTCTATAATGTCCATGACGCGCTCAAAGGTCAGCTCGTCGAAATAGAGGCGGTCGCACATGTCGTAGTCGGTTGACACCGTTTCGGGGTTGTAGTTTATCATCACCGAGCGGTAGCCTTCCTTGCGTATGGTGTTGAGTGCCTGTACTCCGCACCAGTCGAACTCTACGGACGAACCTATGCGGTAGGCTCCTGAACCTAATACGATGATGGAGCGTTTGTCGTTCTCGAACTTTATGTCGCTCTCCACGCCAGCGTATGTAACGTAGAGATAGTTTGTCTGTGCTGGATATTCGGCTGCAAGTGTGTCAATCTGCTTCACCACGGGCAATATTCCATAGTTCTTGCGGAGGTTGCGCACAACGAGGCTTGCCTTTGCCATGCTGTGAAGCTCGGCTTCAAGACCTACGGCACGCGCAATCTGGAAGTCGGTGAAGCCGTAAATCTTCGCCTCGCGCAGCAACTCCTTGTCAAGTTTGTTGATGTTGCCGACAGCCTTCATCTGCTCGTCGATGTCAATGATATGCTTTAACTTCTGAAGGAACCACTTGTCGATTTTTGTCAGTTCGTGTATCTGGTCGATGGTGTAGTCCTTGTGCATTGCCTTCGAGATGATGAAGACGCGCTTGTCGGTAGGCTCGCGCAGTGCGGCGTCGATGTCGGGAATTTCCAACTCCTTGTTCTCTACGAAACCGTGCATTCCCTGACCGATCATTCGAAGGCCTTTTTGTATGGCTTCCTCGAAGTTGCGTCCTATTGCCATCACTTCGCCAACTGACTTCATGGAAGAACCAAGTTCCTTGTCAACGCCACGGAACTTCGAGAGGTCCCAACGTGGAATCTTGCACACAACGTAGTCGAGGGCTGGTTCGAAGAATGCGCTTGTTGTCTTTGTCACCGAGTTCTTCAGTTCAAAGAGCCCATAGCCCATGCCTAACTTTGCTGCCACAAAGGCAAGTGGATAGCCCGTGGCTTTAGAAGCCAACGCCGAAGAACGACTCAGACGGGCATTCACCTCGATGACGCGGTAGTCCTCGCTCTTCGGGTCGAAAGCATATTGAACGTTGCACTCGCCCACGATGCCGATATGGCGAACAATCTTTATGGAGAGTGCGCGCAGTTTGTGGTATTCGCTGTTGGTGAGCGTCTGCGAAGGCGCAATTACGATGCTCTCGCCAGTGTGGATGCCGAGAGGGTCGAAGTTCTCCATGTTGCAGACGGTTATGCAGTTGTCGTACTTGTCGCGTACCACTTCGTATTCTATTTCCTTCCAACCCTTCAAGCTCTTCTCTACGAGCACTTGCGGAGAGAAGGAAAACGCCTTTTCAGCAAGTTTGTTCAGCTCTTCCTCGTTGTCGCAGAAGCCGGAGCCAAGACCGCCGAGTGCGTATGCCGCACGAAGTATTACGGGATAGCCAAGTTCCGAGGCAGCCTTGCGTGCCTGCTCAATGGTTTCGCATGCCTCGCTCTTTATTGTCTTTACGTCTATTTCGTTCAGCTTCTCAACAAACAGCTCACGGTCTTCAGTGTCCATTATGGCCTGAACAGGTGTGCCGAGTACGCGAACACCGTGTTTTTCAAGTACACCGCTGCGATAGAGTTCTACGCCGCAGTTGAGCGCCGTTTGTCCGCCAAAGGCGAGCAGGATGCCGTCGGGACGTTCCTTCTCGATGACTTTCTCCACGAAGTATGGCTGTACTGGAAGAAAATATATCTGATCGGCAACGCCTTCCGACGTTTGTACGGTAGCGATGTTCGGGTTAATGAGCACCGTCTCAACTCCCTCTTCGCGCAATGCCTTTAAAGCCTGTGAGCCAGAGTAGTCGAACTCTCCCGCCTCTCCAATCTTTAGTGCTCCGGAGCCAAGGAGCAACACCTTCTTTATATTGTTTTCTTTCATTGTCGTTTTTTGTTTTTTGTTCCCGAATTTGCAAGAAAGTCCGGGAATGTCAGAGTTGTTAAACAAGGGTTTTGATGAAACGGTCAAACATAAACTCAGTGTCTATTGGACCAGAACAAGCCTCGGGATGGAACTGGCTGGTGAACCAGGGATTCTCTTTGTGGCACACTCCTTCGTTTGAGCCGTCGTTCATGTTGACGAACAGCTCGCGCCAATCGCTTCCCAAGGTCTTTGCATCAACGGCATATCCATGATTTTGGCTTGTCACATAGCAACGGTTTGTGTCGACCTCTCTAACCGGTTGGTTATGGGAACGATGACCGTATTTCAGCTTGTATATGGTAGCGCCGCCTGCCTTCGCCAAAAGCTGGTTGCCCATGCATATACCGCATATCGGCTTGCGGCTTTGTGACATTTGCTTACGTATGATGTTTACTGCGTCCTCGCACATGTCAGGGTCGCCGGGACCATTGCCGAGGAACAGACCGTCGAAATCCATTGAGGTGTAGTCGTAGTTCCAAGGCACTCTGATCACCTCTACGCCACGATTTATGAGGCACCTGATTATGTTGTTCTTTACACCGCAATCCACAAGCACCACTTTCTTGCCGGCACCCTCGTTGTAGCGAATGATGTCCTTGCAGCTGACACGGTCAACCCAGTTGACGCCTTCGTATGCCGCTTCTGGAATGTTGTCTGGCTCATCGTCGAAGATGATCTTTCCCATCATCACTCCGTGTTCGCGCAGTACCTTTGTCAACTGTCGGGTATCGATGCCCGTTATTCCAGGCACCTTCTCTCGTTTCAGCCAGTCGGCAAGGCTCTCAACGGCATTCCAGTGTGAGTACTGTTCGCTGTAGTCTGCCACGATGATGGCTGAAGCATAGATTTTGTCACTTTCCATGAATGTGGCCAGCGTATTCTCTTCAATGGAGAAAGGCGGCACACCATAGTTGCCCACCAGTGGATAGGTGAGAGTCATGAGTTGTCCTGCATACGAAGGGTCGGTAAGGCTTTCAGGATAACCCATCATAGCGGTGTTGAACACTACTTCGCCTGCTACGGGTGCGTCGTATCCGAACGACTTCCCGTAGAACTTGGTTCCGTCTTCGAGGACTAAAGTTACATTTTTCATTTATGTAGGAAATTAAAACTTCTGTTGATATTGATAGACCTTCTCGATGTAGTTGATGAATGCCTGATTGACAAGTTTCATGCCGCCAGGGGTAGGGAAGTTGCCGGTGAAATACCAGTCGCCCTTGTGGTTGGGAATGGCCTCGTGCAGGCCTTCGATGCTTTGGAATACTATCTCTATGGGAGTTGTAACGCCAGTGGGGCGTAGCATTTCGACCATTTTGTTGTTCAGCTCCTCTACGGTGAATGGCGTGTAGAGAGCCTTCACGCAGCACTGCATATCTTCTTTTGGCTTCTTGATCTCGCGTTGACAGTTGTGGTAGGTCTCGTCGATGAGTGAGTGCATTCCCCGCTCCTTCAGCAGTTCTATGCAGGCACGGAAAGCGATGAATTCCTCAAGTCGAGCCATGTCTATTCCGTAATAGTCGGGGTATCTGATTTGTGGTGCAGAGCTTACGAGAATGATTTTCTTGGGATGCAGACGGTCGAGAATCTTTATAATGCTTTCGCGGAGAGTGGTACCGCGCACTATGCTGTCGTCGATGACTACGAGATTGTCCACGTATGGCTCAAGCACCTCGTACGTGATGTCGTAAACATGTGAAGCCAAGTCGTTGCGAGAGTTTCCCTCGGTAATGAATGTGCGCAGCTTGATGTCCTTCCATGCAACCTTTTCCGAACGCACATATTTGTTGAGTATAGATTTAAGCTCGTCGCGCGTTGGCCTGTGGTCAAGATTAGCTATCTCGTCTATCTTTGCTTCGTTGAGATGTTCCTTAAAGCCTCTCAACATTCCGTAGTATGCCACTTCGGCTGTGTTGGGGATGAAAGAGAATACGGTGTGGTCAACGTCGCCGTCGATGGCCTTAAGAATGGGTTTCATGAGGAGCTCGCCGAGCTTCTTGCGTTCTTGATAGATGTCGCGGTCGGAACCGCGGCTGAAATAGATTCTTTCGAACGAACAGGCAGAGTTGCCGCGGGGGGCGAGAATCTTCTCTATCTTTGCTTCGCCGCTTTTGTTCACTATGAGGGCATGACCAGGCTGCAATTCCTTGATGTCGTCACATTCAAGGTCGAAAGTGGTTTGTAGCACAGGACGCTCGCTTGCCAATACAGCAATCTCGTCGTCAATGTAATAGAAGGCAGGACGAATGCCCCAAGGGTCGCGCATCGAGAACATTTCTCCGCTTCCTGTGAGGCCGCAGACGACATAACCTCCATCGAAGTCGGGCATCGTAGTCTTCAGCACGTTGCTCATCTTGACATTGTTGTCGATGTAGTTGGTGATGTCTGTTCCGTGGAGTCCCAGCTCCTTAGCATCCTCAAAGTTCCTCTCCACCTCGCGGTCAAGTCGGTGTCCCATCCATTCCAGCATTATGTAGCTATCGCTGTATATTCTGGGGCATTGTCCCATTGCTGTTATCTTTTCGAAAATCTCATCGACGTTAGTCATGTTGAAATTTCCGCAGAGGCAAAGGTTCTTGGCTCTCCAGTTATTGCGTCGCAGGAACGGGTGAATGTATGTCAGCCCACTCTTTCCAGTGGTAGAGTATCTCAAGTGTCCCATGTAGATTTCTCCAGCGAAGGCAAGATTCTTCTTTGCGTATTCGGGGTCGGAAATTTGGTTTGGAGTGAGCGAAGCGAATCCTTTTTGGGCGTTCTTGAAGATTTCGGTAATGGCGTTGGAACCTTCCGCCTTTTCGCGGAACATGTATTCGTTACCAGGTACTGTTCCAAGTTTTACGCATGCCATGCCCGCTCCTTCCTGTCCGCGGTTGTGCTGTTTCTCCATCATGAGGTAGAGCTTGTTCATGCCATACATCCATGTGCCGTACTTGCGCTGGTAGTAGTCGAGAGGCTTAAGAAGCCTTATCATTGCTACTCCACATTCGTGTTTTAACTGCTCCATTCTATTCTGTTGTGTTGTTTATCTCTGTTGTGATATAATAACTTTTATTCTACTGTCACCGATTTTGCCAGATTTCGTGGCTGGTCAACGTCCTTTCCCTTGCAAACGGCTATGTGGTATGCAAGAAGTTGGAGTGGGATAGTGGCGAGAAGTGGTTCGAGGCACTCCATTGTCGATGGCATTTCTATAACCTCGTCGGCAATGTGACTGATGGTATTGTCGTCTTTGCTTACGATGGCTATTACCTTGCCTTTTCTTGCCTTCACTTCCTGTATGTTGCTGATAACCTTCTCGTACATGGTGTTGTGTGTGGCAATGACCACGACGGGCATGTCGGAATCTATGAGGGCTATTGGCCCATGCTTCATTTCCGCGGCAGGATAGCCTTCGGCGTGTATATAGCTTATCTCCTTCAGTTTCAAGGCTCCTTCCAGTGCCACAGGATAGCTGTAGCCGCGTCCGAGGAAAAGGAAGTCGCGGGCATAGGTGAAGGTGCGGCTTATGTCTGCAATGCGTTCGTTGAGTGCCAAAACTTCCCTCATCTTGTCGGGAATGTCGTGCAGCTCCTCTACCAATTCGAGGTATTCTTTCGGGCTTATGGTGCCGCGTTCCTTGGCCAGTGCCAGTGCAATCATCGTGAGCACGGTAACCTGTCCTGTGAACGCCTTTGTTGAGGCAACGCCTATCTCAGGTCCCACATGTATGTAACTTCCCGTGTCTGTCGCACGCGGGATGCTGGAGCCAATGGCGTTGCATATTCCGTAGATGAAAGCGCCGCTTTTCTTTGCCAGCTTGACGGCGGCCAGTGTGTCTGCCGTCTCTCCTGACTGCGATATGGCTATCACTACGTCGTTGCTGTTGATGACGGGATTTCTGTATCTGAACTCAGAGGCGTACTCCACCTCTACCGGTATTCGGCAAAGGCTCTCGATGATCTGCTTTCCTATAAGGCCGGCATGCCACGACGTACCGCAAGCCACGATGATGAAGCGGTTGGCGTTGAGAAGCCTTTCCTTGTGGTCTATCACGGCACTTAGCACCACATTGTCGGTAGCCACGTTCACGCGTCCGCACATGCAGTTCTTGAGGCAGTCAGGCTGTTCGAATATCTCTTTTAGCATAAAGTGTGGGTAGCCGCACTTCTCTATCTGTCCGAGGTTGATGTCAACGGTTTGTATTTCAGGATTAAGTGTCCTGTTGAGAATGTTGACGACCTTTAGTTCCTCGTCTCTCTTAATCACGGCGATGTTTCCATCTTCGAGATACACCACCTTGTCGGTGTATTCCACTATGGGGCTGGCATCTGAGGCCAGGAAGAACTCGTCATTGCCAATGCCCACGACTAATGGGCTTTGGTTTCGTGCTGCTATGATGGTGTCGGGATTTCTCTTGTCGAGAACGGCTATTGCGTAAGCGCCAATAACCTCGTGTAGTGATAGTTGTACGGCAGTGAGTAGGTCGCATTGTTTGCGTTCCTGGACATATTCGATAAGTTGTACGAGGACTTCCGTGTCGGTGTCGGAAATGAAAGTGATGTCTTTTGCTTGAAGCCGGGAGCGCAATTGGGAGTAGTTTTCTATTATGCCGTTGTGTATTATGGCGAGATTCTTCGATTGTGAGTAGTGTGGGTGGGCGTTTAGTGACGAAGGCTCTCCGTGTGTGGCCCATCGTGTGTGGGCTATTCCTATCGTTCCGCTTACATCCTTGTCGTTGCAGAAACTGACGAGGTCGTCAACCTTACCTTTCGTCTTGTACACGTTGAGGTTATCGTCGAAATTGATAAGTGCCACGCCTGCACTGTCATAACCTCTATATTCGAGTCGTCTCAACCCCTTGACGAGGATTGGGAAGGCCTCTTTGTTACCGATGTATCCTACTATGCCACACATATTTTATAATATATAGATTAAATTGTTTGCAAAATTAATGCTATTTTTCCATTCTTGCAAGAAAAACGGAATATTATTTTTGTTATGCAACGAAAAAATGACACTCTGCCTTTTATCCTCAGAACGGCTTTTTAGGGTCAACACCAAAGGCAGATGGTCGCTGAAGCCGTCGGGATTGAATTTCCAACCGTTGTATGACCGTCGTGGCTTCTTGCCTCCGAACTTTGTGTCGTCTTCCAGAAGCCAAGGCGCGTCGTGGAGCTTGCACTCGCAACGCCTCGCATGGAGCGACGGGCTGACGAGAATGTGGTCGATGTGTTCCCATACTCCTTGGTACTTATAGCTGCCATGTGCGCCGTTGTTGCCTTTTGTTCCGCAGCTGACGTTCACCATGCCGTGTCGTTCAATCGTTGACAGCGACTTTTCATTCTCAGTGGCGTTGAAGTCTCCCATGACCACAATGTTTGCATCGACCGAACTATGGTATATGGAATCCAACACGTGGGTTATCGCCTCCGTTACAACCGTGCGACGAGGCTCTGACGCTTTCTTGCCTCCAAGTCGGCTTGGAGCGTGTGCCACCATCACGTGCAATGTGTCGCCGCCTATCATCAAGCCCTTCACATATAGGATGTCACGAGGTGGATGCTCGCCGAAGTCGCCTTCGGGTCTTATGCTCCTTGTCTCAAGAGGTCTGAACGATGGCCGACACCATGCAAGTGCTACATTGATGCCTCGTGGGTCGCGCGAGTGTGTCATGACATATTCGTAGGAACCTCCCCTAAGAGGTGAACGCCTTGTGAGGTCGTACATGACAGAGTCGTTTTCCACCTCGCACAAGGCGATGAGGTCAGGCAGACGGCAGTCGTCGGCACACGACATAAGTGTCTTGGCGATGTTGTTGACTTTCTTCCAGTATTTGTCCTTTGTCCATCTCCTGTTGCCCTCGGGGGTGAATTC
Source organism: Prevotella sp. (assembly GCA_051878735.1). Lineage (GTDB taxonomy): Bacteria > Bacteroidota > Bacteroidia > Bacteroidales > Bacteroidaceae > Prevotella. Next base: position 8,200 of record JBJEKR010000210.1, on the reverse strand, counting down.
CGTGTCTTGCCGGAGTGTGTCATGCTGGCAGTCGAATAGATTTTCGCAGTTCCATTCCACTATGGTGAAGACCGATATGAGTAGTGTCAATATGCACATGTTCGCTTGCAGATATGAGAAAAGTCGCAGAAACAATGGTTTTCATTGTTGTCTGCGACTTAAATCTATTTCTTCTTTTTCATTGTTCGTTTATCTTATTCTGTCAGCAGCTCTGACGAGCTTTTCATCTGCCCATATTGCCTTATGTGACATGAAATACATCGCAAGGGCAAACATTGGAGCGCAGGAAGCAAACTCTAACTCGAAAGTCACCGTACCGCCACCGAGCACCTGGCTATATACTGCAAAAACTATGTACCATCCTATGATGAGGAACATGTTGAAAACGCAGAGCCTTGCCTGTAGGATTCTGTTGTGATAGGTGAAAATCGAGTATATGCCAAGAACAGAAGAGAGCAGCAGTATGATGAACAGGGGACAGACAGAGAAGTCGCGTGTTCCCTGCATGGTATAAATCCATAGGTTGTACTCTGTCCCCATGCGCATGCCCTCGGCATAGAAAGTGCCTATTGGCAGGCAGAGACAAAGCACGCTGAGTATTACTGCCACCAGCATGAACAAGGTCTGTTTACGTTGTATCATTTCGTTCTGCCTTGTTGGGGATTATAGGTTCTGTGAGTCTTTCTGCTGGTCACGCCAATAGACTTTGTTCTCTACGAACTCCTGTGTAGCGAGAAGTGATGGCTTGGGGAGCTTCTCGTAGTAGCGTGAGATTTCTATCTGCTCACGGTTCTCGAACACTTCCTCAAGGCTGTCGTTATAGGAAGCGAATTCAGCAAGTTTCTTGCTAAGGTCTTCTTTAATCTGCACAGAAATTTGATTGGCGCGCTTTGAAATGATGGCAACGCTTTCGTAGATGTTCTCTGTGTCTTTGCAAAGATCCATGATGTTGCGGGTCACGGTGTTTACCGGAGCCTTTGATTTCTTGTAATCCATTGTCCTTATATTATTTTATTTGTCTTTCGTCGTACCAAAGGAATCGTCCTTTAATTCTTTATTCTTTAATTTACATTCAGTCGCCCGTTATTTTCTTGCACTTGGCGAGATATTTCTCGGCAGTGGCACGCTCCTTGCTCTCGGGAAACTCGTTGATGAAGCCGTAACATTCATCCTCAGCCTCGCGATAGCGGTCAATGCGCTTTTCCTCTACACTCTGCTGCGCCAGCTCAAACTTGCTCTTCATGATGAGCACGGAGAATTCCTCGCGCAAACTGGTGAAGGGGTAGGTCTTCAAGGTGTTCTCCGAGGTTACTATGCATGCCTCGTAGTTGGAGCCTCCATTGTAGCAGTTGCCGAAATAATCGCCGAGGTTGTAGTAAAGTCTTGCCGAGAGATACTCCTTCAGTATCAGTTTGTCCTGCAGTTCGTAAAGGCGCTGCTGTGCCCTGTCCTTATATGATGACTCGGGGAAATAGTCGATGAATTCCTGATAAGCGTTTATGGCTCCCACCGTGGCTGTCTGGTCAAGACGCGGCTCTGGAGTGGATTGATAGAGCGATTGCCCGATGTAGAAGCACGCCTGCTCGGCATAGATGCCCTTGGGATAGGAAGAGAAATATTTCTTGAATGTTGCGGAGGCACTTTCATAGTCGCGATCGCAATATTCTGCCATGCCGAGCATGTACAGGCACTCCTGTCCCTTGTCGGTTCCTTTCTGGATGGTGACGAGTTCCTGAAGCAGCACTATGGCTTGGTTGAACTTGCCGCGTGCGAAACATTCCTTGGCGAACTCGTACTTGTAATCAGTGTCGTTGGACTTATATACCCTGTTGAACTCTGCCGCGCAACTGCTGAGCAAAATCATGCACAAGAGAATTATGATATTTGAGTATTTCTTCATCGTTTTTTCTTTTGAGAGTGCAAAATTACTCATTTTCCCTCATATTTCAAAGTAAAATAGGCGTTTTTTGCAAAAAAGTCTGCATTTATAACGTTTATTACGTTGAAATTGTGTAATTTTGCATTTATGAGCAAATATAAACTGACATCGAAATACCGTCCTACGGGTGATCAGCCAGAGGCAATACGACAGTTGACGGAGGGATTGAAGCGTGGCGACAAGGCGCAGGTGCTTCTTGGTGTGACTGGCTCGGGAAAGACATTTACCGTGGCAAACGTCATTGCTGGTGTCAATCGACCTACGCTTATCATTAGCCACAACAAGACTCTCGCTGCACAGCTCTACGAGGAGATGAGGGGCTTTTTCCCAGACAATGCCGTAGAGTATTATGTTAGCTACTACGACTACTATCAGCCGGAAGCATATCTGCCAGCAAGCGATACTTACATCGAGAAGGATCTCGCGATTAACGAGGAAATAGACAGGCTTAGGTTGCGCGCTGTGTCGTCGCTGTTGTCCGGACGACGTGATGTCATTGTGGTGTCGTCAGTCAGCTGCATATATGGTATGGGCAGCCCGATAGCCCTTTCGGAGAATGTCATAGAGGTGCGACGTGGACAGACAATGGATCGCAACGCCCTTCTGCGCAAACTCGTTCAGGCTCTCTACACGCGCAACGACATAGAACTGACACGAGGATGCTTCCGCGTGAAGGGAGACGTTGTTGACATTGCGCCCGCCTACAGTGAGTCGATACTGAGAATTTCGTTTTGGGATGACGAGATAGATGCCATTGAGGAGTTGGATTCATTAAATATGACTCGATTGGCACGATTTGACGAATACAGGCTCTATCCTGCCAATCTTTTTATGACGACACAGGAGCAGACAAACATCGCTATACGTCAGATTCAAGACGACCTTGTACAGCAGATAGCATATTTCCAGGACATTGGCGACACTATTAAGGCCGACCGCATCAAGGAAAGGGTTGAATATGACATGGAGATGATAAAGGAGTTGGGACATTGTTCCGGAATAGAGAATTATTCAAGATACTTTGATGGCAGGAAACCGGGAGAACGTCCTTACTGCCTGCTCGATTTCTTCCCCGACGACTATCTTATGGTGATAGACGAGAGCCATGTAAGCGTGCCGCAGGTCAATGCCATGTATGGCGGAGACAGGGCGAGGAAACGAAATCTTGTGGAGTATGGGTTTCGTTTGCCTGCAGCATTTGACAATCGTCCCCTTACCTTCGATGAGTTTCAGAATATGAGCAACCAGACTATCTATGTGTCGGCAACACCTGCTGAATTCGAACTCGGTGAGTCGGAAGGGGTTGTCGTAGAGCAGATTATTCGTCCGACAGGATTGCTCGACCCTGAAATTGACGTGAGGAAAAGCGAAAATCAAATTGACGACCTTACCGACGAGATTCTAATGCGCAGCCAACGCAACGAGAGAGTCCTTGTCACCACGTTGACGAAGCGCATGGCGGAGGAACTCACAGAGTATCTTTTGGAACACGGTATCCAGACGGCATACATTCACAGTGACGTGGCAACTCTCGACCGTGTGAAAATCCTCGAAGATCTCCGTGCCGGAACGTATGATGTCCTTGTGGGCGTCAACCTGCTTCGTGAGGGGCTTGACCTTCCCGAGGTGTCGCTCGTGGCTATCCTTGATGCTGACAAAGAAGGGTTTCTGAGAAGCAAACGCAGCCTTACACAGACGGCAGGACGTGCGGCAAGAAACGTGAACGGCAAGGTTATCATGTATGCCGACACTATAACAAGGAGCATGCAGGAAACGATAGACGAGACTAACCGACGTCGCATGAAACAGCTGCACTACAATGAGGAGCATGGCATCACACCACAACAGATTACCAAGAATTCCATTAGCAGCCTGCGTCACGAGGCAGGAGTTGAGGAAACAAAGAAGAAAGTTGCCGAATATGAAGTGTCTGCATACTCCGGTCCTGTGGAAGGAGCATTTGCTGCCGATCCCATTATCCGTAGCATGACTCCTGAGCAGTTGGAGAAGAGTATCGCCAACACCACGAAACTTATGAAGGAAGCTGCAAGGAACCTCGACTTCATACAGGCGGCACAATATAGAGATGAGATTGTAAGGCTCAGAACGCTGTTGGAAGAGAAGTAAATCGTATGAAAATTTGTTAATCTGTGGAAGAATGGCAAATATTAGCAATAATCTTTGTAACTTTGCCACATAATTACGTAAAATATAATTGCAATGAAGAAATTTTTGATAGTGATGATGTGCGTTTTGCCATTCATGGCCTTTGCGCAAGACAATACCTGGGAACGTATAGAACAGGAAGAGACGGAAGAGACAAAAGTCAACCCCGACTTGAAATATCTCGCTGGAGCGGTCCCTGTTGTTGATGGAAAGGTGGTGTTTTCAACGGTAATTGAAGCTCCAGGGAAAACTAAGGACGAAATATTTCAGATAGTATTGAAATATTTCAAGAAGATGACTACCGAGGCAAACCAGACAGAGTTCAGTCGAGTGGTCATTGAGGATGCTCAGAAGGGAGATATTTGCGGAGTTTATCAGGAGTGGCTGGTGTTCAAGAACTCGGCATTGTCGCTTGACAGAACTCGCTTCTTCTACAATTTGCTGGCAAACTGCTCCGACGGTAAGCTTGAGGTGAAGATGATGCGCATACATTACCTTTACGAGGAGGAACGCGACCCGCAGCAATATACGGCTGAGGCGTGGATTACTGACGAGAATGCCTTACGAAAGGACAAGCAGCGACTCCTGCGAATCAACGGCAAGTTCCGCAGGAAGACCGTTGACCGCAAGGACTTTCTATTCAATAAATTGAACACATTGCTTAACGACAAGAAATGACGACGGAAAAGGAACAAAAGATTGATGAGATGGTGAAGTCGAGACTTCACCGTCGGATTCTTGATGACGAGGATTCTCGTGAGAAGATGATGTTGAGGGTACGCAACGTGCTCAATGTCGTCTTCATGCTTCTTGCGGTAATAGGTGCAGTCGTCTATGTATCCTATGATGTTCCTACTGGAGGATGGATTATTGGCGCGGCAGTGATTGTTAAGACCGTTGAGGTTGCATTTAGATTATTCAAGGTATAGATGAAAAGACTCTTTCACATATTTGTTGCCATCATCATAGCTTCCATCGCCAATGCGCAGATGCCTAACAGCATTGACACTAACGGCAATGGATTCTTGACCGATGGGACCAACACCAACAAAAACTTCAACAAGCACAATAACGATACCACAAAGAACAAGGAAGTGCCGAAGGGACTACGTGTGTGGACTGTTGACAGACGCTTCGGGGATGTGGTGAAAGCTGTTCCCGATACAAGTATGCATCTCTTCATGAACTCGATTTTCAACACGGGTATGCATGGTGAGTACAACACTATAGGCAACAACTACACGCCACGCATCAATCGTATCGTAATAGACCGCCCGCTGACCGACCAGTTCGCATTCGTACAGCCATACGATTATGTCTCGTTCCAGCCGGATACCTACCATTTCACTAACACACTCTCACCACTGACAAATGTCAAGTACGACAACTGTGGCAATAAGACTAACGGTGAGGATCATATTGAGGCAAAGTTTGCTGTTAATGTTGACAAACAGCTCGGTGTAGGCTTTGACCTTAATTATTCCTATGCACGTGGCTATTTCGACTCTCAGAGTACTTCACACTTTGGAGGCCTCTTGTATAGTTCCTACGATGGCGACCGATACAAGATGCATGCCATCTTTTCCACTTATCATCGTAAGGTAGCCGAGAATGGCGGACTCATCAACGACGAGTATGTCACCAAACCGGAGATTTTTGAGGATCAGTTCTCTACGGAGGAAATTCCAACCGTGCTAAGCAGAAACTGGAATCGTAACAACAGCATTCATTTCTTCCTCACTCATAGATATAGCGTAGGCTTCTATAGGGATGTAAAGATGACAGAAGAGGAAATAAAGGCAAGGAAATTTGCTGAGCAGTCAAGGAAGGACAACGAGAAGAATGACATCGGGAAAAGGGAGGAGAACAGCTCGCAGAGAGGGCGACGGAAAGAGGAGAAAGCACCTCAAGGACGACCCGAAGGGGCTGTTATTGCTGGTGAAGAGCCGAAGAGCGACATGGCTATGGCAAAAGACACGTCACGAATATCCGTGAAGGACAAAGCCATGATGGATAGTCTTCTAGCTGTAAAGGCGATGGAGGATTCCATTGCGGCAACAATGAAGAAAGAATATGTGCCGGTCACCAGTTTCATACATACACTCGATTTCAACAACTATGACCATATATATCAGGCATACCAGTCACCTACTGACTATTATGCCAAGACTTATTACGACACCAACGCCGACAACGTATATGCTGGCGACTCCATTTTTGACCAGACGAAGCTGACGCAGGTTAGGAACACATTCGCAATTGCCATGCTCGAGGGCTTCAACAAGTGGGTGAAGGCTGGACTGAAGATTTTCGCATCACACGAGCTGCGCAAGTTCACCATGCCCGACATCGTCGCTACTGCTGAGGACGGGCAACAGACTGTTGTCATGGGCAAGTGGAACGAGAACACTGTCAGCATCGGCGGACAGCTCATAAAGTCGCAGGGAAATACCTTCCATTACAACCTCTCTGCCGAAACATGGCTTGCGGGCGAGGATGCAGGACAACTGAAGGTAGATTTCTCTACTGACCTCAATTTCCCTCTGTGGGGCGACACCGTCACCCTTGCCGCTAAGGCGTATTTCTACAATCTCCATCCGACGTTCCTGCATCGTCATTACCACTCCAAGCATCTTTGGTGGGACAACGACAACCTGAGCAAGGAGACACGCACACGCATTGAGGGACTCTTCACCTATCGCAAGACAAAAACCCGACTGCGTGTTGCTGTGGAGGAGATACAGAACTACACCTATCTCGGCATTAGCTACGACAGGACAAAGACAGATCTCACCAATATGTCTGCCTCAGTAAACCAGTGCGGCAGCAACATCAACCTCATCACTGCACAGTTGATGCAGGACTTCAAACTCGGTCCTTTGCATTGGGACAACGTCGTTACCTACCAGAATTGCAGTCAGAACGACGTACTGCCAGTACCGACGTTCAACATCTTCACAAATCTCTATCTACAGTTCAAGATAGCGAAGGTGCTGTCTGTTGACCTCGGTGCCGATGCCACGTTCTTCACGAAATACTATGCTCCTGACTACAGTCCACAGCTCAGTCAGTATGCCGTACAGCAGAACGAGGCAAGTCGCGTGGAACTCGGCGGTTATCCATTCGTCGATGTCTATGCCAACATGCACCTACGTCAGACACGATTCTTCCTCGTATATAGCCATGCCAACGCTGGCAGTGGAAACCGAATGCAGTTCCTTGCGCCACACTATGCGCAGAACAACACCATACTACGTTTCGGTCTCTCCTGGAATTTCTTCAACTGATGAAGCCTTCTATCATGGTCATGTTTATGCAGAAGCTGATGTTTGTAGATTACTGAAAGTAAATCTATAAGGATTGCGTATCAGAATATGCTATGTTCCCTTATTCAGATTTGACAGCAATAGGTGTCCTATTTAACGTGAGTTCGACGAAATTCACAGACTTGTATAACCCAGATATAAAGAGAATTTCGTCGGAACTGTTCAGTGATTTATTTTTAACCACAGAGCAAAAGAGAATAAGAGCAGTCCTGCCATGTTTTTTTAGATAGAATCGCAATTGAGGAGTTCACAGAGCCTTCGACCTTGATGAAACGACATGCGCAGCACTCTTTTTCTCCATGCCTTGGCATCAACTCTACGCATGGAAGCATAAAACTCATAGATTCTGTGTCTCTGCGGTTCATAAATAATTATTCGTCGAACTCATATTAAATTGTTGATTTTCAGCTGTTTTTTAAGAGTTGGTAAGGGTTTTACGCTCACACGGTTACCTCGGTTACTCGGGTTACCTCAGTTACTCGCGTAAAAAATATGAAGAAAGGTATAATGATATATTATTATAATAATTAATATTAATTATATATAGATGACTGCACGGAAAACAATACATGTGGAGTAACCGAGGTAACCGCGGTAACCGCCCTCCCAATCAAAAATGCGCTCCATCGGGATGTAACATTATTTTCCTCGCGAGGCAGCAAATTAGCCTCTGTGGTTACCTCGGTTACTCGGGTTACCTCACATGTTTTTAAGTATTGCTGTCCGGTAAAACTTAAACGAGCATAATAATCCTGTCCGAAGCCCCGTA